>NZ_JBKDRI010000023.1:0-21680 GCF_046341535.1 Acidovorax sp. | reverse complement strand
CTGAAGCTGCGAGCGCTCATCGTCCGTCAGCAGCAACTCGACTTTCGGTCTTCCTGTCCTCATGGCGGTATCTCCGTTCCCAAGATACCGCATTGGCATGCACGATTAATGCCAGAAATTAACGGGACATGACACTAGGCGCAGACAAAAAATCCGCCGAGGGCCGCCAGCACTGCCCCAGAAGATCGATCGTTGGGTTCAAGGTGCTGCGCGCCCGCAGGGGCGCGGCGGCCTGCTGGCTCAACGGCGGCGCAGGATGTGAATGTATTCCTCGCCCTCGGTCTGCTGCTCGACCAGCTCATTGCCCGTTTGCTTGGCAAAGGCCAAGAAGTCGTGCAGCGAGCCACGGTCGGTGGCCACCACCTTGAGCAGCTCGCCGCTGGCCATGTCAGCCAACGCCTTTTTGGCCTTGAGGATGGGCAGCGGACAGTTCAGACCGCGGGTATCGATTTCTTTGTGGATTTGCATGGTGTCCAGGGGGTTCGTCATGGTCAATTGTCGGATAAAGCGGCATCGAGGCTGCGGCGGCGTTCCTCATTTTCCGCTGGGTTAAAAAACACCGGTTCATGCCCCTGGGAGCGCAGCCAGTCGGCCAGCGCGTAGCCCGTGCCCGCAGGCCAGCAGCGCAGGTCGGGCAGATCGTACAGCCGGTAGTCCACCAGCTCAGGCGACAGCCGAACCTGGCCGGTGGCGACCACATGGTAGGCAATGATGACCTGGTTCATCCGCACAAACTCATACGCGCCCACCAGCGTGGTCGTCTGGACATCCAGATGGGTCTCTTCCTTGACCTCGCGGGCGATGCCCTCCTGTGGCGACTCGCCCGCCTCCATGAATCCGGTGATCAGCGCAAACATCTTGCCCGGCCAGGCCGCGTTGCGGGCCAGCAGCACCTTGCCATCGACCTGCACAATCGCCGCCAGCACCGGGGTGGGGTTGTTCCAGTGCGTCCAGCCGCACGCTGGGCAGCGCAGCCGCTCTTTGTCGCCCCCGTCTTCCGCCCGCACGATGGCTTGCAGCGCAGTGCCGCAGTGCGTGCAGAAGCGAGTCTCGTAGTGCATATGCTCTTATTTTAATAGCTTTAAATGGCTTGAAAACATGCGTAACAGCCAGTTTTTTGACTCAATCAATGCCCGGGGCGGCCCGTGGATCAGGCCGGGAACACGCCCGTGGACAGGTAGCGGTCGCCCCGGTCGCAGACGATGAACACCACCGTCGCGTGGGCCTCGCGCGCGGCAATCTGCTGTGCCACCCAGCATGCGCCCGCCGCCGAGATGCCTGCGAAGATACCCTCCTCGCGCGCCAGCCTCCGGCACATTTCCTCTGCATTGTCCTGGCTCACGTACACCAGCTCATCCACCGTGCTGGCGTCGTAGATCTTGGGCAGGTATTCCTGCGGCCACTTGCGGATGCCCGGGATGCGCGAACCTTCCTCGGGCTGCGCGCCGATGATCTTCACGCCGGGGTTCTTCTCCTTGAGGAAGCGGGAGACGCCCGTGATGGTGCCCGTGGTGCCCATGGCGCTGACGAAATGCGTGATGCGCCCGCCCGTCTGCTCCCAGATCTCGGGGCCCGTGGTCTCGTAGTGGATGCGCGGGTTGTCGACATTGGCAAACTGGTCCAGCACCTTGCCCTCGCCGCGCTTTTGCATGGCCTCGGCCAGGTCACGGGCATGCTCCATGCCGCCGCTTTTGGGGGTAAGCACCAGTTCGGCACCAAACGCCTTCATGGTCTGGGCGCGCTCAATCGACAAATCCTCGGGCATCACCAGCACCATGCGATAGCCCTTGATGGCAGCCGCCATGGCCAGGGCAATGCCGGTGTTGCCCGACGTGGCCTCGATCAGCGTATCGCCCGGCTGGATGTCACCGCGCTCCTCGGCCCGGCGGATCATCGACAGCGCAGGCCGGTCTTTGACCGACCCCGCAGGGTTGTTGCCCTCGAGCTTGCCCAGCACCACGGTACCCCGGGCATTGTTGTCTTGCGCCCCAATGCGCTGCAAAGCCACCAGCGGCGTGTGGCCCACCGCGTCCTCAATCGTCTGGTATTTCATGCGCCCTACTGTGCCATAATTTGCGGCTTCACGAATTCCAGCCCGGGTGGTGAAATTGGTAGACGCAGGGGACTCAAAATCCCCCGCCGCAAGGCGTGCCGGTTCGATTCCGGCCCCGGGCACCACAGATAAGGCCGGTAGCTTTTTATGAGCTGCCGGCCTTTTTGTTTGCGGGTTTAGCCGCCACCAAAGCCGACCGCTTGTCGACATCACATGCTGCAGCGCACGGGGCAAGCGCGAGATCAGCGCATATTCATGGCCCCAACAGGGCTGTGGCCTCCCGCAAGCGCTTTCGGGCACGCGCCAAGCTGGGTGAACGCTCGGCCGCTCGTTGAGGGTCCCAATCGTTCATCACCCACGACACAAGGCGGGCGTTATAGCCCAGCCCTTGCGCCAAGCCACTGCCGGGCAATTCCCTCAGCAAATCGTCCCTCACGACCCTGGGCGCCCCTTTGGCCAGTTTGAGCAAGGCAAGCTTAGGGTTAGGCAACCCATCGGGCAGCGGCGGGAGGGTCCCTTTGGGGCCTACCAAGGTGCGCATTGCTTCGTGGTCCGCAAGTGCCCAAGCCTCCACTTCACGCACAGCAATACGCAGCAACAGCCGCTGCGGCAACCGCACCTTCCCCACCCAGCTATCGAGCAATGCCAGCGGGCAAGCAAGCTGGTCCAGATCCGTCAACACCAGCACCACTTGGTGCGCGGCCATCTCACGCCAACTGTCCATCTTGGAACGCAGGTAACCGAACCCGTTTTTGCGCAACCTGTGCGTCACGCAACAAGGCCCAGTCAGCTCTGCCACCAGCCGAAGGGCCACGGCCTCGCTCAATTCGTCCTCAGTTGCAATCGCGATGGGCGTCATTGCCACAATCCCAGTTGCGATACCGCGCTGGGTCGCGTTTTGGGCAATACCACCTCCGCAACACTCAGCCCGGCGCGCAGCGCCCGCTGCTCGTCTTCGTTCACGATTCGGCCTGTAGTGCCCTGTTTGCCGGATTCCAGCAGTACCACGCCGCGTTCGTCAATGCCCTGATTGCTGAGCAGCGCTTCGCTGTGCGTTGTCAGTAACACCTGGCGTCTGTTTTTCTGACCACGTTGCAGGCGCTCGATGATGAGTGGAATCTGCGTGACGATGGCGTCGTTGAGCGAAATCTCGGGCTCTTCCAGCAGCAGCATCGAGTTACCCCCTTCCAGCAGCATCCACAGCAGCCCAAACAAGCGCAAAGTGCCATCAGAAAAATGCTCCTCCGACTGCCAGCCGGCATTGGGGCGGTGGTGCTGGTAGCGCGCCTGAAGATGCGGGTGACCCATGTCGTCTTTTTCAAACCGCAATTCGGAAAATTGCGGCACCGCCAGCGCCAAGGCAACGCCGATTTTCTTCAGGCGCGCGTTGCGCGTTTTTTCTGGCGTAGCGCTCAGCCGCTCCAGAAAACCCTGTCCGAACGGATCATCCGACAGCCGGTTACCACCAATCCTGTCGCCAAATCGCAGCAACTGCGGCACCAGGTGCAGGTACGTGATCTCACTCAAAAAATCGGCCAGCTCGCGGAAGTTCTGGTTGGTTTGAATCTGCTCCAGATGGGTTTGGGTCAACAGCAAGGTGTCTTTTTTGTCCTTGCCATCGGGCCGGTTCAAGAGCAATTCGCCGTCCCGCCACACCTGCTCGCGTGACACCAGCAGCCGCTGCGCGCCCTTGCCCTCCGGCTTGAACGCCAGCACATAGCGCCACGAGGGCTGGCTCTGATCCAGCTCCCGGCTCAGTGCGACATCAATCTCGACCTCGGGATCGCGCCGCGCATGCAGGCAACGCACTTTAGAAATGCCTCCACGATCCGCGATGGCGGCCTGCAACCCGCCGCCCTGCCGCTTGCTCACGTCGCGCAGAAAACGCAGGGCATCCAGCAGATTGGATTTGCCCGACGCATTGGGCCCCAGCACGTAGGTGACCTGCCGCAGGGGCACATCCAGCCCCTGAAAATTGCGCCAATTCTTGAGTCGGATATGGCTAAGCAGCATGGCATGCGTCCTCTGGCGGTGTCGAAGTCTGGGCATTATTGGCCACCAGCGCCTCGGCCAGATACTACCGCCCCGGCAATGACTTGATCGCTCCTCACTGCGCGTCAGATCACTTCACGACGTTTCATTCAAGCAACAACCCGGACACTCGAAGAATTACGGGTACTTTGTGGGTATGCGCAGCTCATGAAAATCCAAAATCGTTGCTGGCATTGGCCTGCAAGGCGATGTGTGATTCCGGCCCCGGCACCATCTCAAATTCCCTGGTGTTATCAACACACCAGGGAATTCCGAGATCTAACCCCAATCACTGGGGGACTTCTCAGAATCGTTGGTCCGGTACAGTTTCGGTACAGAGCTGCTGCGCTAGGCTGTCCGGGACCCCTATGGCATCGATCGTCAAAACCCCTTCTGGCACCTGGAAGGCGCTTATCCGCAAGACCGGATGGCTGCCGAACGCCAAGACATTTCGCACCAAACGAGACGCCGAACACTGGGCACGCCGCACTGAGGACGAAATGGTGCGCGGTGTGTACATGCAGCGCGGTCCTGCAGAACGAATGACCGTAGAGGTCGCACTGAAGCGGTATCTCCGCTGGGCCGAAGACCGCATTGCCTCTGCCGAGCAGGCCCCTTAAACATCGCCTCTGCCGAACAGGCCCTTAAAGACACCAAGCTCAAGCTCAAGGGCCTGAAACGCCAGGCCCGCATGGCGCTCAGCATGGAAGACGCCCAGCGCCTCCAACAAGACATTCGCAAGCCTGAGGCCGAGCAGCGCCGCCAGCGGCAAGACATCTTTGCCGTGGAGGTCGAAATCGAAGCCCGGCGCGATGCGCTCATTGCTGCCTTGCAAAAACGCCTGCATCGCGCCAGCCGCAACCAGAACCTGTTTGTGGTGCGCTGGAGCGTGATTGACTGTCCTAAAAATTGCTTTTTGACAACATGTCAGGGAACTCATGTCGTCAAGAACGACATGAGTTCAGAACGTGTCGTCATTTAACCAAAATAAGAACATGTTTCGTTGACGTGTCGTCGGTGGCGACATAAGCTGTCCACTTGTCGCCAAAAAAAGCTTTTTGCATCATGACCGACGCCGCCCTTGCCTGGCACGCCGAGCAGCCCCACAACCAGTTGCCTGCGCTCCCCCCCGCGCACGAGTTGGAGACCCGCGCCGTGCTCAAGGCCTGCATTGAAGCCCGCGCCGCGCTGGCAGAGCTCAAACAAGCCGCCGAACTCATTCCCAACCAGGCGATGTTGATCAACACCATCCCGCTGCTGGAAGCCAAAGACAGCTCTGAAATTGAAAACATCGTCACCACGACTGATCAGCTGTTCCAGTACGCGCAAGGGCATGACAACGCCGACCCCGCCACCAAAGAAGCGCTGCGCTACCGCACCGCGCTGCACCAAGGCTTTCAGTCGCTCAAGGCCCGGCCGCTGTGCACCGCCACCGCTGTGGACGTCTGCCGCACCCTCAAAGGGGTGGACATGGACATCCGCCGCACCCCGGGCACCCAGCTCGCCAACGACCGCACCGGCGAGGTGGTCTACACCCCGCCCGAAGGTGAAGCTCGCCTGCGCGACATGCTGGCCAACTGGGAGCGCTTTCTGCACAACCAGACTGAGCTGGACCCCTTGATCCGCATGGCCGTGGGTCACTACCAGTTCGAAGCCATCCACCCCTTCAGCGACGGCGATGGCCGCACCGGACGCGTGCTCAACATCCTCTACCTCATCCAGGAAGAGCTGTTGAACCTGCCCATCCTGTACCTCAGCCGCCATGTGATCGCCCACAAGGCTGACTACTACCGCCTGCTGCTCAGCGTTACGCGCGACGGCGCTTGGGAGCCCTGGCTGCTCTTCATGCTGCAGGCCGTGGCCGACACATCCAAATGGACTACCGGCAAGATCGCCGCCATCCGCGCGCTGGTCGAACACACCACAGAGCATGTGCGCACGCGCCTGCCCAAGATCTACACCCGCGAGCTGGTGGACGTGATCTTTGAGCAGCCCTACTGCCGCATCGGCAACCTGGTCGACAAAGGCATCGCGCAGCGCCAAGCCGCCTCGCGCTACCTGCACGACCTGGCCGATATCGGCGTGCTGCGCGAAATGCCGTTTGGCAAAGAAAAGCTCTTCATCCACCCCAAGCTGATGCAACTGCTCAGCCGGGACAACAACCAATTCCAGCCTTACGCCTGAAAGCGCCATCCATGAGCACCACCAACGACAACAAACGCCAGCAGCTCATCAGCAAGCTCAGAGAGATGTTTCAAATGGACCAGGCCGACCTGGACTTTGGCATCTACAGGTACACACATCAGTTCTAATCGATTTCGCCAAACTTCGCTAACTTACTGATCTGTAATTACTTTTTGCTTCTTCAACCTTCGCTGAGCTCCGCTGTGGGTTGCTCCACGCCCGCAACTCCGCCGCAACCCCGCCGCACCCCCGCCCAAACAGGCGTGCAACCATGGCGTCTTATCGTTGGGCTTACAGCATGCCCTCGATAGGCAGCCATGAGAGAACCCGCGCGATCAAGCGGCGCAACAGGCTGGATTTTGGTTCGCTGGCATGGACACGCTCGCCCGAGGCATCGCGTTCGGTCCATTGCAATGAGCCGTCGGCGGCCAGGGTCAGCCGATAGCTGGTGTCCTGCAATTCACGGTCGATGCCCTGCGCAAGCGATTGGGCCATGGCCTCGCTGTCCACGATCAGACCCATCTCGGTGTTCAGATAGGTCGAGCGCGGATCCAGGTTGAACGACCCCACAAACAGTTGCCGCCGGTCCACCACGAAGGTTTTGCCGTGCAAACTGGCTGTTGATGACGCGCCCAGCCTCACGCTGGAGGGCAGCTTGGGGCGGCGCGTTTCGGCATCGGGCTTGAGTTCGTAAAGCTCAACACCCGCAGCAAGCAGGGCTTTGCGGTGCCGTGCATACCCCGCGTGCACGGCCAGCACGTCCGTGGCGGCCAGCGAGTTGGTCACCACCCGAACCGTCACCCCCTTTTGCACCAGCGCGGAGAGCTGCTGCACGCTGGCATCCCCAGGCACAAAGTAGGGCGACACCAGGTCCAGGGTTTGCTTTGCGGCCCCCAGCCAGGCGCTGAGGGACTTGAACACTCGCCGGTCGGCGCTCGCCGTGGGCGCGGACCCGCCGGCCTTGTCCGGGGAGTCGGACAGGACTTGCACTGGTGCCCACAGCAACAGCGGATACGCCGTGACCGGGGCTGTCAGCCAGGGTGACTTTTGCAAACCGGCGAGCAGCAGGGCCGCCTCTGGCATGTTGCCCAAATCGGCCAGTTGCTGCTGGTGGCGGGCCAGATCGGCGGGGTCGGCCGGAGCCACCAGCGCTGTCAGCGGATACGCCAGTGGGCTATTCCAGTACTCGTCAAATTGAATAGCGGTGGTCTGCGCCGCCGGACCCATGGCCAGAAGGTCGAGGTCTGAGAAGAGCACATTGGCATTCACGCCATAGTAGACGTCGCCCACGTTGCGCCCGCCGACGATGGTCGCCTGGCTGTCTGCCGTGAACGACTTGTTGTGCATGCGGTGGTTCAGCCGATCGAAATCGGTGAGGTAGGCCAGGGCCTTGAACTTGCGCTGCCTGAAGGGGTTGAACAAGCGAACCTCCACCCCCGTCTGGGCCGCCAGCGCTTGCAACCAAGTGTCCGTTCCAGCGCTGCCGTTGTCATCGATCAGCAGGCGCACCCGCACGCCGCGCTGCGAGGCGCTCCACAGCTCATGCAACAGGACGTGACCCGAGACGTCAGGCTCCCAGATGTAGACCTGGACATCCAGCGCTTTCTGTGCGGCGCGTGCGAGCAAAACGCGGCTGGCCAGTGCCTGTGTGGGATCGCTCAGCAAGGCCACGCCATCATGGCCGTTGTGGCCCGACGGCGGGCGGTAGGCCTGCCCCAAGGGGCTGTCAGAACCCGCCATGATGTGTGTCGATGCCTGACGGTCGGGCAGCGCCGGAAGGCCGACGCCGCAGCCCGGCAAGACCATGCAGGCTGCCAGCGCGACTGCGACCCCCAGGCGCCTCCATGCGCCGCTGGCCGCTTCAGCCCCCGATGGGGTCGCGGTTCGAAACGGGTGATAGCCTGGCGTGGCGAGTTTCATGGGGGAGCGCAATCAAACGAAACATCGGAGTACAGCCAGTCAGGCTTGTCTCCGGCTTTGGCCTCATCGGTCTGCGCCAGTGCAGGCAAGGCGCCCAGCACCGGCTTCGCCAGAACCCCCGCTCGATGCGCTGAAACCCAGATGGGCCTCATTTCGATGGCGTCCAACCCTGGCGCGGTGGAACCGAAGTACGGCCGCCATGGTAGCGAAAAGCGGTGCGATCCACAGGTTTTGTGGCGTGTTTACAAGGAAAGTCTTCCTCGGCGTCCCCCCGGTTTCGCGGACGTTTCTGCTGGCCCGTTCCACGCTGGCCTTGCAGTGCACGATCAGCGCCCGGCCAGCACCCAAAAATCCTGCTCGTAGGCCTGCAACGATTGCGCGGCCTTGGCGCGTTGCGCGGCCGTCATCGCGCGGTGCACCTGGGCAAAACCGGCGCAGCCCTCCTCGACAAGCTGGCGGGCGTAGCGCTGATAGGCCACATCCGGCGATGCGTTGAAGCGGGCCAGGTATCCGCGCAGCAGGTCTCGGTTGCGCTCCAGGCTGGTGGGCTGCGCCACCACCTGGCGAAGCACCTGCACCAGGTCTTTCTGGCGGCGCAGACGCTCGGCGTAGGCGCGCTGCGGATCAAATCCCGATTGGGCGACAAAGTTGCGCAGCGCCAGCTTTTGGGGCGCGTCCAGGCTGCCGTAGAAGCCTTCCGCGCGCGACAGGAGTTGCTGGTAGCGCTGCTCAACCAGCTTGGGCGGCGACACATCCAGCCACTCCTTCCTCCAGTCGGCGTTGCTGTCGGCCTGTTTTCTTTCCAGCGTCCGGATCTGGGCCTCGGTAAGCTGAGATGCCAGCCACACCAGCCGTGGTTCGATCTGGTCGATCACGCGGTCCAGCTGCACGCGCACTTCTGCGTAGGTGCTGCAGGCCTGCTCGGCTGTGATCTCCGAGGGCAACTGCTGCCGTACCTTTTGCAGCAGCTCAGCGTGGCGGGGCAGCATGGTGTCGCGATGCCATTGGTGCAGGTCGCCAAGTTCGCTACGTACCTTTTCAGCCTGCGTCTCCGACAGGCCCAGGTAGCTGTTAATCTGCCAGTACGCCAGCGTCGGCACCTGGTTGTAGGCCAGCCGCACGGCGCTGCAGGCCTGTAGCAGGGCGATGCTGAGCGCCAGCGCGGCCCAGCGCAGGATTTGGGGGGACGGAAACGACGGTTTGTGCACGGGGGCTCCTTGGCTTGAACAGCGCCGTGGCCTAAAGAATAGTGCCAATGCTGCGATCGTGCTCGCGCCACGGCAATACCCGCGGCGAGGGGGCGCTGCCCGCTGCCGGCGGAACGCCTGACGCCACGCGCCGCACAGCGTATTCAGTCGGTGTCAGACAGCGCTGCACCGAACGTCACCACGGCAGGCGGCAACGCGTCTGCCATGCGCTGCAGCCATTGGCTGAAGGTGGCCAGCACAGGCGGTGGGTTCTGGGCAGGGCTGATGAGGTAGTAGGCGCGCTCGCCCCGCAGTGCGCGCGCGCAGGCCACCACCAGATCGCCGCTGGCCAGCTCCGCCTCGATCAACAGGGGCGGAATCAAGGCCACGCCCATGCCATGGGCGGCAGCGACCGCCAGCATGGAAAAAAGCTCGTAGCGCGGGCCATCCAGCGCGTGGGGCGCGTCCACCTGCATGGCCTCAAACCATTGCCGCCAGCCATAGGGGCGCGTGCTCTGCTGCAGCAGCGGCAGGGTCGCCAGCGCCTCGGGCGGCAACGGCAGGTGGGCGCGGCCCGGGCCTCGGGGGGCGGCAGATTCAAGCAGGCGCGGGCTGCACACCGGCACCACATCTTCATGCATGAGCCGCTGCGCGTGCACGCCCGGCCAGTTGGCCACCTGCTCGGCCGTGCCTGCGTAGAGCGCCGCGTCAAACGCGGTGTCGGCAAACAGGAAGGGGCGCGTCTGCGTGTCGATATGCACCACGATGTCGGGATGCTCCCGGGCCAGATCGGGCAGGCGCGGTATCAGCCAGCGCGTGGCAAACGTGGGCACCGCCGCCAGCGACAGCGCACCACCCGCGCCCTGGTGCGCCATCACGTCCAGCGTGTCACGCTCAAGCCCCTGCAGCCAGCGCGCGACCTGGCGGCCGTAGTGGGAACCTGCGGGCGTCAGCGCCACCCCGTGGCGTGTGCGGCGAAAGAGCTGCACGCCCAAAAATTCCTCCAGCGCCTGAATCTGGCGCGACACGGCGCTTTGCGTGAGCGAGAGCTCCTGCGCGGCGCGGGTGTAGCTTTGGTGCCGGGCAGCCACCTCAAAGCAGGCCAGCGCCTGGATGGAAGGAATGTTGCGGCGCATGATGAATTCGAACTTCTTATGCCATTAAACGGCATTTCCCAGCGGTCATCTCATTTTATGTATTCATAAAACGCATTTCTTAGTGAAAACAAGTCGCTTGCCCGCTGCGATGGCGCGGCCTACGATGCGCACCCATCAGGCTCCACAATGCCCTGCCAAAACCGACCGCTTTCCTTGCCGACCTGGAGAAACGCACATGGCCCACGCTGCCTTCCAATGGGATGACCCTTTTCTTTTGAGCCAGCAATTGACCGACGACGAGCGTGCCATTCGAGATGCGGCCGCCGCCTACTGCCAGGACAAGCTGGCCCCCCGCGTGCTCGAGGCCTTTCGCCACGAAAAGATGGACGTAAGCATCTTTCGCGAGATGGGCGACGTGGGCCTGTTGGGCCCCACCATCCCCGAGCAGTACGGCGGCCCTGGCCTCTCCTACGTGGCCTACGGCCTGATCGCCCGCGAGGTCGAGCGTGTGGATTCGGGCTACCGCTCGATAGCCAGCGTGCAAAGCTCGCTGGTGATGGTGCCCATTCATGAATTTGGCACCGAAGCCCAGCGCCAGAAGTATCTGCCCAAGCTCGCCAGCGGCCAGTGGATCGGCTGCTTTGGCCTGACCGAGCCCGATCACGGCTCCGACCCCGCCAGCATGGCCACCCGCGCCTGCAAGGTGCCCGGCGGCTACCGGCTCAAGGGCAGCAAGATGTGGATCACCAACAGCCCCGTGGCCGATGTGTTCGTGGTGTGGGCCAAAGAGGTTTCTGAAGGCGGCGCGGTGGGCCCCATTCGCGGCTTTGTGCTCGACAAGGGCATGAAGGGCCTGACGGCCCCCGCCATCCACGGCAAGGTGGGCCTGCGCGCGTCGATTACCGGCGAGATCGTGATGGACGACGTGTTTGTGCCCGAAGACAACGCCTTCCCTGAAGTGCAGGGCTTGAAGGGCCCCTTCACCTGCCTGAACAGCGCCCGCTATGGCATCGCCTGGGGCGCCCTGGGCGCGGCCGAATTCTGCTGGCACACCGCCCGCCAATACACGCTGGACCGCACACAGTTTGGCCGCCCCCTGGCGGCCAACCAGCTCATCCAGAAGAAGCTGGCCGACATGCAGACCGAGATCGCCATCGGCCTGCAGGCCTGCCTGCAGTTTGGCCGCATGAAGGACGCGGGCACGGCCAGTGTGGAGGGCACCTCCATCATCAAGCGCAACAGCTGCGGCAAAGCCCTGGACATCGCCCGCCTGGCGCGCGACATGATGGGCGGCAACGGCATCAGCGACGAGTTTGGCGTGGCCCGCCACCTGGTGAACCTGGAAGTGGTGAACACCTACGAGGGCACGCACGATGTGCACGCCTTGATCCTGGGCCGGGCACAGACCGGCATTGCAGCGTTTTAGTGACATCCCCCTGTGGCGCTGCGCGCCTTCCCCCTTCTCTCGGCTTCGCCGGGAAGGGGGACGACGCCCTCGCTGCGGGGCGGCCCTTGCTCGGCGTCCCTGGCTTTCATACACGCCCACCTCAATCCCCATGCCACTTTCAACCCTATTTGGCCTCTAACGCTTTATACACAAGCACTGGAAGCTATCAATTTAATAGTTCACTAACCCCATGACCACACCCGTCCCGAACGCTGGAGCCCTGGCGGGCATCAAGGTGCTTGACCTGTCGCGCGTGCTGGCCGGCCCCTGGTGCACCCAGATGCTGGCTGACCTGGGTGCCGATGTGGTCAAGGTGGAGCGCCCCGGTGTGGGCGACGACACGCGCCAGTGGGGTCCGCCCTTCCTCAAGGATGCGGACGGCAACGACACCTCCGAGGCCGCGTACTTCACGGCCTGCAACCGCAACAAGCGCTCGGTGACGATTGACATCGCCACCACACAGGGCCAGGCCCTCATCCGGCAGATGGCACAAGGGGCCGACATCGTGGTGGAGAACTTCAAGGTCGGTGGACTCAAGCCATACGGCCTGGACCACGAGAGCCTGCGCGCCCTCAACCCCCGTCTCATCTACTGCTCCATCACCGGCTTCGGGCAGAGTGGCCCCTATGCCGATCGCGCGGGCTACGACCTCATGGTGCAGGCCATGACGGGCCTGATGAGCATCACCGGCCGGGCGGACGACCAACCCGGCGGCGGCCCCATGCGCGTGGGCGTGGCGGTAATTGACCTGTTCACCGGCATCTATGCCAGCAACGCCATCCTTGCCGCCCTGCACGTGCGCGACAACCAGGGCAACGGCACCGGCCTGGGCCAGCACATCGACATGGCCCTGCTTGACGTGGGCATGGCCATGCTGGCCAACCAGGCTGCGGGGTTTCTGGCCACGGGCAAAGCGCCGGGCCGCATGGGTAACAGCCACCCGAGCCTGGTGCCCTACCAGGAATTTCCCACGCAAGACGGCAATATGCTGTTGGCCATTGGCAACGACGGGCAGTTCCAGCGCTTTTGCGCCGCAGCCGGGCAGCCCCAGTGGGCTGCCGACCCGCGCTATGCCACCAACACCCTGCGTGTACAGCACCGCAGCGACCTGATTTCTGCGATGCAAACCGTGACGCGCACCCGCACCACAGCACAATGGGTCGCGCTCCTGCAAGACAGGGCCGTGCCCTGCGGCCCCATCAACTCCATGGCCCAGGCGTTCGACGACGAACAGGTCAAGGCCCGCGGCCTGGTCGTGACGCTGCCACGCTGGACGGAGGGCGAGGCAGGCGCTGGCGTGACTCAAATTACCGGCGTGGCCAGCCCGCTGCGTCTGTCAGACACGCCCCCGGTGCTACAGAGCGCCCCCCCTGCACTGGGCCAGCATACCGACCAGGTCTTGATCGAGATGGGCCTGGACGCCGCCCGCATTGCGGCGCTGCGCGCCGACGGGGTGTTGTAGGCGCCGCACTCTGCTGCCGGTTGTTGCACGAAGACATCGGGGCGTGACGCGGGTTCGTTGACAATGGCTGCTGGGGTCATGGACGATGATTGCATTTTCATGCGGAAGGCAAACCCGTTCGTGTGATGGCGCGCTGCTACGCGCCCATCAAGGGCGCTAACGGGTTTGCCTCGCGCACACGATCAAGAATAGTGGGCAAAAAAAGCCCGCATTCGGGTATAGCCTGAAGATTTAGCGAACCACGCTCACCGTTCTGATCCTAAAATTTGTAAACAAGCGTATTTTCGATATTGCGCGAAGGACCCAACATGAAAGCAGTGCAGCAGGAAATTGATGAACGCACAAACCTCACCAGTTCGAACAAGTTCGAGCTGTTGCTGTTTCGTCTGGGCACGGATGCAGCGCTCGGGAAGTCAGAGCTGTTTGGCATCAACGTTTTCAAGATACGGGAAATCGTCGCCATGCCGAGCGTCACTCCGATCGCAGGCACCGCGTCTTATTCGCTCGGGGTGGTCAATCTCCGCGGGCAGGTGATCCCGGTGCTGGACCTGCCCGCTATCGTTGGCTGCAAGCCCGAAACCGGCCTCAACATCATGCTGGTCACGGAGTACGCGCGCACCACCCAGGCATTTGCGGTCGAATCGGTGGAAGACATCGTCCGGCTCGACTGGAAGCAGGTTCTGTCAGCTGAAACCAGCGGCGCTGCTGGCAAGCTGGTGACCAGCATTGCCCGGCTGGACGGCAATACCGATGAGTCACGCCTGGCCCAGGTCCTGGACGTGGAGGCCATCTTGCAGATGATCTCTCCATCGGACGGCCACCAAGTTACTGCCGAAAAGGTGGGGGCAAAGCTCAAGCTCAAGCCCGGCACCATCATCCTCGCTGCAGACGACTCGTTTGTCGCCCGATCGCTGATCGAGGAGGAGCTCAAGGTCCTTGAAGCGCCCTACGAAATGGTCAAATCGGGCCGGGAAGCGTGGGAACGCCTCAACGCCATCGCCCAGAGCGCCCAATCCGATGGCAAAACGGTCTTGGACCGCGTCGCGATGGTGCTGACCGATCTGGAAATGCCCGAAATGGACGGGTTCACCCTGACGCGCAACATCAAGCAGGATGCGCGCTTTCAAAACCTTCCGGTGGTCATCCATTCGTCGCTGTCCGGCTCTGCCAACGAAGACCACGTGCGCAGCGTGGGTGCGGATGCCTATGTGGCCAAGTTTGTCGCAGAAGACCTGGCCAGGACCATCCGCGACGTTCTGCCCAAGTAAGCAGCCACTTCATCGAGCCCCTCATCGACAAAAGAGGGGAACTGACCAGACGCACTCGGCGGGTTTCCTGCGCCCGCCCTCGTCAGGGATGGGGTGCATTGAAGCGTCGTCCGTCCGAGCCCAGGCTTAGGGCTGCCGGACAGCGCCGGCTGCCAGGCGACCGCGGCATCTTTGGAGCGCAGGGTTCAACGCTCCCGCCCTCTTGGTCGTGTCGCCAGACAGGTCAACCGGCTGACCCCGTCAAACGCTACATGGGGAGGGCGCCCCCAGTGGGTCCTGCGCGTCGCACCCCAAGGGCTACTTTTCGGTAGCTTGATAAGGGTGATGGAACGCTTGCCCTCCAACCAGGCTCAGACCCCCATGAAGCATGTCCTCCTGCGTCTCGCCTCCACTATCGTTCTGGGCGCTGCCGTGGCAGGCTGCGTCACCGTCCCTGAAGACCCGTACTATCTGGCGCCGGGCTATACGGTGTACGAGCAGCCCGGGTACGTGTACGTGTACGGCAGCGGTACCGTGTACCGCGCACCGCCCGGCCCCATGGTTTACCCGTACGGCACTGCGCCAGCGCCCCTGTACTACGGCGGCCGTGACCGCTGGGATGACGACCGGCATCGTGACCGCTGGTGGCGTGAACGAGAACGCGATCGCGACCGTGAAGCCCGCGACCGCGAACGCGACCGCCGCGAGCAACTGGCCCGTGACGCTGACCGCCGCGCGCGGGAGCAGGCCGAGCGCGACCGCCGCGCCGCGGAATCCCGCCGCCCTGAATACCAGCCGCCCCGTCTGCTAGCGCCCGGCAGCTACACGCCGCACCCTCAAGACTGGCGCAGCCGCCAGCAAAGCAACAGCCTGGAACAGCCCTGACCGGCCGCACCCGCACGCGCGCCCCAGACAGTCATCCTGCGATCAGAAAGGCCTCGCCATGCATCAACGCTTCTGGAACGCCGCATTTGCAGCCAGCCTTGGCCTGGCGGCGCTGGGCGCGCACGCCCAAGTCGTGCGCTGCACCGATCCGGTCACAGGCAACGTGACGTACACAGACGGCGCTTGCCAAAGCGGTGCGGCCGCGCGCGAGGTAGAGGCGCGCAAGACCCCCGCCGAAATCCAGCGGGAGCGGGCAGAGGCCGCCGAAGCCTTGGAACTCAAGCAGAAAAGACTGCAGGCAGAAGCAGCAGCGCAGGCGCAGTCGGCCCGCAATGCCCCTGCCCCGGAGGCCCGCAAAAGCCCCGACTACGCCCGGTCGCCAGAATGCGCGCGCTCCCGCCGAAACCTGGAAGTGACCATCAGTGCCGGCGATGCGGGCACCTACGAGCACAACCTGCGCGTCGAAGCAGCCCAGCGCCAGGTGGACCTGGACTGCCTGGGCCCAGCCGCCTATGCCGAGCTGGAGAAAACCAGGGCAGCCCGCCCGGTGGTGGTGCCGCCGACGACCATCGTGATACCGCCGCGGCACCCGCACCCGGTGCCCCCGCCAGTCACTACCCCCGCCAAGCCGCCCAAGTTCACGCAGTGCAACGTGTTCAGGTGCTACGACAGCCAGGGCAACAGCTACCCCAGGTGATTCATAGGCGCACAAGCTTTCCACAGCAGCCCGGCAGGTCGGAGCCCTGGGGCGAACATGGATTGATCCGGCCACGGGAAAGGTAGGCTGGCACCGCGATTGGGCTGGCACCGGAGGCCCGGCCGAACTCTGCTGGGTTGCGCCCCCTGTCAAGGGCAGGTTAACAGCCGCTGCGCAGCCCCAAAGCCACATCCGGATAGCGCAAACGCACACCCAATTCCTTGAGCAAGCGCTGGTTGTCCAGCCGGCGTGACTCACTCATGAAGCTCAGCACCATCAGCGACAACTGCTCCCGCGCCGCACTGCGCGGCACCCGAGGGGGGCGGGGCAACCCATACAGGTCTGCGGCCAGGTCAAAGTAGTCACCCATTTTCCTATGGGTGCAATCGCTGGCGTTGTACACGCGCTGAGGGCGCCCACGCCACAGCGCGGCCAGGCAAGCGCGGGCCAGGTCGTCCGCGTGGATGTGGTTGGTGTAGACGTCGTCCTCTTTCGTCAGAACAGGCGTGCCGCGCCGCAGGCGGGCCTGCGGAGTGCCGCCCTCCCGGTCGGGCGCGTAGATGCCCGGGATGCGTAGCACGCTCGCGCGCACGCCCGTGCGGCCCAAGTGGCGCACGGCGCGCTCGGCATTGACGCGCCGCTGGGCGCGGGGCGTCTCAGGGTTCACCGCACGCGTCTCGGCCACCAGCGCCCCCTGGCAGTCGCCATACACGCCGCTGGTCGACGCATACACCAGCGATGCGGGCTTGCCACGCAGGCGCAGCACACGCCCCAGCGCCACGGTACGAGGGTCCTGCCACCAGGCATCGCCCCCGGCACCCTCGCCGGGGGGCGGCGCCAGGTGCATCACCCGCGTGGCCACACCCGCCAGCCGCCGTAACGAACCCGGGTTGTCCAGATTACCCAGCAGAGGGTGTACCCCCAGCGCGCGCAGACCGGAGCGGCGGTCTGGGCTCGATGTGAGCGCCAGAACCCGCATGCGGCCGGCGCCAGGCCCACGACAGAGGTCGCGGGCGACGCGTTGACCTACATCACCGCACCCGACGATCAACAGACGTTCGCGGCGAAATCGCGCAGGCAGCGCGCCGAGAGGGCTTTGGTTTGAAGGCAAAATTGATTCCGTCCGCTTGTCGCCAAAGTCGCCTGCTTTGCGCTGCAACTGCAGCCGTGCGGGCGCTTTTGGCAGATGTAAAAACGTTGCGAGGATAACCACAACATGACCAGCCCAGACGCGGCAACCGGCACCGGCAGCCGCATGGCATCGCTCCAGATTACCGTGCAACCCAGTGGACGCACCTTCAGCACCCAGGCTGGCGAGACCATTTTGGCCAGCGCCATCCGCTCCGGTGTGGGACTTCCCTACGGCTGCAAAGACGGTGCCTGCGGTTCATGCAAGTGCAAAAAGCTCAGCGGCACAGTCCATCATGGCGAACACCAGTCCAAGGCCCTTACGGCCGACGAGGAGGCCGCCGGCTTCGTGCTGACCTGCTGCGCCCAGCCGCTGACCGATGTGGTGCTCGAATCGCGCCAGGTCACGGATGAAAGCGCCTATCCGATCAAGAAAATGCCGGTGCGCGTGACTTCGCTTGAAAAGAAATCGCACGATGTGATGCAGGTGCGCCTGCAGTTGCCAGCGGCTGACACCTTCCGCTACCACGCAGGGCAGTACATCGAGTTCATCTTGCGGGATGGCGCACGCCGCGCGTATTCGATGGCAAACGCACCGCTCACGCAGAGCGATGCGCCGGGTGTGGAACTGCACATCCGGCACATGCCGGGCGGCAAGTTCACCGACCATGTGTTTGGCGCCCTCAAGGAAAAGGACATCCTGCGGGTCGAGGGCCCGTTTGGCAGCTTCTTCCTGCGTGAAGAATCCTCCAAGCCCATGGTTTTGCTGGCCTCGGGCACCGGCTTTGCGCCCATCAAGGCCCTCATCGAGCACATGCAGTTCAAGGCCATCCACCGTCCTGCTGTGCTGTACTGGGGCGGGCGTCGCCCTGGCGACCTTTACATGCACGATTGGGTGCTGGCCCGCGTGGCAGAGATGCCCAACCTGCGCTATGTGCCGGTGGTGTCGGATGCCCTTGCCGAGGATGCATGGACAGGCCGCACAGGCTTCGTGCACCAGGCCGTGCTCGACGATTTTGCAGACCTCTCCGGCCACCAGGTGTATGCCTGCGGCGCGCCCATCGTGGTCGAGAGTGCCCGCGAGGCCTACAGTGCGCACCGAGGCCTGCCCTCTGACGAGTTCTTTGCGGACTCTTTCACGTCAGAAGCAGACAAGCACAGCGGCTGACAAGCGCCTGCGACCTGCATCCTCGCCCACGCCGATCTGCCATGCGCCCCATACCCCGCAGCGCATCGTCCGGCCATGCGCCAAACGCCCTCGGTACCCTGACGTGAACACCGAGACGCGCCCGACGCCGGTGCCTGCCGATACAGGCGCAGCGGGTGGCAGTCGCCGCGGCTGGCCTGCTGCCGGAACCGCGGCCACCCTGCTGGCCCTGTCGGGCGTGCTGGTCTGGGGCGCGGGTGAATGGGCCGCGCAAAGCGAACTCGACAACCAGCGGGACAACCTGCGCAGGTCCGGGGAAGTCCAGACACTGGCTCTGCGCGGGGTGGCCACGCGCTACAGTTTTTTGCCCCTGACAGCCGCCCAGCAGCCCCTGGTGGCGTCGCTGCTCAAGGCCCCTGACTCGGAACCGGACCGCACCGCAGCCAATCGGTACCTGGAAACCGTTAACACGCATGCAGGCTCGGATGTGCTGTACGTGATGGACACCAGCGGACGCACGCTGGCGTCGAGCAACTGGCAGTCCCCCCGCAGCTTCGTCCACCAGAACTACGGCAATCGGCCGTACTTCATTGATGCACTGGCCGGGCAGGTGGGGCGCTTTTTTGGCGTGGGCAAGACGACCGGCGAGCCCGGCCTGTTCGCGTCGGCCCCGGTGCGCGATGGAGACCGCATCATCGGCGTGGTGGCCGTGAAGGTCGACATGCAGCCCATCGTGGCAACTTGGTCGCAGCTGCGCGACCCTGTGTTCGTGACCGACGAACTTGGCATCGTGTTTCTAGGGTCGGTCTCGCAGTGGCTGTACAAGACCACGCGGCCGCTGCCTGCGGCCGAAGTGCAGCGCGTGCGTGACGAAGAACAGTACGGCAGCCAGTGGACCCCGGTCGCCGTTCCCTGGGCCTTGCGAAAACAAGGCGACATGCAAGGGCACGAACTGGTGCTTCCCACGGGCGGGACGTCTTACCTCGCATTGAACGAGGCGCTACCGGACCTTGGCTGGACACTCACGCTCACGGCCGACAGCAGGGCTGTTGCACTGGCGCGCCAACAGGCCTGGGCCCTGGCCAGCCTGGTGTCGGGGCTGATGGTGCTGGCCGCCCTGTACTGGCGCCTGCGCGAGCGCCACCTGCAGGAAAACCGGCGCGCCCGCATCGTGCTGGAGCAGCGCGTACAGGAACGCACCCAGGCGCTGCAGCAGGCTCAGGCATTTCGGCAGTCAATGGAAGACGCATTGCTGGTGGGCATGCGCGCGCGCGATCTGGAGGGTCGCATCGTGTACGTGAACGCCGCCATGTGCGACATGGTGGGATACAGGGCGGACCAACTGGTCGGCCAGCTGCCGCCCTACCCCTACTGGCATCCGGATGACCTGGACCGCCACTGGCAGGAAAACGACATGGCGCTGGCCGGACAGGTCACAGCGCAGGGGTTGGAATCGCGCCTGCGGCACCGTGACGGGCACGAGGTGTACGCCATGGTCTACACAGCCCGTCTCATCGACGGAGACCACCAGCATGTGGGGTGGATGAGCTCGGTGGTGGACATCACGGCGCAAAAGCGCGCTGAAGAACAGCAACAGCAGCGCGAAGCCCAGCTCCAGCGCGTGCAGCGGGTGATCACGGTCGGCGAGATGGCCTCCACCCTGGCACATGAACTGAACCAGCCCCTGGCCGCCCTGGTGAACTACGCAGCCGCAGCCCGCGCACTGGCGGCTCAGGGCCGCAATGACCTGCTGGCCGACAGCCTTGCGGCCCTGTCCGACCAAGCCCTGCGCGCGGCCGACATCGTGGGCCGGATCCGCCGCTGGGTTCGCAAGCAGCCTCAGACCCGCGAGCCCTGCGATCTCAATGCCGTGGTGGATCAGTCGCTTGCGCTGCTGCTGCGGGCTGAGGCGCGCAGGCATGGGATTGCCGTGCAGCTCGACCTCGCTGCCGGGCCGCTGTGCGTGCACGCCGACCGGGTATTGCTCGAGCAGGTGGTGCTCAATCTGGGGCTCAACGCCTTGCAGGCCATGCAAGGCGGCGATGCCGCCGATGGCAACCCGGCACCCACCACCAGCAGCGCGGCCGCCCCGCAACCGCAGCCGCCCGAGCTGTTGCTGCGCACCCGAACGGACGTCGGCCATGCGCTGCTTGAAGTGCTGGACCGGGGCCCGGGCCTGCCGCCGGAAATCGCAACGCGGCTGTTCGAGCCCTTTTTCACCACCCGCGCCGAGGGCCTGGGCCTGGGTCTGAACATCTGTCGCTCCATCGTCGAAAGCATGGGCGGAGAACTGCTGGCATCCAACCGGGATGGCGGTGGAGCAGTGTTTTTGATCCGTCTGCCGGAGGCCCCCTGACCCATGACACGAAACACTGGTATGGACGCCACCCCCGTCCAGGTCTGCATCGTGGATGACGATGATGGCGTGCGCCTGTCGCTGGCGGCGCTGCTACTGGCCGGGGGGCATGACGCCCGCTTGTTTGCCAGCGGAGCAGAGTTTTTGGCCAACGCCGATCTGCAGCGCCCTGGCTGCGTGCTGTTGGACCTGCGCATGGACGGGCTGAGCGGGCTGCAGGTGTTCGAGGAGATGCGGCAGCGGGGCTCTGCCCTCAAGGTGGTGTTTCTGTCGGCCCACGGCGAGTTGTCGTCGGCCGTGGCAGCCGTCAAGCAGGGCGCGGTCGACTGGCTCGAAAAGCCCTGCGACGAGCACACCCTGTTGGCGGCCGTGGTCCGCGCCACCGAGCTGTCGCAGGCCGAGGCAACGCGCGCGCGACGGCACCACATGCTGCGCGAGCGCTGGAACGCATTGAGCCCGCGGCAGCAGGAAGTGGCCCGGCTGCTGGCCACTGGCCAGAGCAGCAAAGAAGTGGCCCGCACCCTGGGCCTGCGCGACCCGGGGCGCCCGATCGACCCGCGCACGGTGGATACCCATCGCTCAGCCATCTTCCTCAAGCTGGACATCCGCTCCTCGCACGAGCTGGGGATGCTGGTGGAAGATCTGGGAGCCTCTGCACAAATCACGCGGTAAGTGAGCGCTGCGGATCGGGATGGGCTGCTAGTGTCATGTCCCGTTAATTTCTGGCATTAATCGTGCATGCCAATGCGGTATCTTGGGAACGGAGATACCGCCATGAGGACAGGAAGACCGAAAGTCGAGTTGCTGCTGACGGACGATGAGCGCTCGCAGCTTCAGTC
>NZ_JBKDRI010000022.1:0-4246 GCF_046341535.1 Acidovorax sp. | reverse complement strand
CCATCACTCCCGGATCTGCCGCCCGGTCAGCTTCAGGAACAGATCCTCCAGGTTGGCGGGCCGGTGCAGCGTGCGCAGGTGGCCATGCTGGCGCAGGGCCTCCAGCAGCGGCAGGGCGTTGGCGGTGTAGAAGAACACCGTCTCGCCGCTCACTTCGATGCGGGCTGCGATTTCGCGCAGCACGGGCTCTTGCGCCAGCGCGACGGCACCCACGCCAAACACTTCCACCACGTCCGGCTCCAGGTGCTCTGTGATCAGGTCGCGCGGCCTGCCTTCGGCAATCTTTCGGCCCTGGTCGAGCACCAGCAGGCGCGAGCACAGGCGTTCGGCCTCGTCCATGAAGTGGGTGGTCAGCAAAATGGACTTGCCCTGCTGCAGCAATTGCTGCAGGCGTTCCCACATCAGGTGACGGGCCTGTGGATCCAGCCCGGTGGTGGGCTCATCGAGCAGCAGCAGGCGCGGGTTGTTGACCAGTGCGCGTGCCAGCGACAGGCGCCGCTTCATGCCGCCCGATAGCTCCCCGGGCCTGGCCTGCGCCTTGTGGGCCAGCGCGGCAAATTCCAGCAACTGCGGCACCCGGTCCTCCATCACGGCGCGCTTGAGGCCGAAATAGCGGCCGAACACGCGCAGGTTCTCGGCGCAGGTGAAATCCGGATCCAGCGTGTCGAACTGCGTGACCACGCCCAGTTGCGCCTTGATGGCCAGGGCATCGCGCGGCATGTGCAGGGGCGGCTGGCCGGGCTCGGGGTAAAACTGCACCGTGCCCTCATCGGGCGTGGTCAGGCCCAGGCACATGCGGATGGTGGTGGTTTTGCCCGCGCCGTTCGGACCAATGACACCCAGGCATTCGCCGGGGGCGATGGCAAACGACACATCGTCCACCACGCGGGCGTCGCCGTAGCGCTTGCCCAGGTTCAGTGCTTCAAACAGTGCGGTCATGCGGCCATTGTGTGTGATGCGTTCGTGGTTTGTGCCGTGCGGGCAGGGCTGGCTGCCGCCGGGCCGGGTGCGGTCAGCGGCACCACGGCCCTTTACTGGAAGGCCACCTCGGCAAAGCTGCGCAGCTTGCGGCTGTGCAGGCGCTCCACGCCGCCCTTGCGCAGGATCTCGACGGCCCGCATGCCAATGCGAAGGTGCTGGTCCACCCGTTCGCGGTAGAAGTGGTTGGCCATGCCAGGCAGCTTGATTTCGCCATGCAGGGGCTTGTCGCTCACGCACAGCAGGGTGCCGTAGGGCACGCGGAAGCGAAAACCATTGGCCGCAATGGTGGCGCTTTCCATGTCCAGCGCCACGGCCCGGCTTTGGCTGAAGCGGCGCTGGGGCGTGTTGTCGGGCAGCAGTTCCCAGTTGCGGTTGTCGGTGCTGGCCACGGTGCCGGTGCGCATGAAGCGCTTGAGGTCGGCCTCGGGCACCTGGGTCACGTCGGCCACGGCTTGTTGCAATGCCAGCTGGATCTCGGCCAGGGCCGGGATGGGCACCCACAGCGGCAGGTCTTCGTCGAGCACATGGTCTTCTCGCACATAGGCGTGGGCCAGCACGTAGTCGCCCAGCTGCTGGCTGTTGCGCAGCCCCGCGCAGTGGCCCAGCATCATCCAGGCGTGCGGTCGCAGCACGGCAATGTGGTCGGTGATGGTCTTGGCGTTGGAGGGGCCCACGCCGATGTTCACCATGGTGATGCCGCTGGCGTTTTTGTGCACCAGGTGGTAGGCGGGCATCTGCGGCAACCGGGACGGGGCAGCGCCCAGCTCGTCACCCGATTCGGCGCTGAGCCCCACGCGGCGTGTGACCACGTTGCCCGGCTCGATGAAGGCGATGTACTCGCTGTCCTTGTTTGCCATCTCGGCGTGGCCCAGTCGCACGAATTCGTCGATGTAGAACTGGTAGTTGGTGAACAGCACAAAGCGCTGAAACCACTCGGGCGCAGTGCCGGTGTAGTGGCGCAGGCGGTGCAGCGAATAGTCCACGCGCGGCGCGGTGAACAGCGATAGTGGCTGGGCCTCGCCGGGGCGGGCCTCCCAGGTGCCGTTGGCAATGCCGTCGTCCATGGCGGCCAGATCCGGAAGGTCGAACACGTCGCGCATGAGCATGCGGCGCTCGCGGCTCAGCGTGCCTTCGATGTGGTCGTGTTCGGCAAACGAGAAGTGGATGGGAATGGGATGCCCGCTGGTGCCCACTTCCAGCTCCACATTGTGGCTGGCACGCAGCAGGCGGAACTGTTCGGTGTAGTAGCGCGCAAACAGGTCCGGGCGCGTCAGCGTGGTCTCGTAGCGGCCGGGGCCTTCCACAAAACCATAGGCCAGCTTGCTGTCGGCCCGCGACACGGTGGTGGTGTGCACGCGCACAAACGGGTAGAAGGCGCGTACCCCGCCCTGGGGCGTCTCACCGGCCACAAAGCGCTGCATGGCATCGCGCAGGTGGTCAATCTGTTGTTGATAGATGCGCTGCACCTGGGCCAGCGCTTCGGCCGGATCGGTGTGGCGGGTAGGGGCGATGAAGGGGGGGATGAGAGGCATGACGCTATTGTCCACAAGCGCCGCGCCTGCTTGCAGGGGGGTAGGCCGGTGGGGCCGGATAATCCCCGCATGACCTTCAGCGAACACCCAGCCAGCGCCGCCTTCAGCACGCTGGCCCTCAGCCCGGCCATGCTGGCCAACTTGCAGCAACTGGGCTACCGGACCATGACCCCCATCCAGGCAGCGAGCCTGCCGCCTGCGTTGCTGGGCAAGGACCTGATTGCCCAGGCCAGCACGGGCAGCGGCAAGACCGCCGCCTTTGCCCTGGCCCTGCTGGCCAACCTCAACCCCCGCCGGTTTGTCGTGCAGGCCCTGGTGCTGTGCCCCACGCGCGAGCTGGCCGACCAGGTAACGACGGAAATCCGCCGTCTGGCGCGTGCGGAGGAAAACATCAAGGTCGTGACCCTGTGCGGCGGCGTGCCGCTGCGCGGTCAGATGCTAAGCCTGGAGCACGGCGCGCACATCTTGGTGGGCACGCCCGGCCGGGTGATGGACCACCTGGAGCGGCAGCACCTCAGCCTGGAAGCGCTCAACACCCTGGTGCTGGACGAAGCCGACCGCATGCTGGACATGGGTTTCTTTGACGACATCGTGACCGTGGCGCGCCAGTGCCCCAAAGAGCGCCAGACCCTGCTGTTCTCGGCCACCTACCCCGAAGGCATCGCCAAGCTGGCCGCCCAGTTCATGAAAAGCCCGCAGCAGATCACGGTGCAGGCCCAGCATGCCGAGGGCAAGATCGAGCAGCGCTGGTACGAGGTGAAAAACAGCGAGCGCCTGCATGCCGTGTCGCAGCTACTCAATCACTTCCGGCCCGATTCATCGATTGCCTTTTGCAACACCAAGCAGCAGTGCCGCGACCTGGTGGCGGTGCTGCAGGCACAGGGCTTCAGCGCGCTGGCGCTGTATGGCGAGCTCGAGCAGCGCGAGCGTGATCAGGTGCTGGTGCAGTTTGCCAACAAGAGCTGCTCGGTGCTGGTGGCCACCGACGTGGCGGCGCGCGGCCTGGACATTGCCAACCTGGCCGCCGTGATCAACGTGGACGTGACCCCCGACCCCGAGGTGCACATCCACCGCATCGGCCGCACGGGCCGGGGCGATGCCGAGGGCCTGGCGCTGAGCCTGGCCAGCATGGACGAGATGGGCCACGTGGGCAAGATCGAGCAATTGCAGGGCCGCGCATCGCGCTGGTTCCCGCTGGCAGAGCTCACGCCCACCGGCCGCGGGCCGCTGGTGCCGCCCATGGTCACCCTCCAGATCATCGGCGGCCGCAAGGAAAAAATCCGCGCGGGCGACGTGCTGGGCGCGCTGACCGGCGACATGGGCTACACCCGCGAGCAGGTGGGCAAGATCAACGTCAACGACTTTTCCACCTATGTGGCGGTGGACCGCGCCATCGGCGCGCAGGCCGTGCAGCGCCTGAACCAGGGCCGCGTCAAGGGCAAGGCCGTGAAGGCCCGGCTGGTGACTGCCGACGGACGCGCCGACTGAACGCCGCGCGCGTCCATGCGGCGGAAAATCAGATTAAAAAATGCCGGTTACGCCTGATACGTAAGACTTTGTAGCTATCTAAAACGTAGCATAGTGCCCGCCTGTCCCTAGGAGCCTGTCGGACTTGGAAATCGTCGGCTGCAAATCGACCGCAGCGGTCCATTTTTAACCGCCTTTTTGCCCCATAGCTCGGCTATGGGGCTGCAAATTCGGCAAAAACTGTCCTCGCTCTCGCCGATTTTCGC
>NZ_JBKDRI010000021.1:0-16094 GCF_046341535.1 Acidovorax sp. | reverse complement strand
GAATTTGGTATCGTTGTTCTCGGCTCAGGTGTGTATAGGGCATCGTGTCTTTCCATGACGGCTAGGTCGGGGAGGACATCCTATGCCTCCTGAGCCAACCTAGCTTTTTAACGATGCACTTTGTTGTTGAATCCGCGATTCCAAAAAACCCCTCACGCATGCGTCACCCACTCCGCATGCTCCAGCGCATGGAGATGTGGCAAGGTATTGAACGTCTGCAACATCAGCCGCTTGGGCGAGACCGAAAGCTCCGTCACTGCGCTGTTGCGAATGCGCATGTTCAGCGCAATCGTCACCTCCGGTGCCGTGCCCAGCACCTCGCCCACGGCCGTGGCGATGGGGCCGCCGCTGCTGACCAGCAGCACGTTCTGGTCGGCATGGTGTTGGCGCACATGCTCGAGCACCGCGCGCACACCGGCTGAAAACTCATTCCAGGTGGGCATGCCCTGGGGGCTGATGACGCCTGCCATCCATTGCGCCAGCGCATCGCACAGGATGCGGAAATGGGCGCGGTACCGCTCGGGTGTGTCGGCTGGGTCCAGGGGCTGGGGGTGGATGGCCGCGATCAGCGCAAGGCTGTCGTACTCGTTCAGACCGGGCAATTGCAGCACCTCGGGCCTGGTCTGCAAACCTTCGGCAATGCCTTGAATCGTTTGCGTGTGGCGGCGCAGTGTGCCGGTGATGACCGCATCAAACCCCAACCCGCGTTCGCGCCAGTGTTCGCCCAGGCGCATCGCCTGCCGATGGCCCAGGGGGCTGAGCATGTCGTAGTCGGCCGCGCCAAAAGAGGCCTGACCATGGCGCACGAGATAGAGGGTTCCCATGCGGCCGATTGTGAGCAGAAACCGCCAAATACGCTTGTCGCAAAAGCGACCAATGCTATAAAAAACGTAGCTTTTTCAGCGCCAGCTGCGGGTGCTTCAGCCCGCCAGAACCTCACCGAACACCGGCGCGTCCACATTGCCGCCGGTCAGCGCCAGGCCCACGTGCAAGCCCTGGATCGAATCGCGCTCCTGCAGCGCGGCGGCCAGCGCGGCCGCGCCGGCCCCTTCGGCCACGTTGTGCGTGTCGGCAAACAGGGCGCGCATGGCCGCGGCCACCTGCGCATCGCTGACCTGCACGATGTGGTCGATGTGCGGCGCCATCACGGCCAACGCATCGGCATCGGCCACGCGGCAGGCCATGCCGTCTGCCAGCTGGGTGGTGACGGGCGCTTCGACCACATGGCCTGCGACCAGCGAGTCGGCGTAGGTGGTGGCATGGCTGCTGACCACGCCAACCAAGCGCACGGGGTGCTGCAGCGCCAGCTTGGCGGCGATGGCCGAGCACGCGCCTGAGCCCTGGCCGATGGGCACGTACACCACGTCAACCTGCGGCACGGCGCGCAGAAATTCCCACCAATAGGTACTCACGCCGCGCAGCAGGTCGGGGTGAAAGCTGGGCACCATGTGGGCGTTGCGTTCCACCGCAACTTGCAAGGCATGTTCGCGGGCTTCCTGAAAATCCTTGCCATGCTCGATGAGCGTGACACCCAGCGCGCGCATGGCCGCGTTCTTTTCCACCGAGTTGCCGTGTGGCACGACGATGGTGCAGGCCACGCCGTGGCGGCGTGCAGCCCAGCCCATGCTTTGTCCGTGGTTGCCGCGTGTGGCGCTGATCACTTCTTGGGGCAGTGCGCCACGCTGGGCGAGCTGGTCAAAGTAGGTCAGGCCCCCACGAATCTTGAACGCACCCACAGGGGTGTGGTTCTCGTGCTTGAGCCAGCAGTCGGTGCCCAGGCGCTGGCTCAGCAGCCCCCAGCGGTATTGGGGCGTGGCAGCGAAGTCGCGGTACACGACCTCGGCGGCGGCTTCGATGTCTGCCAGCGTGGGCAGCAGGGCGGTGGGGTCGAGGCGGGTGTTCATGGGGTCGATCGCGTCGGGCCACTGGATGACAGGGTCACGGTGCCGCGTGGGGTGCTGAGCTGGGCCTGGAGATGAGGTTCGTCGCCGGGCGCGATGGCGACGCAGTGCGCGACACCGATGGCATGGCAGGCCGCATGTAGCGCAGCCGCCTGCGGATGCTGCAACGTCAGTTGCTCCAGCTGCACGCCACTGGCCTGCAGACTGTCGCAGGGGTGTACCGCGCCCCATTCGATGAGTGTGGGCAGACAGCCGTCCATCAGGCGCTGGCCGTCGCTGCGCACGGTGATCTGCCACTGCAGAAGGCCGGCCTCGGTGGGGCGGCTGGCGGTGATGATGGAGCCGCGATCCATGCCCAGCGCTGAAAGCGCAGCGCAGCACGCTGCCGCGTCGGGCACGGTGGCCACCCAGTGGATGAGCTGCGGGCCGTGCGCGGCCACCTGCTGCTGCAAACGGGCATTATCCATATCAAACCACCGCTTTGCGCCTGCCGCTATTGACTTTGGCGCTCCGTAATTAATAGCAATTACTTCCAGGTAGGCGCGAGGGTGGGCGGGGCTGCTGATGTTGAGGATGCGGTTGTGGGTGCCCATCAGCGGATGCTCGCCGCCGGCCGTGGGCGTCACGCCCAGCGTGCGCTCGCACCAGGCCTGGCCGCTGGCCAGGTCAGCGGCGTACACCACCAGATGGTCGACGCCGCACGCCGTCACAGCAACACCTGGCCTTCCATGCAGGTCACGCTGCTGCCGCCCACCCAGATGGTGTCGCCGTCTTGTTCCACATGCACGCGTCCGGCGCGGCCCAGACAGGTGCCCTGGCTGGCGACGTAGCGGGCGGGGGCCAGGCCCGCACCGATGAGCCACTGCGCCAGTGCGGCGTTCAGGCTCCCGGTCACCGGGTCCTCGGCCAGGCCGTTGTTGCTGGGGAAAAAGGCGCGCACCTCCAGGGCGATGCCTTCGGCGTCAGTGCTACCCACCACGCCGACCTTGCCGCGCGGGCCGACCACGCCCACGTCGAGCTGGCCGAGGATGCTGGCGTCGGGCCTGAGCGCCAGCACTTGCGCGCTGCTGCCCAGCATCACGCCGCGCCAGTGGGGGCCGTTATCGCACCAGGCGTGGTGCAGGATGTCGCTGCGCGGCACGCCCAGGCCGCGTGCGATCAGCGCCACATCGTCTTCTGCCAGCGGGTCGCTTTTGATGAGGGGCGGCGCGGCAAAAGCCAGACGATCGCCGTCCTGGCGCAGGGTGATCAGGCCCACGCCACATTCCTGCACCACTTTGCCTGCCGTCTGGGGCTGGCCGCCGGCCCGCAGCCACGCATGGCAGGTGCCCAGCGTGGGGTGGCCTGCGAAGGGCAGCTCGCGCCCGGGGCAGAAAATGCGCACGCGGTAGTCGGCTCCGGCGGCGCGGCCTTCGGGCGTGGGGGGCAGTACAAACGTGGCCTCAGACAGGTTGGTCCAGTTCGTGAACTGCTGCATTTGCGCCGAGGTCAGGCCGGTGCCGTCCAGCACCACGGCCAGCGGGTTGCCCTGGTAGGCCGTGGCAGTAAAGACATCGACTTGCTGGTACGGGCGATGGTGCATGAGCGCTCCTGGCGGGTGTGATGGATCCGGCGGCGCGGGCTTGGCGCTGGCTCGGCGGCCACGGTGGGCAGGACACGGCGCGTGCCAGGGGCTTTCGCGCCGGTTGTGGCCTTCAGCGCGCTGGGGCCTGTTGCTCGCGTATTGCCGCGGCCAGCGCAGCGATGCCGGTGGCAATCTGCTCGGCCGTGGACGTGACGAACGACAGCCGCAGCGTGCGCGGGTCGGCGTGGTCGGCATAGAAGGCCGCGCCGGGCACAAAGGCCACATTGCGCTCGACCGCTTTGGGCAGTAGGTCGATGGCGCTCATACCCTCGGGCAGGCGCACCCACAGGAACATGCCGCCGTCGGGGCGGTTCCAGTGCACCCCGAGACCCTGCATTTGCGCGTCCAGCGCGGTGAGCATGGCTTCGCACTGCTGCTTGTACAGCGCGCGGATGGTGGGCACATGGCGGTCCAGGAAGCCGCCCTTCATCACCTCGGCCACCAGGCGCTGGTTGTAGCCGGGCGTGTGCAGGTCAGCCGCCTGCTTGGCCTGCAGCAGCTTGGGGTACACGGCACGGGGCGCGACGATGTAACCCAGGCGCAGGCCGGGGGCCAGCACCTTGGAGAACGAGCCCATGTAGATGCAGCCCTCGGGGTTGCGGGCCGTGAGCGGCGCGGGCGGGGGGGCATCAAACCACAGGTCGCCATAGGGGTTGTCTTCCACCAGGGGCAGGTTCAGCTCGGCTGCGGCGGCCACCAGTTCGGCGCGGCGCGCCTCACTCATGGTGCGGCCCGTGGGGTTCTGAAAGTTGGGCAGCACGTACAAAAAGCGCGCCTTGTCGGCGCCTGTGCCCAGCTTGGCACGCAGGTCTTGCACCAGCAGCCCTTCGTCGTCGCTGGCCACGGCCACCACCTTGGGCTCCATGGGCGTGAAGGCCTGCAGCGCGCCCAGGTAGGTGGGGGTTTCGACCAGCACGCGGCTGCCCTCGTCGATCAACACCTTGGCGATCAAATCCAGCGCCTGCTGCGAGCCGGTGGTGATGAGGATCTGCTCCGGGTCCACGTTCCACGGCAGGAAATCAGCAATGGCCTGGCGCAGCGGTGCGTAGCCTTCGCTGGCGGCGTACTGCAGGGCCGCGGGGCCATCCTGGGCCAGCACCGCGGCCGAGGCTTCGGCAAAGGCCGATACCGGGAAGGTCTTGGGCGATGGCAGGCCGCCGGCCAGGCTGATGATGCCGGGCTTCTCGGTGACCTTGAGAATCTCGCGGATGACCGAGGGGTTCATGCGCGCGGCGCGGCGCGCCAGGGTCCATGAGCTTGTGGTGTTGTCAGTCTGTGGAAGGTCATTCAATTTCATGCTTTTTCTCCTCCGGGCGGGCCCCAAAAGACCACCCATGTTGCAAAGTCGTCAGAAAAATTCTCGAAGCGGTGCACCTGCCCCGCCGGTACAAACAACGCGTCGCCCGCCTTGAACGGGAAGCGTTCGTCGCCCTGCACAAAGTCGCCCTGCCCGCTGTGGATGAAATACAGCTCATCCTGCGTGTGCGGTTGCTGCGGGTCGTGGCCGCGCGGGGCATACAGCTCGGTGCGCATGCTGCCGTGGGTCATGACCACGGCAAAGCGCTCGCCTGCCGGACCGGGCAGTTGTTGCAAAGCGTGTTCAACCGAATGTTGCATGAGGCGTCTTTCGAAGGGCGGCGATCGGATTCAAGGGCAACCGGCGCAATCAGTCCACGATGAACAGCATCGCGCCCTGGGGTGCTGTGCTGCGGTGGGGTTCAGCGTCGTCGGCCACCTGGTAGCTCATGCCGGGTGTCAGCGTGAACGTGCGGCCGTCGGACAGCTCGGTGTGCAGCTCGCCGCTCAGGCACAGCAGCACATGGCCTTTGGTACACCAGTGGTCCGAAACGTATCCGGCCGTGTACTCCACCATGCGCACACGGATGTCGCCAAACTGCTGCGTGCGCCAGAAGGCCTGGCCTGCCTGCGCGCTTTTTTCCTCGCGCGGCACGGCGGCCCAGTCGGTGGTGGTAAATGGGATAGGGCTGATCTTCATGCGGGTCTTCCGGCGGGGCCTACGGGCATCTTCTTGCCCACATACACCGTGGCCATCACGGCCAGGGCAAACAGCAGCGTGGCCAGGTCCAGCCGCTCGCCTGCCAGCGGCACGGCAAACAGCAGGCTCAAAAATGGCTGCATCAGCTGGATCTGGCTCACCCGCACGGCGCCGAGTGCCAGGGCGCGGTACCAGGCAAAAAATCCGATCCACATGGAAAACAGCGACACATAGGCAAAGCCGATCCAGCTGGTGGTACTGATGGCCAAGGGGTGGGCGGGCGCAAACCACCAGGCCAGTGGCAGCGTGAGCGGAAGGAAGCACACCAGCACCCAGCAAATGACCTGCTCGGCTCCCAGCCGGGGCGTGAGGCGCGCGCCGCCGATGTAGCCCAGGGCACCGGTCGTCATGGCGATCAGCAGGTAGACGTTGGCCGCACCCAGATAGATGCCACCCGCGCGCCACACCATGAAACCCAGCACCAGGCCGCTGCCGACCACCGCGCACACCCAAAAGCCGCGCGAGGGCCGCTGGCGGAACCACAGCGCACCCAGCACGGCGGTAGACAGCGGCAGCAGCGCCGTGACCACGGCCCCGTGCGTGCTGGGCACATGCTGCAACGCCAGCGCCAGAAACAGCGGAAACCCCACGATCACGCCAAATGCCGTGATGGCCAAGAGGCTCCATTCGCCCCGCACGGGCACGTTCAGCCGACCCTGGCGGTGCTGCCACAGCAGGTAGCCTGCCGACAAAAAACCGGCGACCGAGGCGCGGCCAAAAGTGACAAACCATGGCGAAAGCTGGGGCAGCTCAAGCGTGCCCACGGCCAGCCGCGTCATGGGCAGCGTGGCGGCAAACAGCGTGATGCCCACCATGCCCCACAGCAGCGCTTCGCGTTCCTGGGCCGCGTTCATAGCGTCACCATCCAGCTGGCCGTGACCACCAGCACCAGGGCCAGGGCGCGGTTGAACCACAGCAGCCGCGCCCCACGGGCCAGCCACTGGCGCAGCAGCGAGCCCACCAGGGCATACACAAAATTGCTGGAGAACGCGAACCCGACCATCACCATGCAAACGATGGCCAGGCGCTCACCGGGGTTGGTGGCGGGCTGCCCGGCGGCGTTGACCACCCAGCCCGCGCTGAGCGTGAGCGCCAGCATCCAGGCCTTGATGTTCACGAACTGCAGGCCCACGCCCTGCCAGAAACCCACCTGCAGCCGCGACGCATCCACCTGCACAAGCTGCCCGGCGCGGGACAGCTTGAACGCCAGCCACAGCATGTAGGCCACGCCCGTCAACGTCACGCCCCACCGCAGGGCGGGCACGGTGGTGATGATGACCCCCAGGCCCAGGCCGCATGCCAGCATGAGCAGCGTCCAGCCCGTAGGCACGGCCAGGCAAAAGCGCAGTGCGCGGCGCAGGCCCAGGTTGGCGGCCAGCGCTGTCGAAAGCGTGGTGTTGGGCCCCGGCGAAAAGCTCATGGCGGTGCACAGCAGTAGCAGGGCAGTGAGTTCGGCAGCGCTCATGGGCGGGGGAGATGTGGGCTCTTGTCGGCAACGAGCCTTCAATGTAATCTTGCAAATCAGTACACAACCAGTACAGACAGTCAACGCAGTCGCAGAACTGTATTGCTTGGCAGGACAGTACAGCAACGCCCTCAGGAACAACCCATGTTGATGAAATCGGCCACCCAGTCGCTCACCGAGCAGTTGTCTGCCCGCTTCGCCGAGCGCATCCGCAACCGCCTGCTGGCGCCCGGCGCGCGCCTGCCATCGGTGCGGCAATGCGCCGAGCAAAACGGTGTGAGCCCCTCGACCGTGGTGGCCGCCTACGACCAGCTGCTGGCCCAGGGCCTGGTGGAGGCGCGCAAGAACCGGGGTTTTTTCGTGCGCGAGAACAGCCCGGCAGCCGACCGCCTTGCTATGCCCGATGGTCTGCCCGCTGACCTGGCCACCGAAAGCGTTGCGGCCAACTGGAGCACGGCGCACTGGTTTTCGGCTCGCGCTGCAGGCCGCGCCGGGCCGGGGGTGTCGCCCGTCAACGCCACGGCGCTGATTCGCGGAATGTTCCACAAGATCAGCGACAAGCCGCAGCCGGGCATGGGCGTGTTCCCGCCCCACTGGCTGGAGTCCACCTTCATGCCCGCTGCGGTGCGCAAGGTCAGCAGTTCGCGCAACCTGCAGGATTTTTCGCTCCAGTACGGCGAGCCGCTGGGCGATGCGGGCCTGCGCCGCCTGCTGGCCAAGAAGCTGGCCACGCTGAACGTGCACACCGTGCCCGAGCACATCATTACCACCGTGGGGGCCACGCACGCGCTGGACATCGTCAGCCGCACGCTGCTGCGCCCGGGCGACCCGGTGATGGTGGAGGAGCCCGGCTGGGCGGTGGAGTTCGCGCGGCTGGCTGCCATGGGCATGCACATCCTGCCCGTGCCGCGCCGCGCCGACGGCCCTGACCTGGAGGTGATGGCCCGCTACTGCGAGGTACACCGGCCCAAGCTCTACGTGAGCGTGAGCGTGTTCCACAACCCCACGGGGTATTGCCTGTCGCCGGGCAGCGCGCACCGCATCCTGCAACTGGCAAACCAGCACAACTTTCATGTGGTCGAGGACGACACCTACAGCCACATTGCGCCCGAGCACGCCACACGCCTGACGGCGCTCGATGGCCTCTCGCGCACGATCTACGTGAGCGGCTTTGCCAAGATCCTCGCGCCCAACTGGCGCATTGGCTACCTGGCCGCGCCGGCTGCGCTGGTGGAGCCGATGCTCGACACCAAGCTGCTGGCCACGCTGACCACGCCCGCGCTGCTGGAAAAAGCCCTGGCGCTGTGCATCGAGCAGGGCCAGTTGCGCCGCCATGCCGAGCGCATCCGCACCCGGCTGGATGCTGCGCGCTCGCGCAGCGTCAAGCTGGCGCTGCAATCGGGCTGCAACTTTGCGGCCGAGCCTGTGGGCCTGTTTGGCTGGGTGGATACCGGCGTGGACACCGACGCGCTGGCACAGCGCATGCTGGACGAGGGCTACCTCATGGCGCCCGGTGCGCTGTTCCATGCCGAGCGCAAGCCCAGCACGCTCATGCGCATCAATTTCGCCACCACGCAGGAGGCAGCGTTCTGGAAAACCTACCAGCGCGTGGTGAACGCGATGCGTTGAACCACAGGGCTGCGCGGTGCGTCAGCGATTCTTGGAACTGGCCGGCCGCTCCACCACCAGCTCGCTCAGCACGCGCAGCAGGGCGCGGTTGACCTCTTCGAGATCCATTTCATAGGTTTCGCACAGCTGCCGGATGGCGCTGACGTCGTCGGTCTCCAGCGCAAACGCCATGTGCAGGCCTTCGGCGTACGGCCCCGTGCCGAGCACGGTGGCGTCGTAAATCCGTTCGGACAACGGCAGCCGCCGGAGGATGGTCCCCAGCGGTTCGCCCATCAGATCGTCCAGCCGCGCTACCAGACCGCAGAGATAGATCTCGCGGCGCAGCTCGTTTTCAACGCCCGCATTGAGCAGCTGCGTCATGAGCGTGGCGCGGATCACCATGGTCTCGCGCACGGGATGCATGTCGGGCTCGACGCTGGCGTGCGGGTACTGATCCGACAGCCAGCGCTTGATGGAGCCGTAGCCCATCATCACCAGACCGCGGCGCAGCGAGTCGATGCCGGTGCGCAGGCCCAGCGAGGCCGAGTTGGTGTACACCATGAATCGGTAGGCCAGCAGCGGGTCTTGCCCCAGCAGGTCTTCGAAGGCCTCCAGCGACTGCTCGGCGTCAATCGCTTTCATCATCCGGTGGATCACCTCCTGCGAGGGCTGCTGCGGATGGTGGCGCAGGCTGTGCAGAACGTCTTCGGTGGGCCAGCCGGCCAGGGCCAAGGCGTTGTGCTTATCCAGACAGTGATGCATCAGAGCGCGGCTGGCAATGCCCTCGTACATCTGGCCGGGCAGTACCGGGCTGGCCGGCGCAGGGGCGCCACGCCGGGGCTGAGTCGCCTGCACTGCCAGCGCGGCGTCCTCGGGGCCCAGGCTCAGCAGGCTGTTGTCGAAACACTGGGCGATGTCCTGCTCGGGCAACTGGCTGATGTCGCCGCGCCACACAAGCTTGAGGCCACGCTGGTGCGCGGCCGCCACCAGCGCGCTGATGGCCGAATCGGCCAGCCACTCACCCTGCACTTCGATCCAGGGCGATCCACGCGGCGCATGCTCGAGCAGTTCGCACAGCAGTTGGCGCGTTTGCGCCGAGATCAGCAGCGGTGGCGAGCTGGCCGTCCACAGCACCTGCAGCGTGCGCAGCAGGTGCGCGGCGTCCACCACGGCCGAGGTCTCGTTGTGCACGTACAGCTGGATGGCCGCGAGCTTGCGGGCGCGATTCCACAAAGGGCGATAGCCCAGGATCATGCTGCCGAGGACGGATTGGACCATGTGCTTTAGAACCTGTTCAACATCGTTTCGCGCTCGCACAAGTGCCGCAACGCCGCAGACCGCCCGGCAAGGCGCTTGCCCCAAGGCTTGCAGTGATATCGGACGATAGAACACCCCAGCTGCGCGCATGGGCAGGGGCCCGTGCGGCGCATCCGAAGCATCGACTCATCCCGATTGCACTCCAATGCGATCTCCTCAAAGATCTTGCACAGGTTAGTGGGCTTGGCGGCGGGGCCCTTTGCGGGGTGCGTTCCGACGATGGGTCAGATGCTAGCCGATGAAATTGAACAGCGACAGCTTTTGCACCATCGAATACGACTTGAGCGCCGCCTCGTAGCCCACTTGCTGGTTCTGGAAGTCGGATATGCCTTTGACCATGTCCAGATCCTCGGCGCGCGAGCGGTCTGATTCCAGCTGGATCGAGCGCTTGCTCTGGTCGCCGGTGATGCGGTCGGCGCGGTTGAGCAGCTCGCCCGCAAAGCTGCGGATATTGCCCATGCGCTCCAGCCCCTTGTCGACATTGGCCAGTGCCTGACCCGCCGCCTGGTTGGCCAGGCTCGAATTGGGTGCGGCGCGCAGCTCGGTAACGGCTTTGTCCAGCACGCTGAACAGGCTGGCATTGGGCGCGATGTTCAGGGTGTCGCCATCGGCTGGCGACAGGGTGATCGTGCCGTCCACCGCCTTGGTAGGCGTTGCACTGATCTTGAACGCCATGCCCGGCACGCCATTGATGCTGAACTCGTTTTTCTCGCCAATCTTGATGGGCGTGAGCGTCTGCGCCGCCGGCGGGACAAAGGCGGGGTCCGTGCTGGTGATGTTGTACGTGGCCGACAGCGTATTGGTGGCTGTGTTCAGCGTCACGTTGGAAAAGCTCACGCTGTAGCTGTAGGCCTGGCCCGTGGCGGGGTCCTTGTTGAACACAAAGCCGGGCGAGACGGTGATCGGCGAGGTGTTCAGGGCGCGGTTGGGCTGCGCGCCTGCTGGCACGGATGGGGTGGTGGCCCCGGGCAGGATCACGGTGCTGGTGCCCTGGCCGATGGCCACATGAAAGCTGCCATCGCGCGTGGCATCGAACATGAAGGCGGCATCGCCATCCAGGGTGTTCGGAATCGCCACCCCGCCGCTGGCCGCCTGACCCGGCAGGCCTGAAAAAAGGTAGTCTGGCGTGCCCCCCAATGGCCCGAGAAACGGCGACAGCGCGCTGCCCAGCGCACCAAGCAGTGGCAGGCCGTTGGTGTCGGTACGGTTGGCCACGGCGGTGAGCTGGTCGCGCAGGCTTTGCAGCTGGTTGGCAATGGTGGCGCGCTCGCTGCTGCTCAGGGCCGCGTTGCCGGCGCTCACCAGCAGCTGGCGCGCTTCCTGCACCAGGCCCACGGCGTCGCCCATGGCGGACTCGGCCTGGGCGATGGCGTTGCGCTGGGTTTCCAGCGCACGTTGCTCCGTCTGAATGCGTGCCAGCCGGTTCAGCGCGCGCTCGGCCTGGGCCGCAGACACCGGGTCGTCGCTGGCGCGCAGCACGCGCTTGCCTGAGGTCAGATTCTCTTGCAGGTTGCTCAGGTTGGTCTGCCGCGTGCCCAGGTTGCGCAGAGTGTTGTCGTACATGTTGGCCGAGCCAACACGGTTGATGTTGTTGTTCATGGCAATCTCCTGCGCGGGTATCAGCGGCCAAGACCCTGGATCAGCGAGTCAAAGATGTTCTGGGCGATCTGAATCATCTTGGCGGACGCCTGATAGGCCTGCTGGTATTGAATCAGCCGCGCCGCTTCCTCGTCCAGGTTCACGCCCGACACCGCGGTGCGGTCACGCTCCAGGTTGTTGGCCAGCGCCTCGGACAGCTTGGTCGCAAACAGCGCGCTCTGGGTGCGTGTGCCCACCTGGGCGATGGCGCTCGCATACCCATCGCTGAGCGTGGACTCGTCAAACATCTTCACATCGCGCAGCCCCAGCAGTGACGATGCATTGCCAGCGTTGCGGGTGTAGGCGTCGCCGTATTTCGGATCCAGCGCATTGCCGACCACCACCGTGTCCCCGCTTTTGGGTGTGCCGACCAGGGTGATTTCCCAGCCGTTGATGGAAATGGGCGTGCCCGACACATAGGTCTGCGCGGTGGCCAGCGTGGTGGGTGGGGAGGCCCGGTTCAGCACATCGTAGGTGATCGGCGGCCCGGCATTGAAGGTGAGCTGCACACCGCCCAGCGCCGGGGGCACCGCTGCCGCGTTGGCATTGGGTGGCAGCACCAGGCCAGGCGGGTTGGGCTCGCCCGTGGCCTTGAGGCTGCCCAGTTGCAGCGTGCCGCTGTTGGAGGTGCCCATGGCCGCGTTGATCGGGTTGGCGGCTGCCAGGTCGCGCGGTGAGTACACCAGAGACTGGATGTTGGCCGCTGCGGTGCTGAACGGCTTGAACAGCATGCGCTCGCCAGGAGCGCCCGGCGTGGTCAGGTTGAACTGCAGGCCGTCGATTGGCAGCGTGGCCAGATTGGCGGCGCTGGTGAAGGCCGTGGTCTTCCCGTCCGACAGGCGCACCACCTGGCCCGCAGTACCGGTGGTGAACTGGATTTCGTAGTCGGAGGCCGAGAACTTGGTGGGGTCGGTGAACGTGACATTGCCCACGCCCGCGCCGCTGGTCGAGCCGGGCATGCTGGCGGGCAGGCTGAACAGTGGCTTGCCCACCTGGCCGTCCAGCGTGAGACCGAGCTGCTGCTGCTCGTTCATGATCATGCCGATGCCCATGGCGATGCGGCCCAACAGGTTGCGGCCTTCGGCCAGGTCCGTGTTGTTGAAACGCAGCAGCCCCGGCACCGAGCCACCGCCCAGCACGTTTTCGTCCATCTCGAATGCAGGCTCACCGGGGCGGTTGAAGAACAGCTTGAGCTGGCCGCTGCCGGGGAAGGCGGTCGCATCGCCCACCGACAGCTCGGTGGCCACGTTGCCCAGCACCAGCGGCTGACTGCCGCCGACAAAAAGCCCCACGGTGCCGTCATCTGCCGGGATCTGCGAGACCTGCACATACTGGTTCATCTCGCGGATGAGCTGGTCGCGCTGATCCAGCAGGTCGTTGTGGGTCTGGCCATTGCCCTTGGCCCGAGCGACCTGTTCATTGACGGCGGCGATTTGCGTCGCCAGGTTGTTCACCGTGTCGATGCTGCCTTGCAGCTGCTGGCTCACCGTGAACTGGATGTCATTGAGCCGCTCGGCCGACGAGCGCATGCGGGCGGCGGTTTCGCTCATGCGCGTGAGCACCACATTGCGCGCCGTGATGTCGGTGGGTGAGCTCACCACATCCGACAGCGCATTCATCATGTCGTTGATGGACGCGCCCAGCCCTTCGGTGCCACCACTGAAGACCTCCTGCAACTGGCGCATGCGCTCGGCGCGCACGCTGTCCGAGGCCTGGATCGAGCCTGCCTGCGCGGCCTGCCGGGTGAGCAGCTCGCTCTGGTTGCGCAGGATGGTCTGCACGTCCACGCCCTTGCCGATGTAGCCGCCGCCGGTGAACTGGCCCTGCACGGTCTGCAGCACCACCGACTGGCGCGAATAGCCCGGCGTATTGACGTTGGCAATGTTGTGGCCCGCCGTCTGCAGCGCCACCTGATTGGCCAGCAGCGCGCGGGAGCCGACGTTGAGCAGACTCATGGCTGACCCCGCATTTCGGTTTTACGCAGCGCCAGCTGCACGCACGGCGCATGAGACTGGCGCGGCCCATGCCAGGGACGCCGAGCAAGGGCCGCCCCGCAGTGAGGGCGTCGTCCCCCTTGAGGGGGAAGGCGCCGAAGGCGACTCAGGGGGTGTTCCATGTCAAGCCTGCGCCCGCTGCACCCGCAGGGCACTGTTGATGGCACCGCTGAGCTTGCGCGCGTATTCAGGGTCCGTGGCGTAGCCGGCTTTTTGCAGTTCGCTGGCAAAGGCCACGACCGAGCCGGTGCGGGCTGTGGCCTGCACCTTGTCATAGCGGGGGCTGTCGGTAATGAGCCGCGCATAGTCGCGGAAGGATTCCTCGTACGAGTCGTATGCGCGGAACTTGGCGACGACCTTTTGCGCTTTGCCGTTGATGTATTCGGTGGTGGTCACTTCGGCCACCTTGCCCGTCCAGCTCTTGGTGGCCTTGATGCCAAACAGGTTGAACGAGCTGGAGCCGTCTTTGTGGCGGATCTCGCTTTTGCCCCAGCCGGTCTCATGGCCGGCCTGGCCGAGCATGAAGGCGGCGGGGATCCCGCTTTCCTGCGCGATCCGCTCGGCGGTGCCGCTCAGGTGCTGCACGAAGCCATCGCGGCCCTTGGGCACGGGCAAGGCGGAATCGGCCGATGCCGCAGTCGCGGGCATGGGCGGCGATCGATACGACAGGGACGGCAGGCTGAGCGTGGAAGGCACCGAAAACGCAGGTTCCGCCGCGCCCATCTGGCGCGAGAGCTGGCGCGCAATGGCTTCCGACAACCCGCCAGGCCGGCCCGACATGGTGACCGACAGTTGCTGGTCAAGCATGTCCTGCCCCAGGTCGCCTTGCGCGCCGTCCATCAGGCCGGACTTCATGGTCGCTTCCCGCATGCTTTTGATGAGCTCGCGCATGAAGAGCGATTCGAACTGCTTGGCCACCTCGCGGGTGACCTGCGGGCTGTTGGCCGTGCCTGCGTCGAATTTCAGGGCATTGAGCGAGCGCACGTCCACCGCCAGCGCGTTGGAGGCGCTGGCCGTGCTGGTCAAGGCGTTGGACGAAGAGGGCAGGGTGAGCGACATCAGATCACCTCCAGTTCGGCGTTCAGGGCGCCTGCAGCCTTGATGGCCTGCAGGATGGCCAGCAGGTCGCCCGGCGTAGCGCCCAACGAATTCAGGGCACGCACCACATCCGCCAGTTGCGGCGAGGGCGGCATCTGGATGATGTTGCCCGGCTCCTGGTTGATGGTGATGTCACTTTGCTGCGCGACCACGGTCTGGCCTTGCGACAGGGGGTTGGGCTGGCTGATGACCGGCCGTGAACTGATGGTGATGGACAGGTTGCCGTGCGCGATGGCGCAGGGGCCCAGAGTGACGGCCTGATTGAGCACCACCGAGCCGGTGCGGGAGTTGATGACCACCTTGGCGGCCGGGGTTGTCGATTCAAGGGGAATTTCTTCAAGGTCGGCGATGAAGCCCACGCGTGCGCCGGGATCCATGGGGGCACGCACCTGCACGGTGCGCCCGTCGAGCGCGGTCGCCAGGCCATTGCCCAGCTTGGCATTGATGGCCTGGGCCACACGCCGCGCGGTCTGAAAATCCGAGGCGTTCAGGCCCAGTGTGATCGAGTCACCTTCGTTGAGCGGTGTGGGCACCGCACGCTCGACCTGCGCGCCCTGTGGAATGCGGCCTGCGCTCAGGTGGTTTACCTGCACCTTGCTGCCACCAGCGGCGGCGCCGGCACCGGCCACCACCATATTGCCCTGCGCCAGCGCATAGATCTCTCCATCGGCACCGCGCAGCGGCGTGGCGATCAGCGTGCCGCCCTTGAGCGACTTGGCGTTGCCCATGGACGAGACGTTGACATCGATCAACTGGCCGGGCTGGGCAAACGCGGGCAGTTGCGCCGTCACGATGACGGCCGCCACGTTCTTGAGCTGGAACTGCCCGGCGGCTCCCGGCGGCAGGCTGATGCCCATTTGCTGCAGGTAGTTGGCCATGGCCTGCGATGTGTAGGGCATCTGCGTGGTCTGGTCGCCCGTGCCATCGAGCCCGACCACCAGGCCGTAGCCTGACAACTGGTTGCTGCGCACGCCCTGCACCGCAGCCACTTCCTTGATGCGCACTGCATGGGCCGGACCCGCCAGACCGGCCACCCACAGCGCCAGCAGCAGCCACAGCGCACGCGCGCCACAGGGCGGGAGGGAGTGATACCAAGCTTTCATGGCGTCCATTGTGGGCGGCCATGCCGGAAACTAAAAGGCGAAAAGAGGTGGGTTCACCGCCTTATTGGCCAGGCCCTGCAGCGGGCAGCGCGGCCGCCGCGTCCATGGGGTGCGGAGCGGCTCGTAGGCTCCACAACCAGGAAAAAATTGAATCGCGGATTCAACAACAAAGTGCATCGTTAAAAAGCTAGGTTGGCTCAGGAGGCATAGGATGTCCTCCCCGACCTAGCCGTCATGGAAAGACACGATGCCCTATACACACCTGAGCCGAGAACAACGATACCAAATTC
>NZ_JBKDRI010000020.1:0-4183 GCF_046341535.1 Acidovorax sp. | reverse complement strand
TTCTGGGACTGTGTCGGCGAATTTCGCCGCCTGCGCGAGCGCTCGGGTGAGTGGCTGGAGCGCCGCCGCCAGCAGTCGCTGAAGTGGATGTGGGACGAAGTGCATGCGCGTCTCGTTGCCGATTTCAAGGCCAGCGAGGCGGTGCGTCGCGCGCTGCCGCAGGCGCTGCAGGATGTCACGAGCTCGCGTATCGCTCCGTCCTCTGCCGCGCGCCGCTTGCTCGATCTGTTCGAACACCCGACCGATCAGTCCGTATAAACGATCAGTTCAGATAGAAGGAACCAGTCCATGCACGACATCATCCACCAGCTCGAGAAGAAGCGCGCGCAAGCCCGTCAGGGCGGCGGTGCCAAGCGTGTTGCCGCGCAGCACGCCAAGGGCAAGCTGACTGCACGCGAGCGCGTCGAACTGCTGCTCGACGAGGGATCGTTCGAGGAATGGGACATGTTTGTCGAACATCGCTGCAGCGACTTCGGCATGCAGGAGCAAAAGGTCCCGGGCGACGGCGTCGTCACCGGCTGCGGTTTCATCAACGGTCGCCTGGTGTTCGTGTTCAGTCAGGACTTCACCGTATTCGGCGGGTCGCTCTCGGAAGCGCACGCGCAGAAGATCTGCAAGATCATGGTTACGGCCATGAAGGTTGGTGCACAGGTGATCGGCATCAATGATTCGGGCGGTGCACGCATCCAGTAGGTTGTCGCCTCGCTCGGTGGCTACGCCGAGGTGTTCCAGCGCAACGTCACGGCGAGCGGCGTCGTGCCGCAGATCAGCCTGATCATGGGGCCCTGCGCCGGCGGCGCGGTGTACAGTCCGGCCCTCACCGACTTCATCTTTATGGTGAAGGACAGCTCGTACATGTTCGTGACCGGCCCCGAGGTGGTCAAAACCGTGACGCACGAAGAAGTCACCGCCGAAGAACTGGGCGGCGCCATCACCCACACCACCAAGAGCGGTGTGGCCGACATGGCCTTTGAAAACGATGTGGAGGCGCTGATGATGCTGCGCCGCCTGTACAACTACCTGCCGCTCAACAACCGCGAAAAAGCCCCGGTGCGCAAGAGCAACGACCCGGCCGACCGCATGGACCTGAGCCTGGACACCCTGGTGCCCGACAACCCCAACAAGCCCTACGACATGAAGGAACTCATCGTCAAAACGGTGGACGATGGGGACTTTTTTGAACTGCAGCCTGAATACGCCAAGAACATCCTCATCGGCTTTGCCCGCATGGAAGGCCAGACCGTGGGCATCGTGGCCAACCAGCCGCTGGTGCTGGCGGGCTGCCTGGACATCAAGAGTTCCATCAAGGCGGCGCGCTTTGTGCGGTTTTGCGATGCGTTCAACATCCCCGTGGTCACGTTTGTCGATGTGCCCGGCTTCATGCCCGGCACCAGCCAGGAGTACAGCGGCATCATCAAGCACGGTGCCAAGCTGCTGTATGCGTATGCCGAATGCACCGTGCCCAAGATCACGGTCATCACGCGCAAGGCCTACGGCGGCGCGTACGACGTGATGAGCAGCAAACACCTGCGCGGCGACGTGAACCTGGCCTGGCCCAACGCCGAAATTGCAGTGATGGGTGCCAAGGGCGCGGTGGAAATCATCTTCCGAGAAGACAAAAACGACCCGGTGAAGCTGGCCGCGCGTGAGGCGGAATACAAAGAGCGCTTTGCCAACCCGTTTGTGGCAGGGGCGCGGGGCTTTATCGACGATGTGATCCTGCCGCACGAGACACGCAAGCGCATCTGCCGGTCGCTGGTGATGTTGCGCGATAAGAAGCTCGACAACCCATGGCGCAAACACGGAAACATTCCCCTTTGAGCGGCGCTACCACAGCCCTTGGGGCGTCGTTGCCGGACCTTGTCGTAGCGCTGCTACTGCCTGCGGTCCAGCGCCTAGCCCCAACCGCTTCGCTGGGCTGTGCCAGCACCTCACCACAACCGTTTCGGGTAAGAGCCTTTTGAAAGAGACACACCATGTTCACCAAAATCCTGATTGCGAACCGTGGCGAAATAGCGTGTAGGGTCATCGCCACTGCCAGGAAAATGGGCATCGCCACCGTCGCCGTCTATTCCGACGCCGACAAGGAAGCCCGCCACGTCAAGCTGGCCGACGAGGCCGTGCACATTGGCGCTGCGCCCTCGCGTGAGTCGTACCTGCAGGCCGAGAAAATCATTGCCGCCTGCAAGCAAACCGGCGCGCAGGCCGTGCACCCCGGCTACGGCTTCCTCTCTGAAAACGAAGCCTTTGCCAAGCGCTGCGAAGACGAGGGCATTGCCTTCATCGGCCCCAAGGCGCATTCGATTGCGGCCATGGGCGACAAGATTGCTTCGAAGAAGCTGGCCAACGAAGCCAAGGTCAACACCATTCCGGGCTACAACGACGCGATTGCAGGCCCCGAGCAGGCGGTAGAGATTGCCAAGGGCATCGGCTACCCGGTGATGATCAAGGCCAGCGCGGGCGGGGGTGGCAAGGGCTTGCGTGTGGCGTTCAACGACAAGGAAGCGTTTGAAGGCTTTTCGAGCTGCCAGAACGAAGCCCGCAACAGCTTTGGCGACGACCGCATCTTCATCGAAAAATTTGTGCAGGAGCCTCGCCACATCGAAATCCAGGTGCTTGGCGACAGCCATGGCAACGTGATCTACCTGAACGAGCGCGAATGCTCCATCCAGCGCCGCCACCAGAAGGTGATCGAAGAGGCACCAAGCCCCTTCATTAGCGACGCCACCCGCAAAGCCATGGGCGAGCAGGCCGTGGCGCTGGCCAAGGCCGTCAAGTACCAGAGCGCTGGCACGGTGGAGTTTGTGGTGGGCAAAGACCAGGACTTTTACTTCCTGGAAATGAACACCCGCCTGCAGGTGGAGCACCCGGTGACGGAATGCATCACCGGGCTGGACCTGGTGGAGCTGATGATTCGCGTGGCGGCGGGCGAGAAGCTGCCCTTGACCCAGGCCGATGTGAAGCGCGACGGCTGGGCCATCGAGTGCCGCATCAATGCCGAAGACCCGTTTCGCAATTTTTTGCCGTCCACCGGCCGCCTGGTGCGCTTTCAGCCGCCTGCGCAGACGATGTTCCAGTCCGACACCAGCAGCAAGTGGGGCGTGCGGGTGGACACGGGCGTGTATGAGGGCGGTGAGATCCCCATGTACTACGACTCGATGATCGCCAAGCTCATCGTGCATGGCACCGACCGCAACGCTGCCATTGCCAAGATGCGCGAGGCGCTCAACGGCTTTGTGATTCGCGGCATCAGCAGCAACATCCCCTTCCAGGCCGCGCTGCTGGCGCACCCGAGGTTTGTGTCGGGCGACTTCAACACCGGCTTCATTGCCGAGAACTACAGCCGTGGCTTTCACGCCGAAGACGTGCCACACAGCGACCCGCTGTTCCTGGTGGCGCTGGCCGCGTTTATGCATCGCCGATACCGCGCGCGGGCCTCGGGCATCAGTGGCCAAATGGCAGGCCACGAGGTCAAGGTGGGTGAGCAGTTTGTCGTGGTGGCGCTGGCCGCCCAGGGGCAGCACCAGCACCATGCGGTCACGGTCTCCGACTTTGAAGACAAATCAGGCTCCAGCGCCATCCAGGTGGGCGGTGCCAGCTATCAAATCAGCAGCAACGCCACGCTGGGCAACATCCGTGTGCAAGGCGCTTGCAACGGCCAGGGCTTTACCGCCCAGGTCGAGCGCGGGGCTGGCAAGAACCCGTTGGCGCTTCGCATTGCGCACAACGGCACCCAAATGGATGCGTTGGTGCTGTCGCCTCTGGGCGCGCGGCTGCACCAGTTCATGCCCTACAAGGCGCCGCCCGATCTCTCCAGGTACCTGCTGTCACCCATGCCCGGCCTGCTGGTGGATGTGGCGGTGCAGCCCGGCCAGAAGGTGCAGGCGGGCGAGAAGCTGGCCGTGATCGAAGCCATGAAGATGGAGAACATCCTGTTTGCCGCGCAAGACGGCGTGGTGGGCAAGATCACGGCAGGCAAGGGCGAGTCGCTGTCGGTGGACCAGGTCATTTTGGAATTCCAGTAAACCTGCGACCCGCCCCATCCCTAGGAGCCTGTCGGACTTGGAAATCGTCGGCTGCAAATCGACCGCAGCGGTCCATTTTTAACCGCCTTTTTGCCCCATAGCTCGGCTATGGGGCTGCAAATTCGGCAAAAACTGTCCTCGCTCTCGCCGATTTTCGC
>NZ_JBKDRI010000019.1:0-13139 GCF_046341535.1 Acidovorax sp. | reverse complement strand
AACCTATTGAGTCGGCATCAACCAACTTGAATGCGTTGATGCGGTTCGAAGCTCTGCGCAAGGCTTCGACAGGCTCAGCCCGAACGGCTGGTTCAAGTTCAAAGGTGCCGACTCAATAAAAACGGCAGTTGGATGCATTTGCCGGCGCTGCTGTTGGGGTGCCAGGCAAGGCGCGACGACGCGGCAGGCTCGTGCCTGCAAGGAGGAGCAACACCGCATGGCGCTCCAAAAGCGGCGCTGGCAAGTGCATAGCGCTATCACCCCAACGGTGAGGCTGCATCAATCGCCTTGTGACCTGTCCCGATCCGCACCCGCGCATCCTCGCGAGGGTTACGCAGAGCTTCCCTGGCGCCGGGCGGCTTCGCTGGCGCGCAGCTGGTCTTTCTTGCTGGGTCGCTTGCCCTTGATGCCGCCAGTGCCCTGCGGATCTTTGGATGAAGGGGGCGCGGGGGCCTCGGTGGGCTCAAAGCCTGCGATCTGCTCGCGCGCAAGGGTGAGGTGCTGGCGTTTTTCGATCAGGCGGAAATGCGCCTCGGAATCGGCGGTCACAAAGCTCACGGCCACGCCGCTTTGGCAGGCGCGGCCGGTGCGTCCGATGCGGTGCACGTAGTCCACGGCCGAGCGGGGCAGGTCGTAGTTGACCACGGCAGGCAATTGCGCGATGTCGATGCCGCGCGCGGCCAGGTCGGTGGTCACCACCACCTGCCAGCGCTCGTCCTTGAACTCTTGCAGCACCTGTGTGCGTGCGCTCTGGCTCAGGCCGCCATGAAAGGGCGAAGCAAAGATCCCCGCCTTGTAGAGTTTTTCAGCCACATGCTCGGCCGCGTACTGCGTGGCCACAAATACCAGCACGCGGGACCAGTCGTGCTCCCTGATCAGGTGGCGCAGCAACTGGGTGCGTCGGCTGGCGTCCACCGCAATGGCGCGTTGTTCGATGGCCGGCACGTTATCGGGCGTGTGGGGTACTTCTACGCGCACCGGGTGGTTTAGCAGGCCATCGGCCAGCGCCTGCACTGCGGGAGGGAAGGTGGCTGAGAAAAACAGGTTTTGCCGCTGGGCGGGCAGCAGGGCCAGCACGCGTTGCAGCTCCTCGGCAAAGCCCAGGTCCAGCAGGCGGTCGGCCTCGTCCAGCACCAGGTGCGCGACGGCACCCAGCCGCAGGGCGTTGTGCTGCACCAGGTCCAGCAAACGCCCAGGGGTGGCCACCACGATGTCTGCGCCGCCGCGCAGACCCATCATCTGCGGGTTGATGGACACCCCGCCAAAGAGGATCGCCACCTTCAGAGGCCGCTGCAGATGCTGGCCCAGGCTGCGCAGAACCTCGCCCACCTGGGCAGCCAGTTCGCGCGTAGGCACCAGCACCACGGCCCGCACACGCCTGGGCCCACCGGTGGCGCTCAGCAAGAGCTGCTGCAGCAGTGGCAGCGCAAAGGCAGCCGTTTTGCCAGAACCCGTCTGCGCCGCGCCGAGCAAGTCTGCACCCGCAAGGATGGCCGGAATGGCTTGTGCCTGAATCGGCGTCGGCGACGCGAAACCGGCCTGACGGGCGGCGTGGACCAGGGCGGGGGACAGACCGAGGGCGGCAAAAGGCATGGGCAGGGCGCGTACGGCGCGTCAATCAATTCGGGGCAGGCCAGGCGGGCAAGCCGCTTATTGAGTCGGCATCAACCAACTTGAATGCGTTGATGCGGTTCGAAGCTCTGCGCAAGGCTTCGACAGGCTCAGCCCGAACGGCTGGTTCAAGTTCAAAGGTGCCGACTCAATAGGATGCCATTGTCGCTGCCCTTGGCCGCTAAAGACCGGCGGGGCCCCCATGCGGGCAGCACGCGCAGATAATTGTGGCCTTCCTTCACTGCGACTTCTGGCCCGGCCAGGCACCCTCACCATGGCGCTCAACTTTGATTCCTCGGTCATTACCCACGGCATCCAGCTGGCCGTGGCGCCCGTGTTCCTGCTCACGGCCGTTTCGGGGATGATTGGTGCGGTGGCTGGCCGCCTGGCGCGCATCATCGACCGGGCCCGCGTGGTGGAGGACCATGCCCGCTCGCTCTCCGACCGCGACATGTTGGCCCGCGCCTACCGCGAGCTTGGCGATCTGCAAATGCGCGGGCGGCTTGCCAATGGCTGCATTGGCCTGCTCACCTTGTGCGCATTTCTCATCGGTCTCACCATCATCCTGCTGTTCCTGGGCGAGACGGCGGGCCTGCCGTCCAACCGGTTCGCCGTGGGGGGCTTTCTGGCCGGCGTGGTGTCGTTCTTGCTGGCGCTGCTGTGCTTCATGACCGAGACACTACTGGCCACCCGCCTGCTCAATTTCCGCTTGCTTCAGACCGCAGCCGGGGGCTCGCGATGAAGTCCCTGGCCGATCTGGGCGCACTGGTTTACTCAACCGAGGCGGGCCGTATGTGCCCTGGTTGCCGCCAGCCGGTGGCGCAATGCACGTGCAAACAGGCCAAGCCGCTGCCTGCCGGGGACGGTACCGTGCGCGTGTCGCGCGAGACCAAGGGCCGCGGCGGCAAGGCCGTCACGCTGGTCAAGGGGGTTGCGCTGGATGAAGCCGCCCTGGAGCAACTGGGCAAGCAGCTCAAGACGGCCTGCGGCAGCGGCGGCACGGTGAAGGACGGCGTGATCGAAGTGCAGGGTGACCACGTAGAACGCGTGATGGCTGCGCTGCAAAAGCTGGGCCACAAGGTCAAGCGCGCCGGTGGTTGAGGGGGGGGATGGATGTTGGGAAGCCTCATCGGCTGGTGATCGCCCAGATTCCCCATGGGAAGCGTGGGGCAAGTGCTTGCGCTGATCCATGCGAACTGCCCTCATGGTTGGGAGGAATTTCTGGGGCTGTGGCGCGGTGCCGGCCCTACAGATATCTGAATCTAAAAACGGCAGTTGGATGCATTTGCCAGCGCTGCTTTTGGGGCGCCAGGCAAGGCGCGACGACGCGGCAGGCTCGTGCCTGCAAGGAGGAGCAACACCGCATGGCGCTCCAAAAGCGGTGCTGGCAAGTGCATAGGGCTGTCACCCCAAAGGTGAGGCTGCGAAAACAACCCAAGGCGCGATTCCGTGCGGCGTGCGGGACGAAAACAAGCGGTCAACTGCCGTTTTTAGGCTGATGCTTCATTGGCCAGCCCGATCCAGAGCCACGGATCATCGTCTCTGCCTGTACCTGTCGGGGGCGGGCCATAGCCCGCTGGAGCGCCAAAGCATGGTGATGATCATCGCCAGCGCAACGAGTAGGGGGCGCATCACGCCGGCGTCCAACTGGCCATCTGTGATGATTTGCAATGGACCGACCAGGTAGCGCAGCATCTCCGGTAGAGCGGCTAGAAGAACGGCACCCAAAACCACGCCTGGGATATGGCCCATGCCGCCGAACACCACCATCGCAACGATAAGCACTGATTCATTCAGGCTGAAAGCCTCGGGGGAAACAAACCCCTGGAACGATGCAAACATGGCGCCAGTGACCCCACCAAAACTTGCGCCGACGCCGAAGGCTAGCAGTTTGAGATTGCGAGTGTTGATACCCATGGAGCGCGCCGCAGTCTCGTCGTCACGGATGGCCATCCATGCACGGCCAATACGTGAATCTTGAAGGCGATGGCATATCAGTACAGTGATCATCACCAGGAACAGGAAAAGGTAGTAGTAGAGGGTGACGGTAGCGATTTCGTAGCCTGCCACCCTGAAGGGTTTGCCAAAGTCCACGCCCAGCACGCGCACCGGTTCTATCATTCCCAGTCCTTGGGCACCATGGGTGATGTTGATGGGGTGGCCCATGTTGACGATGAGAAGACGCACGATCTCGCCAAAACCCAGTGTGACCACCGCCAGATAGTCACCGCGCAGCCGCAGGGTGGGGGCGCCCAGCAACATCCCCAGTATGGCTGCCGCTGCTGCCGCCAGCGGAATGGTCACCCACCACGGAGCGCGCAGCCCTTGCGGGAACAGTGCTGCAATACCCGCAAAATGGTCGGTCAGGTGTGGCGAGGTCAGTAGCGCAAACAGGTAGGCGCCCAGGGCGTAAAAAGCGACGTAACCTAAGTCCAGTAATCCCGCATAGCCCACCACAACATTCAGGCCCAGTGCCAGCATCACGTAAAGCAAGCTGGTGTCGGCAACGCGCACCCAGTGGTGGCCAAAGCCTTGCAGCACCAGTGGCAGTAATACCAATAGAGTGGTCAGACCCATAAGCCTGACATGTCGGGTAAGAGTGGGAGTCATGGGCTGGTCTGCGAGATAACAAGTTGCATAAAGCGCCATTGGCCATGCAGTGCTGCGGGCACTTCGCTACCCTCGTACGCCGCACATTCTGTAAAGCCATAGGCTTCGTACAGTCGGTGTGCGGTCTGCATGAACAAAGCTGTGTCTAAGCAGATAACCGTAAAGCCCCAGCGGCTGGCGTCTGTGAGCAGTCCTCGCAGAGCGTAAGCCCCGATCTGCTTGCCTTGATAAGCAGGGCGCACGTACATCCGCTTGATTTCGGCGGTGTTGCCACCCAGGCGGCGTAAACCGCACATGCCAGCGGCCTTGCCATCCACCTCAATCAGATACAGCACGTTGCCCAGTGGTTCCGTGGCGCAAAGCGTCTGAACGATATCTACGTAGCCTTCAGGCTGCGGCATGCCAGTACCCTGATCAGCCGGCGCAGGGGAGTACGGTGTCATGTGGCCGCGCACCCAAGCCAGGTACTCGGCCTGAATTTCCTGCAACGAATCGCGGATGTTGCACGGACTTTTGGCGTCCGCGCGAATCAATAGAGGGGTGGGCATGCCTTGGCTATTTCGTGGAGTTGTTGAAGGCTAAACTTGCCTGAATCTTTGAAAAACTAGCTGTTAATCCTTTCATTACGGAATGAAAAGATCGAATCGGCGGTAATCGACCGGGTGAAGGTGCGGATGAACAAACTCAGCGGAATGTTTGCATTTGTCAAGACGGCGGAGCTTGGCAGTTTCGTTGCGGCAGGAAGGACACTGGCGATTTCCGCATCTGCCGTTGGCAAGGGTGTAGCCCGGCTGGAGCAGGAGGTGGGGGTGCGACTCTTTCAGCGAAGTACCCGACGCCTTCAGCTCACAACCGAAGGTCAGTTGTTTTACGAGCGCTGTAGACGCATCCTGGATGACCTGGATGATGCGCAAGCCATGCTGTCCCTTTCGCAGGAGGCCCCCCGCGGGAGGTTGCGTGTGAGTGCCCCCATCGTGGCCCACCACTTTCTGATGCCCTTGTTGCCTGATTTTCTTGCGCGTCATCCGGAGGTTGAGCTGGATATCAATTTCACCGATCGCGCGGTTGATCTGATCGACGAAGGCATTGATGTGGCCCTTCGAAGCGGCGACCTCCGAGATTCCCGCCTTGTCTCGCGGCCGTTGCAAAAATTTCGACTGTTGCTGTGCGCTGCCCCAGCCTACTTGACGCGCCACGGCATACCTGGGGTTCTGAGCGATTTGGAGCGGCACGCCTGTGTCCGTTTTCGCCATCCGGACTCAGGCAAGTTGCTCGACTGGCCGTGGCATGAAGGCATGGTCGTTACGGAGCCACGCTTGCGCACGGTGCTGGCCTGTAACCACATTGAGGGCGTGCTGGGCGCTACGCTAAGGGGGCTTGGCATCGCTTGCATGCCCGACTTTCTGGTACGCGACGCGCTGGCTGGCGGACGACTGGTCAGCGTGCTGGAGCCGTTCTTGGAGCCTGGCCGTCAGTTCAGGGCGCTGTGGGCCTCCAGCAGGCATTTGTCGCCCAAGGTGCGTCTGTTTGTGGACCACCTGGGGGCGGGGCTTTCCGGCTCGTCATAATCGCGCCACCACCTACAACCACATCGAGGGAGTGCTTATGAGAGGCCACGTTGCCGCGTTTGTTCTGATCGCTCTGGGTGTCTTTTTTCTGCTGACCAATCTTGGACTCATCAGCATCAGTCTGCGCGAGCTGCTGCGTGTGTGGTGGCCGGTGGGCCTCATTGCGGTGGGCCTGGCTTTGTTTTTTACGCCGGGCGGCAAGAAGAAGTAGCACCCAGCATGGGCTGCGCCAGAGCGTGAGCCTTGCGCCGGGGTGGGGCGTGTTCACATCACGTGCATCTGGCAGCGGGACAAAAAGCCCGCTGCCGCTTTAGCGCAGTACTTCCAGAAGCCGGTCCAGCCCGCCCTCGTTGATGGCCAGATGGGCCTGCGCGCGCACGGCAGGCTTGGCATGGTAGGCCACCGACAGGCCTGCCGCATGCATCATGGGCAGGTCGTTGGCGCCATCGCCCACGGCAATGGCCTGCGATGGCGAAATACCCATCAGCGAGGCCACTTCGAGCAGCGTGCGGCGCTTTTCGGCACCGTCGCAGATGTCGCCCCACGGCTGGTCCACCATGCGGCCGGTCAGGTGGCCGTTGTCGATCTCCAGCACGTTCGAGCGGGCCAGGTCGATACCCAGGCCCGCCTTCACGCGCTCTGAAAAAAAGGTAAAGCCGCCGGAGACCAGCAGCGTGGTCAGGCCTGCGGCCTTGGCGGCGGTGATCAACTCCCGCGCGCCGGGGTTAAAGCGCAGGCGCTCGTTGAAGACCTGCTCCATGTGCGCCACCGACACGCCCTTGAGCAGCGCCACGCGCTGGCGCAGGCTTTCTTTGTAGTCGGCGATCAGGCCCTGCATGGCGGCCTCGGTGATGGCGGCTACCTCGGCCTTGCGGCCGGCAGCGTCGGCGATTTCGTCCACGCACTCGATGTTGATGAGGGTGGAGTCCATATCAAAAGCGATGAGCTTGTAGCTCGACAGGGACAGGGGTGGCTCGATGCCCTGGATCACAAGGCCGGGGGCGAATTCGGTGGCGAGGGTCATGGCGCTGGGGCAACGGCAAATTTTTGATGGCACAGCCCGCAATGGTAAAGCCCACGCCGTTGTCCCCGCCGCAGTGCGGCCGAACGCTATGCTGGTGGGCAGGCTCCGATGGTGGCAGGTGCCGGCAGCGGCGTCATCGTCCATCCGTGGCGCAGCGGCGTGCCAGATGGCTTGCAGGTGCGGTAGCCTTGGGGCATTGCGCCAGATGGCCGACCCGACACAGCCCCGATTGACTACCGATGAAAACCATTGACGAAATGTTGCACCTGGAGTTGCTGACCCCCGAGCAGCATGGCGAGATCAGCGCATGGATCGAACGCTCTTCGTCGCCCGATGAGATCCTGCAGATGCCAGCCCCTTTGTGGCGTGCCGTGGAGCGGGCCAGCGAGGTGATGGGCATCAGCAATGATTTTCTGCGCCCCCCGGCCCTGGACGCGGGCCTTGACGGCAGGGGTTGATTCCGCAGGCGGCCCTGCGATGCGTTGGCAGTGCCGTCATGCCCCGCTGCGAGAGGGCAGCACGCAAGCCCCTGTATCGATCCTCCCCCGGTGGCAACCCACGCCCTGCGATCGAGGACGGTTGCACTGCCACAGCGCTCGGATAATGCAGGTTGTTTGCTATCAAATAAATAGCTGCTAAGCCATTCGCATCAAGCGCGGGTGGGGTAAATCATCGCATTCAAAATCATGCGGCCACCAGCGGTTGGCCCAGGCTGCGCAGCACGTCGCGCACCAGTTGGGCGCGGTCCTTGGGCTCTTTGAGGTCGCGCTCGATGCGCAGCTTCTCGTTGCCTGCCAGCTTGATGTGCTTGTTCTTCTGAATCAGCTCGATGATGCGCATGGGGTCGATTGGAGGCTGCGGCCTGAAGGTGATGTTGATGACACCCGGAGCGGCATCCACCTTCACCACGCCATAGGGCTGGCTCAGCACGCGCAGGCGGTGCACGTCGATCAGCGTTTGCGCCTGCTGCGGCAGCTTGCCGAAGCGGTCGACGATTTCTTCGAGCAGGCCGTCGATCTGGTCGGGCGTCTTGGCGGTGGCCAGCTTCTTGTAGAACGACAGGCGCAGGTGCACGTCGCCACAGTAGTCGTTGGGCAGCAGGGCCGGGGCGTGCAGGTTGATGTCGGTGGTGACGGACAGGGGCGACAGCAGATCGGGCTCCTTGCCCGCCTTGAGCGCCTTGACAGCCTCGCTCAGCATCTCGTTGTAAAGCTGAAAGCCCACCTCCAGCATGTTGCCGCTCTGGTTGTCGCCCAGCACCTCGCCCGCGCCGCGAATTTCCAGATCGTGCATGGCCAGGTAAAAGCCACTGCCCAGCTCTTCCATGGCCTGGATGGCATCGAGCCGCTGCTGGGCCTGTTTGGTCAGGCCTTCAATGTCGGGCACCATCAGGTAGGCATAGGCCTGGTGGTGGCTGCGGCCCACGCGGCCGCGCAACTGATGCAGCTGGGCCAGGCCGAACTTGTCGGCGCGGCTCATGATGATGGTGTTGGCGGTGGGCACATCGATACCGGTCTCGATGATGGTCGAGCACAGCAAGATGTTGTAGCGCTGGGCCACAAAGTCGCGCATCACGCGCTCCAGATCGCGCTCCGGCATCTGGCCGTGGGCTACGGCGATGCGCGCCTCCGGCAGGATTTCTTCGAGTTTTTGGCGGCGGTTCTCGATGGTCTCGACCTCGTTGTGCAAAAAGTAGCACTGGCCACCCCGCTTCAATTCACGCAGCACCGCCTCGCGGATCACACCCGTGCCTTCGTTGCGCACAAAGGTCTTGATCGCCAGACGCCGCTGCGGCGCGGTGGCGATGACGGAGAGGTCGCGCAGGCCTTCGAGCGCCATGCCCAGGGTGCGCGGGATGGGCGTGGCCGTCAGCGTCAGCACGTCCACCTCGGCGCGCAGCTGCTTCATCTGCTCCTTGTGGCGCACGCCAAAGCGATGCTCCTCGTCGATGATGAGCAGGCCCAGGTTGTGGAACCTGGTGGATTCGGAGAGCAGCTTGTGCGTGCCCACCACGATGTCCACGGTGCCGTCGCCAATGCCCTTGATGGCCGCGGTGATCTCCTTGCCCGAGCGAAAGCGCGAGACCTCGGCAATCTTCACCGGCCACTTGGAAAAGCGGTCCACCAGGGTTTGGTAATGCTGTTCGGCCAGCAGGGTGGTGGGCGCCAAAAACGCCACCTGCTTGCCGCCCGTCACTGCCACAAATGCTGCGCGCAGCGCGACCTCGGTCTTGCCAAAACCCACGTCGCCGCAGACCAGCCGGTCCATCGGGCGAGGGCTGATCATGTCCTGGATCACCGCGTGGATGGCCGCGTTCTGGTCGGCCGTTTCTTCAAAGCCGAAGTCGTTGGCAAAGGCCTCGTAGTCCTGTGGGCTGTAGCGGAAGGCATGGCCCTGGCGCGCAGCCCGCCGGGCATAGATGTTGAGCAGTTCGGCGGCGCTGTCGCGGACCTGCTCGGCCGCCTTGCGCTTGGCCTTTTCCCACTGGCCGCTGCCCAGCTTGTGCAGGGGGGCTTCGTCGGCAGAAACGCCCGTGTAGCGGCTGATGAGCTGCAGCTGGCTCACCGGCACGTACAGCACGGCTTTGTCGGCGTATTCGAGGTGCAAAAACTCCTGCATGGCGGGCGTGCCGTCGGGGTTTTTGTTGCCCACATCCATGTTCACCAGGCCCCGGTAGCGGCCGATGCCGTGCGCGCTGTGCACCACGGGGTCGCCCACGTTCAGCTCGGCCAGGTCCTTGATCAGCGCCTCGACATCGCTCACCTGTTCCTGCTTCTTGCGGCGGCGCGTGGTGGGGCCCGCGGCAAACAGTTCCGTCTCGGTGATGAAGTCGATGCCGCCTTCGATCCAGCCAAAACCCACGGTCAGCCCGGCGGTGGCAATGCCCAGTTTTTCCTCCGCATGGGCCTGAAACTCGGCCAGCGAATCAAATGCGGGCGGGTTGAGCTGCGAGGCGCGCAAAAAGTCGAGCAGGCTCTCGCGTCGGCCGTCGCTCTCGGCCAGCAGCAGCACGCGCTGCTGCGAGTGGTGCAGGTGCGTGTGCAGGCGGGCCAGCGGGTCTTGGGCACCGCGCACGACCGAGAGGTCGCCCAGTTTCTGGAAATGCGGGTTGTCATCCACATCCGCCACGCCGGGGCGCAGCGAAAGCTGTGGGTGGTGGTTGGCGCGGGTATAGAACTGGTCGCTGGACAGGAACAGCGCTTCGGGCGGCAGCGCGGGCCGCTCAGGGTCGCCCTGCACCAGGCGGAAGCGGTCTTTGGTGTCTTGCCAAAATCGCTGAAATGCGGGCTCCAGGTCGCCGTGCAGAACCACCGTGGCCTCTGCGCCCAGGTAGTCAAACACCGTGGCGGTTTCGTCGAAGAACAGCGGCAGGTAGTACTCGATACCCGCCGTGGCCACGCCAGCGCCCATGTCTTTGTAGATGCGGCTCTTGGTGGGGTCGCCTTCCAGCATCTCGCGCCAGCGGCTGCGGAATTTGGCACGCGCATCGTCGTCCATCGGGAACTCGCGGCCGGGCAGCAGGCGCACCTCGGGCACGGGGTACAGGCTGCGCTGGGTGTCGGGGTCAAAGGTGCGGATGGAGTCAATCTCGTCATCGAACAGGTCCACCCGGTAGGGCACCGGCGAGCCCATGGGGAACAGGTCGATCAGCCCGCCGCGCACGGTGTACTCGCCCGGGCTTACCACCTGCGATACATGCGAGTAGCCGGCCAGCGTGAGCTGGGCCTTGAACTTGGCTTCGTCCAGCTTTTGCTTGACCTTGAATTGGAAGGTGTAGCCCGCCAGGAAGGACGGCGGTGCCAGCCGGTAGAGCGCCGTGGTGGCGGGCACGATGACCACATCCGCCCCGGTGTCCTTGTCCTTTTGGCTGATGCGCCAGAGAGTGGCCAGGCGCTCGCTGATCAGGTCCTGGTGGGGAGAGAAGGTGTCATACGGCAGGGTTTCCCAGTCCGGAAACAGCGCGCAACGCAGCGCGGGCGCAAAAAACGCCATCTCGTCGATGAGGCGCTGCGCATCGGTGGCATCGGCCGTGACGATGGCGGTGGTGCGGCCTGCGGCCTTGTCACGCTCAGCCAGGCGGGCCAGCAGCAGCGAATCTGCGCTACCCACGGGGCGAGGAAGGGTGAAGCGTTTTCCGGGGTAGAGTTTGGGCAGTTCCATGCGGACGGTATCGTCAGAGGGCGTGAATGAATCCAGCGTGCCAGAGCACATTGCCAAAACGCTTGCAATCCCGGGGCCACCTGCAGCCATCGCTCGGGCGGTGGCAGGCATGGGCAACGACGAGCGCGAGTGTTCTGGCGGGGCGATCGGGCATGTGGGGTTGGGTCACACCTTCTCATTGAGCCCGCCGAATCTGCTGTGGCGCAAGGCGCGCGCAGGGCAGATGGCGAGGGCAGCGGCAGATTTTAGAATGAGCGACCCATGACTGCTTCCTTGCTGCAAACCACCCCGGCGCCGCTGTCGGCTCAAGGCCGCTTCTGGGCCCTGGTGCCCTGTGCCGGGACGGGGTCGCGCGCCTTGTCGGAGCCGCTGTCCGCAGGGCTGCCTGCGCCTTTGCCCAAGCAGTATCAGCCCGTGGCCGGCGTGCCGATGGTGCTGCACACGCTGGCAGCCTTTGCCGGTGTGGGGCGGCTGCTGGGCACGCTGGTGGCGGTAGCGCCCGGCGACCGGTTTCTGGATGCCCATGCGCACCCTGCCTGGTTTTGCGTCGAATGCGGCGGCGCAACCCGCGCCGACACCGTGCTGGGCGGCCTGCGCGCCTTGGTGGGCCGCGGGGCGCAGCCCGATGACTGGGTGCTGGTGCACGATGCGGCGCGCTGCCTGGTGACCACCGCGCAGATCGACACGCTCATGGATCAATGTGCCGGTGATGCCGTCGGCGGGCTGTTGGCGCACAAGCTGGCCGATACCCTCAAGACCTCGACCAGCGGGCCCGGCGGGGTGCGTGTGGCGTCCACGGTGGACCGCAGCGACAAATGGCTGGCGCAGACGCCGCAGATGTTCCGCCTTGGCCCCCTCATGGAGGCGATGGGCAAGGCGGGCTCCAGTGTGACCGACGAGGCCAGCGCGATGGAGGCCATGGGCCTGCACCCGCGGCTGGTGCCCGGTGGGGCGCAGAACTTCAAGGTAACTTACTCGGATGATTTCGCGCTGGCATCGGCCGTGCTTGCCGCCCGCTCGCACGGCACCACACTGGAGCGCTTTGGTGGCGAACGCGGCCATGCTGGCGACGCCACGCAGCGCAAGGCGCATTTCTGAGCGCAAGGCGACCCCTCTACACAAGGCCCGCCTGGCGTGCCACAACTGCTAAAGGCAACAACCCATGAATTTCAGGATCGGTGAAGGCTGGGATGTGCATGCCCTGGTGCCCGGCCGCCGGCTGGTGATAGGGGGCGTGGAGATTCCCCATTCCAGCGGGCTGCTCGGCCATTCGGATGCTGATGTGCTGCTGCATGCCATCACCGATGCGCTGCTGGGTGCGGCCGGGCTGGGCGATATCGGGCGGCATTTTCCCGACACCGATGCTGCGTTTCGCGGGGCTGATTCCGCAGTGCTGCTGGCCGAGGCCGCCCGGCGAGTGCGCGATGCTGGCTTTCAGATTGCCAACATCGACAGCACGGTGGTGGCGCAGGCACCGCGCCTGGCCCGCCACATCGCGGACATGTGCGCCGTGATTGCCCGGGCCACAGGCGTGGCCGTGACGCAGGTCAATGTCAAGGCGAAAACAGCCGAGCGGCTGGGGCCGGTGGGCCAGGGTCTGGCCATGGAGGCACGCGCCGTGGCGCTGGTGTATGCCATCTAAACCTAAAAACGGCAGTTGACCGCTTGTCATCTTGCCGTACACCGCGTGGATTCGGGCCTTGCGTTGTTTTCGCAGCCTCACCTTTGGGGTGACAGCGCTATGCTTGTCATCTTGCCGCACACCGCATGGACTCGAGCCTTGGGTTGTTTTTTGCAGCCTCACCTTTGGGGTGACAGCGCTATGCACTTGCCAGCACCGCTTTTGGAGCGCTATGCGGTGTTGCTTCTCCTTGCAGGCACGAGCCTGCCGCGTCGTCGCGCCTTGCCTGGCGCCCCAAAAGCAGGGCTGGCACATGCTTCCCACTGCCGTTTTCAGGTTCAACCTAAAAACGGCAGTTGACCGCTTGTCATCTTGGCGCACACCGCATGGACTCGAGCCTTGGGTTGTTTTTGCAGCCTCACCTTTCGGGTGACAGCGCTATGCACTTGCCAGCACCGCTTTTGGAGCGCCATGCGGTGTTGCTTCTCCTTGCAGGCACGAGCCTGCCGCGTCGTCGCGCCTTGCCTGGCGCCCCAACAGCAGC
>NZ_JBKDRI010000018.1:0-15118 GCF_046341535.1 Acidovorax sp. | reverse complement strand
GCCGTAGGCCTTGCGCGTGATGACGGTGACCTTGGGCACCGTGCATTCGGCATAGGCGTACAGCAGCTTGGCGCCGTGCTTGATGATGCCGCCGTACTCCTGAGAAGTGCCAGGCATGAAGCCGGGCACGTCCACGAAGGTGACCACGGGGATGTTGAAGGCGTCGCAGAAGCGCACGAAGCGCGCGGCCTTGATGCTGCTCTTGATGTCCAGGCAGCCGGCCAGCACCATGGGGTTGTTGGCCACGATGCCCACGCTGCGCCCGTCCATGCGGCCAAAGCCGATGACGATGTTCTTGGCGTAGTCCGGCTGCAGTTCGAAGAAGTCGCCGTCGTCCACCACCTTGAAGATCAGCTCCTTGATGTCGTAGGGCTTGTTCGGGTTCTCGGGCACCAGCGTGTCCAGGCTGAAGTCAAGCCGCTCGGGGGCGTCGCCCCCGTTCGGCCCCAGGCGCACGGGCACGCCGTCGCGGTTGTTCAGCGGCAGGTAGTTGAAGAAGCGGCGCAGCATCAGCAGCGCCTCGACGTCGTTGTCGAAGGCCAGGTCGGCCACGCCGCTCTTGCCGGTGTGGGTGGAGGCGCCGCCCAGTTCCTCGGCCGTGACCTCCTCGTGCGTCACCGTCTTCACGACCTCGGGGCCGGTCACGAACATGTAGCTCGAATCCTTGACCATGAAGATGAAGTCCGTCATGGCGGGCGAGTACACAGCGCCACCGGCGCAGGGCCCCATGATCATGCTGATCTGCGGAATCACGCCGCTGGCCAGCACGTTTTTCTGGAACACATCGGCATAGCCGCCCAGGCTGGCCACGCCTTCCTGGATGCGCGCGCCGCCCGAGTCGTTCAGGCCAATGACCGGCGCGCCGACCTTCATGGCCTCGTCCATCACCTTGCAGAGCTTCGCGGCGTGGGTTTCAGACAGCGCCCCGCCGAACACCGTGAAATCCTGGCTGAAGACGAAGACCAGGCGGCCGTTGATCATGCCGTAGCCGGTGACGACGCCGTCGCCGGGGATTTTGTTGGCCTCCATGCCAAAGTCGGTGCAGCGATGCTCGACGAACATGTCCCATTCCTCAAAGGTGCCATCGTCCAGCAGCAGTTCGATGCGTTCGCGCGCCGTGAGCTTGCCCTTGGCATGCTGCGCATCGATTCGCTTTTGCCCACCGCCCAGGCGGGCCAGCGCACGCTTGTTCTCCAGTTGCTCCAGGATGTCTTGCATGGTCGTCCTTTGGTGAAATCAGGTATTGCTATTTATTTGATAGCTGCTGGTGCATGATGGCCGTGCGCGACCAGCAGAATTCTTGCTGCAGTGGATGCCGCAACGCGCCCAGCGGCCACATCGGCCTGCATTTGCGGCAGCAGTTCGCGCACCTGCGGGTGCTGGCGAAATGCGAGCTTCAGGCCCGCGTCGATGCGCTCCCACATCCACGCCAGCGCCTGCTTTTCGCGCCGGGCGGTGATGCGGCCATGGGCGGTTTGCAGTTGGCGAAACTGAGTGACCGCGGCCCAGAACGTGTCCACGCCCTGCCCCAGCAACGCGCTGATCTGCACGACCTTGGGGTGCCACAGGGTGTCGTCATGGTGAGCGGTCTCGGGGTTGCCGTGCTGGCTGAGCAGCCGCAGGCTGGACGTGATCTGCGCCTCGGCCCGCGTGGCGGCGGCCTTGTCAATGTCGGCCTTGTTGATGACCACCAGGTCGGCGACTTCCATCACGCCTTTTTTGATGGCCTGCAGGTCGTCGCCCGCGTTGGGCAGCTGCATCAGCACAAACATGTCCGTCATGCCCGCCACGGCAATTTCGCTCTGGCCCACGCCCACGGTCTCGACGATGACCACGTCGTAGCCTGCCGCCTCGCAGACCAGCATGGCCTCGCGGGTTTTCTCTGCGACTCCGCCCAAGGTGCCGCTCGATGGGCTGGGGCGGATGTAGGCTTTTTCGTGCACCGACAGGTGTTCCATGCGCGTCTTGTCACCCAGGATGGAACCGCCTGACACGGTGCTGGAGGGGTCGATGGTGAGCACGGCCACGCGGTGGCCCTGGGCGATGAGGTACAGGCCCAGCGCCTCGATGAAGGTGGACTTGCCCACGCCGGGTACGCCGCTGATGCCCAGGCGGAAGGATTTGCCGGTGTGGGGGAGCAGCTGGGTGAGCAGCTCGTCGGCCTGTGTGCGGTGGTCTGCGCGGGTGGATTCGAGCAGCGTGATGGCTTTGGATAGGGCGCGGCGCTGAACGGGGCCGGGCTGGCCTGTGATGCCCTCCAGCAAAGCTTGTGCAGGTGGTGCGAGGCCTTCGACAGGCTCAGGCTGAACGGGTGGGGGGGTGTTGATGTCGTGTTTCGGCGGGATGCCGGTTTCATGACGCCCCTGGGAGTCGTTTCGCCCCACCTGTTCGGGCTGAGCCTGGCCAAGCCCGGGCTTGTGCTCCGCATGGCCATGCGACTGGGCCAGCGCCTGTACGCGTCCCCAATCCCCCGCCATCAGCGCTTCCTTTTTGGCCCGCGACCAGCCCTTGATCTGCAGCTCAAACGCCAGCGCGCCTTCGCGGGTGTCAAACTCGCCCTGCCAAACAAGCTCAACCGGCTTGCGTAGCGACGTGTAGCCCACGTCACCGTTGTCATGCTGCTGCATGCGCAGCACCATATCATCGGTGTGCCCGGTGTAGTACGACCCGTCGGCGCAGCGCAGGATGTAGACGTGGAAGGGGCGCATTGTTTCAGTGTTGAACGGTGGGGGTGAAGGCGGACGGACGTTTTGCGGCCCGCTGGGTCTGCACCCCCCTCACCCGTTCAGCCTGAGCCTGTCGAAGGCCTACACTGGCCCGAGCCCTGGCTTCGACAAGCTCAGCCCGAACGGGTGGGCTGAGGGCTGACAGGCGTTTTATGGCCCGCTGGGTCTGCACGCCCCCCGACCGTTCGGCCTGAGCCTGTCGCAGGCCTTCACTGGTTCGAGCCCTGGCTTCGACAAGCTCAGCCCGAACGGGTGGGGTGAGGGCTGACGGGCGTTTTGCGGCCCGCTGGGTGCGCACTTCCCCCACCCGTTCGGCCTGAACCTGTCGAAGGCCTTCACCGGCCCGAGCCCTGGCTTCGACAAGCTCAGCCCGAACGGTGGGGGGGGTGAAGGCACAGGGTTTCACGCCACCGCCTTGCGAATCTGCTCCAGCACATCCTTGGCGCTGGCCGGGATCGGTGTGCCCGGACCGTAGATGCCCTTGACGCCCGCCTCGTACAGAAAGTCATAGTCCTGCGCCGGGATCACCCCGCCCACAAACACGATGATGTCGTCGGCCCCCTGGTCTTTGAGCGACTGGATGATGGCGGGCACCAGTGTTCTGTGTCCCGCCGCCAGTGTGCTCACGCCCACGGCATGCACGTCGTTTTCAATGGCCTGGCGGGCGCATTCTTCGGGGGTCTGGAACAGCGGGCCCATGTCCACGTCAAAACCCAGGTCGGCAAAGGCCGTGGCCACCACCTTGGCGCCCCGGTCGTGCCCGTCCTGGCCCAGCTTGGCGATCATCACGCGGGGGCGGCGGCCTTGGGCCTCGGCAAATTCGTTGATCTCGGTCTTGAGTTTGTCCCAGCCTTCAGCCGAGTCATAAGCTGCTGCGTACACACCGGTCACCTTTTGTGTATCGGCGCGGTGGCGCCCGTAAACCTTTTCCAGTGCATCAGACACCTCGCCCACCGTGGCGCGCAGGCGCATGGCCTTGATCGACAGGTCCAGCAGGTTGCCCTCGCCGCTTTCTGCTGCGAAAGTGAGAGCATCCAGTGCCTGCTGGACAAGCGCGGCATTGCGGTTTTGCTTGATGTTTTGCAGCCGCGCAATCTGACCGTCGCGCACTTTCATGTTGTCGATCTGCAAAATATCGACGGGGTCTTCCTTGGCAAGGCGGTATTTGTTCACGCCCACGATCACATCCTTGCCGCTGTCGATGCGCGCCTGCTTCTCGGCCGCGGCGGCTTCGATTTTGAGCTTGGCCCAGCCGCTGTCCACCGCAGCCGTCATGCCGCCCATGGCTTCGACCTCTTCGATGATCTTCCAGGCCGCGTCCGCCATGTCCTGCGTGAGCTTTTCCATCATGTAGCTGCCCGCCCAGGGGTCGATCACGCTGGTGATGTGGGTCTCTTCCTGAATGATGAGCTGCGTGTTGCGGGCAATGCGTGCGCTAAATTCAGTGGGCAGCGCAATGGCTTCGTCAAAGCTGTTGGTGTGCAGGCTTTGCGTGCCGCCAAACACGGCAGCCATGGCCTCGATGGTGGTGCGCACCACGTTGTTGTAGGGGTCCTGCTCGGTCAGGCTCCAGCCGCTGGTCTGGCAGTGGGTGCGCAGCATCAGGCTCTTGGGGTTTTGGGCCCCGGTGGCTTTCATGATGCGGCACCACAACAGGCGGGCTGCGCGCATCTTGGCGACTTCGAGGTAGAAGTTCATGCCAATCGCCCAGAAGAACGACAGGCGACCCGCAAAGTCGTCCACATCCATGCCCTTGGCCATGGCGGTTTTCACATATTCCTTGCCGTCGGCCAGGGTAAAGGCCAGCTCCAGCGCCTGGTTGGCCCCGGCTTCCTGCATGTGGTAGCCGCTGATGGAGATCGAGTTGAACTTCGGCATGTGCTTGGCCGTGTACTCGATGATGTCGCCGATGATCTTCATCGACGGCTGGGGCGGGTAGATGTAGGTGTTGCGCACCATGAACTCTTTCAGAATGTCGTTCTGAATGGTTCCGCTGAGCTTGTCTTGCGAGACGCCCTGCTCCTGTGCCGCCACCACATAGCCCGCCAGCACGGGCAGCACTGCGCCGTTCATTGTCATGGACACGCTGACCTTGTCCAGCGGAATCTGGTCGAACAGGATCTTCATGTCCTCGACCGAGTCAATCGCCACGCCCGCCTTGCCCACATCGCCCGTCACGCGCGGGTGGTCGCTGTCGTATCCACGGTGGGTGGCCAGGTCAAACGCTACGCTCACGCCCTGCCCGCCTGCGGCCAGCGCCTTGCGGTAGAAGGCGTTGGACTCTTCCGCCGTCGAAAAACCAGCGTATTGGCGGATCGTCCAGGGGCGCACGGCATACATGGTGGCCTGCGGGCCGCGCAGGTAGGGTTCAAACCCGGGCAGCGTGTTGGCGTGCGGCAGGTTGGCCGTATCTTGGGCGGTGTAAAGCGGCTTGACCGTGATGCCGTCCGGCGTGACCCAGTGGAGGGCATTCACGTCGCCCCCCGGCGCGGATTTGGCTGCAGCCTTGGCCCAGTCATCGAGTGACGCAGCGGCAAACTCTGGGGGCTGGGTGGGATGGGGGTCACTCATGGCGAGGGTGTCTCCGAAGATGGCATGGATGCGTCTGACACGATGCGGCGGCGGTGGCCGCGCGGGTGCAGAGATGTCACGGCGATTTTATATCATTCATAATTATTGATTCAAAATATTCCGCACAGCTTACAATCAGCCCATGTCCGCCCTCACCCTGACCCCTCGCGCGCTCTATGAAGAAGTGGCGGAGCAACTGCGCCAGCGGATCTACCGCCGCGATCTGGCACCCGGAAGCTGGATCGACGAGCTGAAGATTGCGCAGGAATTCGGCATCAGCCGCACCCCCCTGCGCGAGGCCCTCAAGGTGCTGGCCGCCGAAGGGCTGGTCACGATGAAGGTGCGCCGTGGCGCCTATGTGACCGAGATGAGCGACAAGGATCTGCGCGACGTGTACCACCTGCTCAGCCTGTTGGAGAGCGATGCCGCCGCCGTGGTGGCCGAACGCGCAACCCCCGATCAGCTCCAGGCCCTTGAGGCCCTGCACGCCGAGCTGGAACAGGCGGTGAACGAGCGGGAGACGTTTTTTGCCGTAAACGAGCGGTTTCACATGCTGCTTCTGGAACTGGCAGACAGCCGCTGGCGCAGCCAGATGGTGGCCGACCTGCGCAAGGTGATGAAGCTCAACCGCCATCACTCCCTGTTCAAAGAGGGACGCATCGCGGATTCGCTGCAAGAGCACCGGGCGATCCTTGCCGCTCTGCAAGCCCGCGATGCCGCGCGCACACGCCAGGCGATGGCGTCGCACTTTGCCCAAGGGCTCGTCGCCGCCACCTGACGAGCCCCGGACACCGGCCTCCGGCTTGCGCGCCTGCCCGGGTAGATTGGCAAGCGTCCCCCCGATTCGTGGAGAAAGCCCAGTCAGCACGACTGGCCGCAATCGTGGCCACCCGCCGCGTACACCAGCACCTTCAGCGCCCGCTCCTCATCCGCATCGGCAAACGCGACCGGGTTGGCAATGCGCGCCACGAATGTCATGTCGGGGGCCAGTTCCTGCATGTGACAGCGCAAAAAATCGGCCCCCAGCTCGGGCGCATTCAGGCACAGCAGAGCGTGCCCACCCGGCGCGATCAGGTCGGGCAGGCGACGCATCAGCCGCGCATAGTCTTTGGTCGCAACGAAGCTGCCCTTTTGGTAGCTGGGCGGGTCCACAATCACCAGGCCGTAGGGCCCGCTGCGCGTCAGCTTGCCCCAGCTACTGAAAATGTCGTGCGCCAAAAAGGCTGCGCCCGTCGTGATGCCGTTGAGCTGGTGGTTGTGCTGCCCGGTGGCGATGGCCGCGTGGCTCATGTCCACGTTGACTACCTGCTTGGCCCCCGCCCGCAGCGCAACCACCGAGAAGGCGCAGGTGTAGGCGAACAGGTTGAGCACCTTCAAGCCATAGCGGTCGTTGCGGCGCGCAGCGGCGTAGTCACCCACCCAGCGGCGGCCCTCGGCCATGTCCAGAAAGAGTCCGTGGTTCTGTCCGCGCAACACATGCACGCGGTAGCGCGCACCCGCCTCGGTGACGGTGTGCGGCTCGGGCACGCGGCCCGCCATCAGGCGGGTGTCAGCGCGCCCCTGCAGCCGCAAGGCCTCGCCCCGCTGCTGGAACACCCAGTTCAGCGGCTCGCCCGCAGGGGCAATCTGCGCCCAGCGAGCCTGCAGCGCTTGTCCGACCATGGCGAGCTGTTCGTCGCTGGCCGGGGCAAAGCTGGTGAGCACGAACACAGGCGGATACGCATCCAGCACCCATGGCTCATCGCCCGCATGCAAACCACCACGGCCATGAAAGATGCGGCAGGCATCCACGGGCAGTGGCATGGCGGCAATGGTATGGAGGAGAGCTTGCATCAAAGTATGGTTATTTTTGGCCGGTTACGCTTGCCGCGTAAGCTTTTGCAGCTATCATTTTTGATATAAGCGCTGTGGGCGGATCACGACAGGGCGGGCATGGCGCAAGCGTGCAGGGTTCAGCGCAGCCCCAGCCGGGTGAGCTTTTTGACCAGCCCGACGCGCGAGATGCCCAGTCGCCGCGCCGCCTCGGACTGGTTACCGCCAGCGGCCGCCAGCGTGTCACGCACCATGCGCAGCTCCAGCTCCATCAATGCCGCATCCAGCGGGCCTGCGGTGCCGTCGGGGGCGGCCCCGGTACCGTTCCCCCCGCCGTCGCCCGCAGACCCCGCCGGACTTTCCCCGCCACTGACCGCCGCAAATGCCGCTGTGTCGCCGCTGGACAGGCGCAGCAGCGCCGCATCCACCTCGCGCTGATCGGGCATGAGCAGCGCGCCCGCCGACTCGACAACCGCTTTGAGTTCACGCACGTTCCCAGGCCACTCGCGCGCCATGAGCCACGCCAGCGCATCGGGGCTCAGGCACGCTCGGTGAGCCACGCGCTGCAGAAACCGGGTTGCCAGCAGCGGGATGTCGGCAGGCCGCTCGGCCAGCGACGGCGTGCGCAGCACCACCCCCTTGAGCCGATAGAAAAGGTCTTCCCGAAACGCGCCTTCGCGGACCATGGTCTCCAGGTCGCGGTGGGTGGCAGCCACCACCCGCACATCGACACGCTTTTGCACGCGGCCACCCACGGGCACAAAGGTGCCTTCCTGCAGAAAACGCAGCAGCTTGACCTGCATCGGCGGCGGCATCTCGCCCACCTCGTCAAGGAACAGCGTGCCACCGTGCGCGGCCTCCACCAGACCGGGCTGGTCCCGGTAGGCGCCTGTGAAGCTGCCCTTCATGTGGCCAAAGAGCTCGCTTTCCAGCAGTTCGGCAGACAGCGCACCGCAGTGAATGGCCATGAAAGGCTCGCTCTGGCGAGTGCTGCACGCATGCAAGGCGCGCGCCACCAGTTCTTTGCCCGTGCCGGTGGGCCCCAGCACCAGCACACTGACCTGCGTTGGCGCGACGCGGCGCACCAGTGCGCGCAGTTGTGCGGTGGCGGCAGCCTGGCCTGCGATGCCCAGATCGTCCAGCGCCTGGCTTGCGCGAAGGTTTGCCAACTCGGCATCCAGCCGGGCCTTGCGCAGCCCGCGCGCCACCACAAAGCGCAGCATCTCCGGATCGACAGGCTTGGTCAGAAAATCCCACGCGCCGAGTTCGGTGGCGCGCAGCGCCAGCGCGTGGTCGCCGTGGCCGGTCAAAACCACCACAGGCACCTGGGGTGCAAAGCGCGGGATCAGTTGCAGGCCGATCTCCGGGTCCATGTGCGGGGGCATGGCCAGGTCCAGCAGCACCAGCTCTGGCCGTTGCCGCGCAAATGCGGCCAGGGCCTGCTCGCCATCGCCCGCCAGTGTGACGGTGTGCCCCAGCCCGCGCAAAAAGGCGCTGCCCAGTCTTTGGAACGCCGCCTCATCGTCTGCCAGCAACACATGGCCAGACTCGGGCGCACCGTGCGGGCCTGCCGCAGCACCGGGGTCGTCAGCGTTTGGGGTGGCAATGGAGTTCATGGCGGGGGTACCAGGGGAAAGCGCAGGGTAAAGCAGGTGCTCCAGGGCGGGCGCTCGGTCAGGGCCACCGAGCCACCGTGCGCGGCCATGATGCGCGCCACAATGGCCAGGCCCAGGCCGGTACCACCCGGGCTGCGCGAGGCGAAGGGTTCAAAAAGACGGTCCCTAATCTCCTGCGGCACGCCGGGGCCTGCATCGCAGATGTGCAGCAGCACCTCATCGCTGGTGGCCTGGGCATCGATGTGGACGGGCGCATGGGTGCGCGTGACTGCGCCGCTGTCGCGGCTGCCATGGGCGTCACTTGCAATCTCCAGTGATGCGGCCATGCGGGCGTTTTCAAACAGGTTGGTCAATGCCTGCTCCACGCGGCGCGGGTCGGCCTGCAGCATCAGGGGCGCCTGCAAGCCCTCGCCCAGGCTGACATCCGGCAAACGCATGGCTGCAGCCCGCACCTGCGCGGCAAGGTCGATGGTCTGGACGGACAGCTTCCAGGGCTTGGCAAAGTCCAGCAGGTCGTGTGTGAGGTTGGCAATGCGCGCGACCTGATCGGCCACTTCGCGGCGGGTGTCGGCGGGCGCGGCAGCCACCGCCATCGAAATGATGTTCAGCGGGTTGCGGATATCGTGCGCCACCGTGGCGGCAAGGGCCCCCAACTCGGCCAGACGGGCCTGGAGCTGGCGCTCGCGCTCGCGGCTGGCAAACTGCTGCGCTTGCTCCAGGCGGCCAGCCGCCTCGGCCACAACGGTGCCAAACAGTTCAGCCACATGGCGCGGTCCGGGCGGCGCGGCATCCCAGCCCAGGAGCGTGGTCTGCCAGCCATCGGTGTCCACACGGCAGACCAGCTGCGGCGCGCTGGACGCTGGCCGGGCAGCCGTGCCCACATACACCTCCACCGGCGTGCCGATGCGCTTGCCCAGCAAGGCCGCCGCCTGCCGCGCCAGCTCCATCGGCGTCTCGGCCCGCTGCAAATCGCTGCGCCAGTCCCGCAGGTCGGCCATGGACACCTCGCCACCGGGGTAGACCAGCCGCTCGGCGACGCGGCGCACCGGCCCATTGAGCGCCAGCACGGTGGCCGCCACCGCCAGGCCCGCCAGCCAGCGCGACTCGAACAGCGGCAACAGCGGCGTCAACGCCACCACGCCTGCGCCCAGTGCCAGCAGCAGCGCCCACACCAGCGCGCGGCGAGCCCAGGCATTGGCCACAAAAACCCCATAGCGCAGGATGCCGTAGACCAGGATCAGCGAATACAGCGGCAAGCCCAGCAGCGGAAACGGGTACACCGGAACATTGAGCACAGCCATGGCGTAGCCCGAGAGGCACAACATGCCCCACAGGCAGGACGCGGTCACGGCAGCGATCTGACGAAACTTCTGCCGATCGGCCGCGCGGCGTGCCCGCAGCAGCGCCGACAGCAGCACCGCAACGCCGCCAATCCCCAGCACCACCCACGCCATGCTGGCCACCCAGCCCACGGTGTCGGCCACGGCAATCCAGCCGATGTCAGGGTGGTACACCAGATGCCCCGGCACGATCAGCATGGCCGCCAGGCTGGCGCCCGCTCCCAGCGCATAGGCCGCTGGCACGCCAATCTTGCCCAGGTTGACACGGCAAAACACCACGCAAAAATGAAAAAACAGGGCAGAGGTGAGCGGTGCGGTGGACAACAGCAGCATGGTCAGCCGCTCGGTCTGCGGCCCCAGCCAGTTGGGCAACTCGTTGCCCGTCATCCACAGGGCGATTCCGAAGAGGAACGCCGCCAGCAGCCGCGCCCCCGCCACCCGGTCGGCCCACGCCAGCAACACCGCCGCCAGCGCCAGCGTCTGGAGCAACGCAAACCCCAGTACGGCATGCATCAGCATCGGGCGCACACCCTGGTGACAAAGACCGGGACACGAATTTCGCGCATGGGAAACCTGTTGCTGGGGTTGACGACGGGAACGCTGCAGACTGTAAACCAAGTATGCAGCCCATGGGCGCGTCTCCAATGAAATCAACGACTTGCAGCAGTCATCGGGCCTGGCCCGTCTTTCGCAATAGGGATGGCAGGGAATGCAACCCTGACCACCTGCGAGGCCCCCCATGTTTGCCCTGTTCACCAGCGTCCGCCCTGCCGAGCGTGCCCCCGTTCCTGCAACTTCTGCGCTGAACCTTCGCGCCCTACTGGGGGCCGCAGCGTGGTCGCGCCTGCCGCCGCCCGTGCAGCGCCGCTTCGGCACCGCCCACACCGAGGTCACCTACAGCGGCCGGATGGAGCTGCGCTGTTCGCGGATGGGCCGCTGCTTTGCGGCACTGGCGCGCTGCTGGGGTGGCCCGCTGACCGAGATCAGCGCTGCAGACTCGCCAGCCACCGTCCGCGTGACCCACAACGGGCGCGGCGGTGCGGTGTGGGAACGCTGCCTTCATGACGACGACACCACCAGCGGCCGCGACCTGCGACGCCATGGCCAGACGATACGTTCCACCAAGGAGCTCGACGCCGACGGCAATCTGCTGGAGCGCACCGAGGGTGGCCTGAGCATGGTGCTCGACGTGTTTGAGGACAACGGGGCGCTGGTGTTTCAAAGCCGCCGTTATCTGTGGGTGCTGCCTGGCGGACGCCTGCGCGTTCCGATACCGCTGCTGCTGGGCCCCGGCACCTGCCGGGTGGTGCACACCGACCTTGGGGACGGCAACTTCCGCTTCACCCTGACCATGGTCCACCCGTGGTGGGGCCAGACCTTCTACCAGTCGGGTGTGTTCGCCGACCCGCACGTCGAACGGGGCGAGGACCCACGCGGTCTGCATGCCCTCACCGCTCGCTAGCTGCGCTCGTCTGCCCAACGCATCGCCCGGCCAATTTCTCAACACCACTCACCACCAGGCCCGTCCATGAACACCATGACTCCCCTCTTCCTTATCTTGTCGGTGCAGGCCGCCATGGGCGCTTTTGACAACCTGTGGCACCACGAGCTGCACGCGCGCTTGCCGCAGCGCGTATCGGCGCGCCGTGAACTGGCGTTGCACGCCGCGCGCGAGGCCATCTACGGCGTGATCTTCCTTGGCCTGGCGTGGTGGCAGTGGCATGGCGCTTTTGCTGCGGTCCTGGCCACCCTGCTGCTGGTTGAACTGGTCATCACCCTGGCCGACTTTCTGGAGGAAGACCGCACGCGGCACCTGCCCGGCTTTGAGCGCGTGTTGCACACCCTGCTGACCATCAGCTACGGCCTTTTCCTGGCCCTGGTCGGCCCGGTGCTTTGGGCCTGGGCGCAGCAACCCAGCGCCATGCTGCTCACGCCGCATGGGCCGGTGTCGTGGCTCTTTACGCTGTTTGCCGTGGGCGTGTGGGCCTGGAGCATTCGCAACGCCATCGCCGTGGTTCAACTGGGCCGCAAGGCCGCGCCGCCCGCCCCGGCAGGACCACACGGCGACGGCCCCACCAGCCCTGCGACCGGCCCGGCCACCCTGGTCACCGGCGCCACCGGTTTTTTGGGAAGCGCGCTGGTGGACGATCTGGTGCGCACAGGCCAGCGGGTCATCGTGCTGTCCCGCGATGCGCTGGGGGCCCGCGCTCACCTGGGGGCCGGCGTCTGGGTGGTCGACAGCCTGGACGCAATTCCGGCGGAAACGCCCATTGACGCCGTGGTCCACCTGGCCGGGGCGCGCGTGCTTGGCATGCCCTGGACGCCCGCACGCAGGCGGTCGCTGCTCAGGAGCCGGGTGGACACCACCACCGCCCTCATGGCGCTGATGCAACGCCTGCAGCGCCCACCGCGCGTGCTGGTCAGCGCATCGGCCGTCGGCTACTACGGGGCCACGCCCCATGCTTCGATGGAGCCCCGTGATGAAAGCGCCCCGCCCCGCCCCGGCGAGTTCCAGTCAGACCTGTGCCGCGCCATCGAGGATGAGGCGCAGCGCGCCCAGGCGCTGGGCGTGCGGGTGGTGTGCCTGCGGCTTGGCGTGGTGCTGGGCCACGGTGGCGGTGCCTACCCCCTGCAAGCCCTGGCTGCACGCTTTGGGCTGGGTGCCATCCTCGGCCGCGGGCAGCAGCCTGCGCCGTGGATTCACATCGCCGATGCCGTTGGGCTGATCCGTTTCGGGGTGGCGCGCGACGACGTGAGGGGTGCCGTGAACGCAGTGGCACCGCAGGGCGTCACGCAGGCCCAATTTGTCCAGGAGCTGGCCGCATCGCAGGGTCGGCGGGCCCGCTGGAGTCTGCCCGCATGGCCCTTGCGCGCCCTGCTGGGAGAGATGTCAACCCTGCTGCTGGATGGGCAAAACGCTGTCCCGCGCGCAGCCTCCATGCTTGGATACCGGTTTGTCCATCCAGGCCTGCCCGGTGCCCTGCAGGCGCTGTCAGGGCGCAGGCCCCAAAGAGCGCGGGCTCAGGAGCCCAGTCGATGATGTGCAGCCGATGCCCACCCGCACACATTCACCGGGGAGGCCGACCATCGGCGCCAAGGCGGCAGCAGGCAGGCCTGGGTACCGGTGCACTAAAGCGCGATTGTCAGGCGCGGGGGACCGGCGCTGCGGAGTTCACACACAGCGCCATGTTCAGCGCCTTGATGGCGGTTTTGTAGTCTTCGCGCTCAATCACGAACTGCATGTTCACCTGGCGAAGCGTCTGCGACACACAGTTGACGTTGACCTGCGCGTCAGCCAGGGCCTGGGCGGCCTTGGCCAGCACACCGGGAATCCCGATGTTGGAACCAATGGTGCAAACAATGGCGCTGGGCTTGATCGTCACCACCTGGTAGCCCTCCTGCAGCTCTGCCACCAGTTCGGGCGACACCTGACTGTCCCAGACCAGGTGGGCGATGGAGTTGGCATTCGTCGCCTTGAGGATGTAGCTCACATCGTGCTTGCAAAACACGTTCATCAGGCCCGCATCAAAGCCCACGGTGCCCACCATGCTCGGGTCATGAATCTCGATCAGCGTGACCTTGTCGGTGCCGGTCACGATCTCGACGCGGGCGCGTTCACCGACGAAGTCCTTGGTGATCAAGGTGCCAGGATGGTCGGGTTCAAAGGTGTTTTTGAGCCGAATGGGAATCCCCGCCAGCTCCATCGGCTTGGCGGCCTTGGGGTGGATGGCTTCCATGCCCACATCGGCCAACTGGTCGGCCACGTCATAGTTGGTGGCGCCCACCACAATGGCGTTTTCCAGTCCGACCAGGTTGGGGTCTGCAGAAGACAGGTGGAATTCTTTGTGGATCACGGCCTCGGCAGGGCGTACTTCCACGGCAATCTTGCTGAAGGTGACCTCAGAGTAACCACGGTCGAACTCGCGCATGATCCCCTCGACGCCCTTGGTGTAGCCCGTGGCCACCACCACCTTGTCGTTCAACTCCAGGCCCTTGAAGCTTTGCGCGATCCGTTCATCAATCGTCCAGGTCTCGTTGTCGTCAAAGCCTGCCAGATCCATGAGGATGGCGTTGACACCGTTGGCCTTGAGGATCTCGACCGAGTTGAATGCGCTGTGGGACTCGCCAATCGAGGCCAGCACCTCACGGGCAGCCAGCAACACATCCTTGCGGCTCAGGTAACCGCTGGCCAGCACATGCTGCATGGCACCCAGGTATTCGCGTGCCTGGCCGATGCGATGGTCGATGAAGGCATCGGCCACGGCCAAAGGCAGGCCCAGCTCGGCGTAGTCGGCATTGAGCCTTTTCAGGCTGACCGCGAGCTGGGTCAGAGCGTCCTGGTAGCCCTTGCCCTCGGCAAACAGGGCGTAAATGCCGCGCTCGCCTGTTTTTTTGTGTTCCAGCAGCTGGTTCGTGACACCAGAGTAGGCAGACACCACATAAATGCGGCCATTGATGCGTTGGGGATCGTGCAGCACGATGTGACGCAGAACATCGCCAAAGGCGGTCATGGAGGTGCCGCCGATCTTCTCGACAGAGACCTTGGAGTTTTGAACTTCTTGCATGGACTGGCGCAGGGGAGCAAACGAAGGGATGGGGCCAAACCGACCAACCTCAGGGGGAGATCTGGCGGCAAACCCGGTATTTTCCATGACTTTGGCCGGGCCGCCCCGCCTGAGGCGGCGATGCGCGCATGCGAACCCGGTTTGGAGCCTCAACCCCTTCGCCGCACCCGGTGGCTGGGCAGAGGCCACAACGCATGGAGTGACAGAGACTCCCACCCCTCGATCAGTTTCGGCCAGAACGCAAACGCGCCAGGCGCGGAGCCAGCCAGAGCACGAGCCCAGCGCCGGCCACCAGCGGGAACACGGCCCACTGAACGAGGGTGACGAAGGCATGGAGCTCACGCAAGGCGCTAGGAGCCTGTCGGACTTGGAGCGTCGAAAGCGAAAATCGGCCCCAGCGAGGACAGTTTTTGCCGAATTTGCAGCCCCATAGCCGAGCTATGGGGCAAAAAGGCGGTTAAAAATGGACCGCTGCGGTCGATTTGCAG
>NZ_JBKDRI010000017.1:0-35624 GCF_046341535.1 Acidovorax sp. | reverse complement strand
TTGCATCATCCTAAAAACGGCAGTTGACCGCTTGTCATCTTGCCGCACACCGCGTGAACGCGGGCCTTGCGTGTTTTCGCATCCTCACCTTGGGGGTGACAGCGCTATGCACTTGCCAGCACCGCTTTTGGAGCGCCATGCCGTGTTGCGCCTTCTTGCAGGCACAAGCCTGCCGCGTCGTCGCGCCTTGCCTGGCGCCCCAACAGCAGCGCTGGCAAATGCATCCGACTGCCGTTTTTAGGATCATCCTAAAAACGGTAGTTGACCGCTTGTCATCTTGCCGCACGTCGCGTGGACTCGCGCTTTGCTTTGTTTTCTCAGCCTCACCTTTTGGGTGACAGCGCTATGCACTTGCCAGCACCGCTTTTGGAGCGCCATGCGGTGTTGCTTCTCCTTGCCTGGCGCCCCAAAAGCAGCGCTGGCAAATGCATCCAACTGCCGTTTTTAGGGTGACCCGGGCGCGCATCAGCACCACAAGCCCGCTAAAACCCGGCTCCTGGCTCGGCAGGGCTGAGCCCGCCCCTTGGCAGCGCGCCGGGCAAGGTGCCGCAGCCCCATGAAAAACGGCCCGCAGCGCAAGCCGCCGGGCCGTGGTTGCCGAACGCCGAACGCGGCGATCAGAACGGAATGTCGTCGTCCATGTCGTCAAAGCCCGAGGCGGCGCGGGGGGCCGGCGCCGCCGGGGCCGGGGCGGGCCGCTGCGGGGGTGCGGGCGCGCGGCCCGCGGGGGCCGCGGCGCGGCGCGGGGCCTGGTCGTAGCCGCCCTGGTCCGCGCCGCCGTAGCCGCCATCGTCGTAGCCGCCACCACCGCCCGGCTGGCCGCCGCCCATGCCCTGGCGGCTGCCCAGCATTTGCATCTGGTCGGCGCGGATCTCGGTGCTGTACTTTTCCACGCCGCTCTGGTCCGTCCACTTGCGCGTGCGCAGCGAGCCTTCCACATACACCTGCGAGCCCTTTCGCAGGTACTGGCCGACGATCTCGGCCAGGCGGCCATTGAACACCACGCGGTGCCACTCGGTGGCCTCCTTCATCTCGCCGGACTGTTTGTCTTTCCACTTGTCGGTGGTGGCAATGGTCACATTGGCCACCTGGTCGCCGCTGGGGAAGGTGCGCATTTCGGGGTCGCGGCCCAGATTGCCGACGATGATGACTTTGTTCACAGATGCCATGGAAGTGCCTTCAAAGGTAACGGTAAAAGCGCTGGATGTGAGGGAATTCCGAGCGCCAGAGCGAAGCATTGTGCCGCAACACCCAGCGGCTGGGGGGCCGCATGGATGCCCCCCAGCCCGCGCTGGGTCAGCGTGCGTTACGCCCCCCCACAGGGCGCAAGGGCCAGGTCAGCACCAGCCACAGGGCCGTGAGGGCGGCCGTGGTGGCAAACAGCCCAGGGGCGCCCGCCCACTTGACCAGCGCGCCGCCCAGCGCGCCGCCCGCAAACAGCCCCAGCGACTGCAAGGTGTTGTAGCTGCCCAGCGCCGCGCCGTGCACCGGGGCCGGAGCCATGCGCGAAACTAGGCTGGGCAGGCTGGCCTCCAGCGCATTGAATCCGCAAAAAAACACAAACAGCAGCGGCCCCAGCAGCCACAGCGTGGGCGCAGCACCGCTGGCCGCCAGCCCCCACAGCCCGACCTGCACCGCCAGCACCAGCCCGATGGCACCCAGCAGCGCGCCCCGCAGGCGGCCGCCGCGCTCCAGCGCAAACAGTCCGCCCAAGGTGACAAACGACAGCACCACGGCAGGCAGGTAGACCTGCCAGTGGAGTTCCTTGCCCAGGCCCGCCTGCACCAGCATGGCAGGCACCGCCACCCACATCGACAGTTGCACGGTGTGCAGCACAAACACGCCCAGGTTCAGGCGCAGCAGATCGGGATGCGCCCATGCATCGGCCAGACGGCCGCGCGGTGCCTGCCGCAGCGCGCCGGACTCCGGGGGCACCCACCACAGCATCACGGCCACGCCCGCCAGCGCCAGCAGGCAGGTCAGCGCAAACAGGCCCGACAGCCCGAGGACCGCCGTGAGCGGCGGTGCGGCCACCAGGGCCACGGCAAACATCAGGCCGATGCTGCCGCCCACCATGGCCATCGCCTTGGTACGCACTTCGTCGCGCGTCTGGTCCGCCAGCAGCGCCGTCACCGCCGCCGACACCGCGCCCGCGCCCTGCAATGCGCGCCCCACCAGCAGACCGGTCAGCGAATCAGCCAGCGCCGCCAGCAAGCTGCCCCCGGCAAACACCAGCAGCCCCAGCACGATGACCCGCTTGCGCCCGAACCGGTCGGACGCCATGCCCAGCGGCAACTGCAACACCGCCTGCGTGAGCCCATAAATACCCATGGCCAGCCCCACCAGGACCGGGTCGTCGCCGCCCGGGTACTTGCGGGCCTCCAGCGCAAACACGGGCAAGACCAGAAACAGGCCCAGCATGCGCAGGGCAAAGATCAGTGCCAGGCTGACGCTCGCCCGGCGCTCCAGGGCCGTCATGCGGGTGCTGGCAGAAGGCGGCTGCGCGACGGTATCGGACAAAGACAGGGAGGAATCCAGCACGGTGGTGCGCTCAGGCCTGATGAAGCAAAGGCGGGATTTTCGCCCATTGGCCGGTGCGGGGTCGGCCGGTCGCGACGGCGCAGCGGTTTGGGCCGGTAGGCCGCGGCCCCGAATGGGCGCGAGCGTTGGAGCCGCTTGCCAACGGCAGCGCTGCGCCTGCCCACACCCCGGCCGTACGGGCAGCGCAGCCAACCCGGCATCGCGCCCGGCGTGGGGTCGATGCGGCAGCCATGGCTGGGGCCCAAGCTCAGCGGCGAATGCCCGTGCGGGCAGCGCAGCCTATGATGCTGGGTTTGCCTTTGAACACCGCGCCTGTGAACCGCCCCGACGACACCCTTTCCGCAGATGGCCCCTACCTTGCCCGCATCCTGGGCGAGCAGCGCATCAGCATCCGTGGGGCGCGCACGCACAACCTCAAGAACATTGATCTGAACATCCCCCGCAATCAGCTGGTGGTGATCACGGGGCTGTCGGGCTCGGGCAAGTCGAGCCTGGCGTTTGACACCCTGTATGCCGAGGGCCAGCGGCGGTATGTGGAGAGTCTGTCGGCCTATGCGCGGCAGTTTCTGGGGCGGCTGGACAAGCCCGATGTGGACCTGATCGAGGGCCTGTCGCCCGCGATTTCCATCGAGCAAAAGGCCACCAGCCACAACCCGCGCTCGACCGTGGGCACGGTCACCGAGATCCACGACTACCTGCGCCTGCTGTATGCCCGCGCAGGCACGCCCTACTGCCCCGACCACGGCCTGCCGCTGGCCGCGCAGACGGTCAGCCAGATGGTGGACGCCGTGCTGGCCCTGCCCGAGGACACCAAGCTCATGATTCTTGCGCCCGTGGCGCGCGACAAGAAGGGCGAGTTCACCGAGCTGTTTGCGCAGATGCAGGCGCTGGGCTACATACGGTTCCGGGTGGATGGGCAGATTTACGAGCACGAGAACCTGCCGCAGCTCAAAAAGACCGAAAAGCACGATATCGACGTGGTGATCGACCGCGTCAAGGTGCGGGCCGACCTGGCCCAGCGTCTGGCCGAGAGCATCGAAGCGGCCCTGCGCGTGGGCGGGCATGACGGCAACGGCCGCGTGCTGGCGCTGGAGATGGATACGGGCCATGAGCACCTGTTTAGCAGCAAGTTTGCCTGCCCGGTGTGCAGCTACGCGCTGCCCGAGCTGGAGCCGCGCCTGTTCTCGTTCAACTCGCCCATGGGCGCATGCCCGGCGTGTGACGGCATTGGCCAGCGTGAGGTGTTCGACCCGGCGCGCGTGGTGGCCTTTCCCACCCTGAGCCTGGCCAGCGGCGCGATCAAGGGCTGGGACCGGCGCAACGGCTACTACTTTGCGATGCTCGAGAGCCTGGCCCGGCACTACGCGTTCGACATCGAAGCGCCCTTTGAGTCACTGCCCGCGCCGGTGCAGCACGCCATCCTGCATGGCTCGGGCAACGAGGAAATCGCCTTCACCTACATCATGGACAGCGGTGCCTCCAAGGGCAAGGCGCACACCAAAAAGCATCCGTTCGAGGGCATCATCCCCAACATGGCGCGGCGCTACCGCGAGACCGACTCGGTGGTGGTGCGCGAGGATCTGGCGCGCTTTCGCAGCACGCAGCCCTGCCCCGAATGCCACGGTACCCGCCTGCGCCGCGAGGCCCGCCATGTGCGGGTGGGCGAAGGCCAGCAGGCCCGCGCCATTTACGAAGTGAGCCATGCCACGTTGAGCGATGCGCTCGCCTGGTTCCATGCCCTGACGCTCACCGGTGCCAAGGCTGACATTGCCGACAAGGTAGTGCGTGAAATTGCCACGCGGCTGCAGTTCTTGAACGACGTGGGCCTGAGCTACCTGAGCCTGGACCGCAGCGCCGAGACGCTGTCGGGCGGCGAGGCGCAGCGCATTCGCCTGGCGTCGCAAATCGGATCGGGCCTCACTGGCGTGATGTATGTGCTGGACGAACCCAGCATCGGCCTGCACCAGCGCGACAACGACCGCCTGATCGCCACGCTCAAGCACCTGCGCGACATTGGCAACAGCGTGATCGTGGTGGAGCACGACGAGGACATGATGCGCGCCGCCGACCATGTGATCGACATGGGCCCTGGCGCGGGCGTGCACGGCGGGCGCGTGATGGCGCAGGGTACGTACGAACAGGTGCGTGCCAACGCGCAGTCGCTCACGGGCCAATACCTGTCGGGCACGCGCACCATTGCCGTACCAAAGCGGCGCACGCCCTGGCTGCCCGTGCTGGACCAGCCCGCGCCCGTGGTCGAGGCCAAGGCCAAGTCGCGCTTTCCGCAAACCGAGGCCAGCAAGCGCCGCGCCGAGCGCATAGCCGAACACCATGCGCGCCAGGGGGCCGTGCAGGCGCTGCGCGTGGTGGGGGCCACGGGCAACAATTTGAAGGGCGTCACGGTGGACTTCCCCGTGGGGCTGCTCACCTGCGTGACCGGCGTGTCGGGCTCGGGCAAGAGCACGCTGGTCAATGACACGCTGTACGCCGCCGTGGCGCGGCAGGTGCACCGCGCGCACGAAGAACCGGCCGCCCACGAAGAGATCGTGGGCATCGAATACTTCGACAAGGTCATCAACGTGGACCAAAGCCCCATTGGCCGCACGCCGCGCAGCAACCCGGCCACCTACACCGGCCTGTTCACACCCATCCGCGAACTGATGGCCGAGACCAACACGGCCAAGGAACGCGGCTACGGCCCGGGGCGCTTTTCCTTCAACGTGTCGCAATCGGCAGGCGGTGGCCGCTGCGAGGCCTGCCAGGGCGACGGCGTGGTGAAGGTGGAGATGCACTTTCTGCCCGACGTGTACGTGCCTTGCGACGTCTGCCACGGCCAGCGCTACAACCGTGAGACGCTGGAAGTGCAGTGGAAGGGCAAGAACATTGCGCAGATTCTGGATCTGACGGTGGAGGACGCTGCGGCCTACTTCAAGGACGTGCCAACCATCGCGCGCAAGCTGCAGACGCTGCTGGATGTGGGCTTGTCGTACATCCGCCTGGGCCAGGCTGCGACCACGCTCTCGGGGGGTGAGGCCCAGCGGGTCAAGCTGGCGCAGGAGCTGTCCAAACGCGACACCGGCCGCACGCTCTACATCCTGGACGAGCCCACCACCGGCCTGCACTTTGCCGACATCGACCTGCTGCTCAAGGTGCTGCACCAGTTGCGCGATGCGGGCAACACCATTGTCATCATCGAGCACAACCTGGACGTCATCAAAACCGCCGACTGGCTCATCGACATGGGCCCCGAGGGCGGCGCAGGAGGAGGCACCGTGGTGGGCGTGGGCACGCCCGAGGAACTGGCGGCCAACCCGGCGAGCCACACGGGGCGGTACCTCAGGCCGTATCTGGGGCAAAAATCAGACTGAAAATAGCCTGTTGCGCACGTCGATAGGGCTCTGCTAGCTATTATTGTTATAGCAACTACCACGATACCACAACAGTCACTACGCGGCAGGATGCACACCTGCTGCATGGGCGGCACCGGCCTTGCGCGTATCGCACCGGCTGGCACCCAGGCTGGCCCGTTCGGCATGGCGGGCGGCAGCGGGGTTGCGGCCGATGGGGATAATGTGCCGAGTCCCTGGCCAGGAGCCTGCCATGCAATCGATCACGCTGCGTTTTCTTGCTTCGCACCACACCATGCCCGCATCGGCGGCGCGTATCCCGGGCGGCACCGTGCTGCACTGGGTGGATGAGGCGGGCTTTGCGTGCGCCAGTGCCTGGGCCCGTGGGCCGTGCATTACACAGTTTGTGAGCGGAGCCAATTTCACACGGACCATCCGGCCTGGTGACCTGGTGGAGGTGCATGCCCGCCTGGCCTATGCCCACGAGGCAACCCTGAACCTGGTGGTGGAAGTACGAAGCGGCAGCGTGCAGGGTGGGCCGCTGCACGATGTGATGCACTGCGTGGCCACCTACACCGCTGTGGATGCCGATGAGCTGCCACGCCACGTGGACAAGTGGGTGCCAGAGACCCCCGGCGACATTGCGCTGGCGCAGCGTGTGCGTGCCCATCTGGACGCCGCACGAGCGGCGTGATGCATTCTGGCCTGCGTCACACCGCTTGCGCGCTGTTGGTCGATGGCGGTTTCAACCTAAAAACGGCAGTTGACCGCTTTTAATCTTGCCGCACATCGCGTGGACTTGCGCCTTGCGTTGTTTTCGCAGCCTCACTTTTCGGGTGACAGCGCTATGCACTTGCCGTGTTTAGGTTCAATTGATCAAACGGCCGTCGCGCCCGATCATGGTCATGTCCACAAACTCGGAGCCGTTTTGGTTGCCTGGGCGGAATGCGACTTCGTACCCGCCCACATCGACGCGCATGTTGGACAGGGTTTGCAAAAATCCGGCGCGTGTCAGCGGCTGTTTGGTGCGCTTTAAGGCCTCGCACAACACCTTGGCGGCGATAAAGCCTTCAAACGAGATGTAGTCGGGCTTTGCAGCAGAGCCGCTGCTTTTGAGCAGGCGGTTGTATTCCTTGCTCACCTCGGCGACCTGCTTGAACGGGTTGGGCACCAGTTGCGTGACCGAGATGCCGAAAGCCTGGTCGCCCAGATCCTGGGCCAGTTGGCTTGCGCCCACCAGGCTGCGGGCGTAGTACTGCGACTTGCGCCCCGTGGCTGCCTCATAGCCCTTGATGAAGGCCACCGCGTCGGCACCCGACACCCCCAGCAGTACCGCCTGCGCCGAGACCGGCGCCAGCTGCTTGATGGCGTTTTCCGGCTTCGCAGAGTTATTGGGCATGCTGCCCGTGCCCACCAGCGTGGCACCATATTTTTCGAGCAGTTTCTGCACATCGGCCTGCAACTCGTCGCCGGTCTTGCTGGTGTAGCGCACGAACGCAATGTTGCGGATGCCCAGCGTGGTGATGTGCCGGATGATGTTTTCCAGCTCGGCCTGAAAGCTCGCTCGCACCGTGAAAACCATCGGGCTGCTGGACTTATAGATGTCGGCCGCCCCCGTGTAGGGCGCAAAAAAAGGCACCTTGTTGTCGGTCGCCACCGGAATCACCGCCCGCGCCACCGGCGTCCAGGTGTAGTGCGTGAGCGCAAACGCCTTGTGCTCTTCGAGCAATTTCACCGTGTTTTGGATGGCCAGTTCGGGCTTGTACTGGTCATCCAGCGACACCAGGCGAATTTTCCGCCCATAAATACCGCCCTGTCGATTCACCTCGTTGAAGTACAGCAACGCGCCATCGCGGTACGCCGCGGCCTGGCCTGCAAAGCTTCCGGTGAAAGACGCGGACTGGCCCAGCACGATATCGCTTTTGGACAGATCCTGGGCAATCCCTTGAAGCGGTGCGAGCAGCAGCAAGACCACTGCCCACAACTTCACGGCGATCAGCCTTTTCTGGTTTGAGACGGCAGCGGCAAGCGCTGAGAACATCTGGCGGAATTGCATGGAGCTTCTCCTTAGTGAGAGACTTCAGGTTACGGTTTGTATCAAGCATTGACAAACGATGGATGCGCCTGATAACAGTCCCATTTGGAATGTTTATGAAAACCTATGGTGTCCTCGGTCGGCCTGCTTTCCCCGGTTGCGGGCGAGCCGCGCGTCCTGCCTCGAAGCCATTGAGAGGACCGACACGGCCCGGCATGCAAGCGGTTCAGTGCAGCGGTGCTCGCCGCGCAAAGCGCACCACCGTCACCCCCGCCCTGGCCTGGCGCACCGACGGCATCACCAGCACGCAGTCGTCGTAAGGGGTGACCACGGGCACACCATCGTTGTCGCCAATCACCGAACCTGCCTTCTCGAACACCTCCAGCCCGGTAAATGGCGCTACAAAGCGAAAGGCGCTGCTGCGGGCCACCACCGACCCGGTGACTTCGAGCGCCCACTGGCGTGGGGCGTCGGGCAGGCGCCAGCCGGGCAGTTGGCGAGTAAGCGAGTCTGCCTCCAGCGCACCCGCCTGCTCCAGAAAGCGCACGCACTGGTCCTGCGCCACGGCCCGGCTGGCCGGGTCGCCATGGAAACCGCATTCGATCAGCAACGATCGCGTGTCGTGCCCCGGGGCATCGGAGAGCGCGCCAAAGCGCCCGTAGTCGCGCATGCGCACGCCGTCCTGGTGGCCCGCATCGACCACAACAAACTCTGGCGAACGCATGGCGCGGGCAAGCTGCAGGTTGCGCGGCTGCAGGCCGGTGAGCAGCAGCGGCGCCGAGGGCTCGTGCATGGAGTGGATATCCAGCAGCCAGTCGGACTGCGCCACAAAGGGCCTGAGCGCCGCGGCGCGGCGGCGCTCGCGCGTGTTGGCAGCGTCGATGCGCTCATCGAGCCACTGGCGGTTGAAGTCCTCGTCGGTGAAGCGCGAGGCGTCGTGATGGGCGGGGTCAAACCCGTCAAACGCCTCCAGGTTGCAAAACGCCAGCGTGAGCGTGCCGCGCTCCGGGCGCAGCCCCGCTTCGAGCAGGCCCTTGAGCGCCCAGGCACCGCACAGCTCGTTGCCATGCAGCAGTGCGCTGACCATCACGCGGCGGCCGGGTGCGCCCGAATCGAAATGCCACACGCCTTCGGTACCTGTATTGCCCGCGCGCCAGGCGCTGATGTCCGGCGCGGGCAGACGAAAGGAAAGCGGCGGCACGCTGAGGTCGTCCCGGGAGATCATTCTTCGATCTTTGCGTAGTCGACGATCTTTTTGTACTTGACCACTTCGGTGGCCAGGAACTGGTCAAGGTTGACCGTGGTCGCAGCCACCGTAGAGCCGCTTTCTTCCATCTTTTTCCGGAAATCGGGCGACTGCAGCGTTTCGTTGAGCGCCTTCTTGAGCTTGTCGAACACCGGCTTGGGCAGATTTGCCGGGCCCATCAGCGCAAACCAGACGCCGATATCCACGTTCTTGAACAGCGGGGTTTCGGCCAGGGCCGGGATATCGGGCGTGACGGCCGAACGCTTGGCTTCGGTTGTGCCCAGAGCGATCACCTTGCCGCTGCGGATGTGGGGCAGGCCGCTGGAGAGGACATACACGCCGTACTCCAGGTGGTTGCCCAGGAGGTCATTCGTGATGGGGGCGACGCCGCGGTAGGCGATGTGCGTCATGAACAGCTTGCCCTGCTCCTTGACCATCTCGCCCGCCAGATGCAGCGCGGTCCCCACGCCCGAGCTGCCGTAGCTGAACTTGCCAGGGTTGCTGGACACTTTGCGCGTGAATTCGGCCAGGTTCTTCACCCCAGCGCCCTGGGACGCCACCAGCACCATGGGCTGAGAGGCAATCAGGCCAATCGCCGTGAAGTCCTTCACGTCGTACTTGACCTTGTTCCCGGACACCAGCTTCTTGATGGCGAGCTCATTGTTGGCACCCACCAGGAGGGTGTAGCCATCGGGCGCGGCGCTGGCCACCTTTTGCGCGCCAAGGGCGCCGCCAGCACCGCCGATGTTCTCGACGATCACCGGCACGCCGAGTCTGGCGCTCAGTTCGGTAGCGACCGCCCGGCCGTTCAGGTCTGTGCTGCCACCGGGCGGGTAACCGACGACGATGGTGATGGGCTTGGACGGCCAGGGAGCATCCTGTGCAAACGCGGGGGTGGCAGCCAACAGGGCAAGGCCGCTCAGCAGAGCGGCGCGGCGGAGTTTGGACGGGCAGGTGGTGGGCATGGGGACTCCTTGTCGAGGCGTCGGTCTGCCTTGCAAGCGGCCTGCCCGAAAGGGCACGCAGCGCGTGTGCAGGCAGTGGCCGTGCCTCGATTGTTCAAGTCTCCCGCGATCTGGTTGGTGCCAAACCGGCACCAGCCAGTGCCAGTTTGGTTCTAAGGCGAGGAGTCAGCCTGAAAACGGCAGTTGGATGCATTTGCCAGCGCTGCTGTTGGGGTGCCAGGCAAGGCGCGACGACGCGGCAGGCTCGTGCCTGCAAGGAGGAGCAACACCGCATGGCGCTCCAAAAGCGGTGCTGGCAAGTGCATAGCGCTATCACCCCAAAGGTGAGGCTGCGAAAACAACCCAAGGCCCGAGTCCACGCGGTGTGCGGCAAGATGACAAGCGGTCAACTGCCGTTTTTAGGTTGAATCGCCACACATCGGACAAGATCGTGTGAACAGGCCCTATACCGCAAAGCCGTCGTCCGCGGCGATCACGGCCCCATTCACAAAGTGACTCTCGTCGCTGGCCAGCATCACCAGCAGCGCATCCAGATCCTGCGGGCTGCCCACCCGCTTGCGCGGCAGCATGTGGATGAGTTTTTGGCCCTGCTCGGTCTGCCAATGGTGATGGTTGATCTCGGTGTCGATGTAGCCTGGGCAAATGGCGTTCACGTTGATGCCAAACTTGCCCCACTCCACCGCCATGGCACGCGTCATGTGCACCACGGCCGCCTTGCTCATGCAGTACACGCCAATCTGCGGCAGCACCTTGAGCCCGGCCATCGACGCGATGTTGATGATGCGCCCACCCGTGAAGCTGCCGGGCGCAGCGCCCTTGGAGCGGGCCAGCATGCGCTTGCCCACCTCCTGCGCCACAAAGAAGGCTCCCTTGACGTTGGTGTCAAACACGAAATCGTAGTCATCAGAGGTCACATCCTGAAGGCGTTGCGTCGTGCTCACGCCCGAGTTGTTGACCAGGATATCGATAGAGCCCATTTCCGTTTCGGCATGGGCTACTGCCGACTTGATGGAATCGTGGTCCGTGACATCCAACTCGACCACATGGGCATCACCGCCCTCCCCCTCGATGCGCGCGCGCAGCTCCTTGAGTTTTTCCACGCGGCGGCTGGCCAGCACCACCCCGGCACCGGCGCGCGCCAGGGTGCGCGCAAACTGCGCGCCCAGACCGCTGGATGCACCGGTGACAAAAGCCACCCGCCCGGACAAATCGATGCTGTAGGCCATTTGGAGTCCCTCTATGGATCAAAAAAAGAACGGTCGTTCAATGGCGAGCGCAAGCCTGAATACAATCAGCTGCCGGACCGGAACGGCATTGCCCGCTGCCCTCGCGCCAACCCCAATTATCAAACGCCCAACGACCAGACCATGACCAACGAAGACATTCTCAACACCTATGGCCCGCGCGAATCGATGGACTATGACGTGGTGGTGGTAGGCGGCGGCCCGGGCGGGCTGGCCACAGCCATCCGCATTAAGCAGTTGGCCGCCGAAAAGGGCCAGGACGTGTCGGTGGTCGTGCTCGAAAAAGGCTCGGAGCCTGGCGCTCACATCCTGTCGGGGGCCATCATGGATCCCAAGGCCCTGACCGAGCTGATTCCCGACTGGAAGCAACGCGGCGCGCCGCTGAACCAGCCGGTCACCGACGACGCCTATATCTTCCTGAGCGAACAATCGGGCTTTCGCGTGCCCAACATGTTTTTGCCGCCCTTCGCGCAAAACCATGGCAACTACATCATCAGCCTGGGCCACCTGACCAAGTGGCTGGGCGAGCAGGCCGAAGCGCTGGGTGTTGAAATCTTTCCGGGGTTCACCGCCGCAGAGGTTCTCTACAACGAAAACGGGGCCGTGCGCGGCGTGGCCACCGGCAACCTGGGCGTGGGCAAAGATGGCGAGCCCTCCGAAAACTTTCAGCTTGGCATGGAGCTGCTGGGCAAGTACACGGTGTTTGCCGAAGGCGCGCGGGGCCACTTGGGCAAGCAGCTGATTGCACGCTTCAAACTCGATGCAGGCCGCGACCCGCAAAGCTTTGGCATCGGCATCAAGGAGCTGTGGGAGATCGACCCCAAGCGCCACCAGCCCGGCTTTGTGATGCACACCGCCGGCTGGCCGATGGACAACGACACCTACGGCGGCGCCTTCCTGTACCACCTCGAAGGCAACAAGGTCGCCGTAGGCTTTGTCACCGGCCTGGGCTACACCAACCCCTACCTCAGCCCGTTTGAGGAATTCCAGCGCTGGAAGACGCACCCGAACGTTCGCTATTACTTCGAAAACGACAAGGGCGAAGTCACCGCCAAGCGCCTGTCCTACGGTGCGCGCGCCATCAATGCCAGCGGCATCAACGCCCTGCCCAAGACCATCTTCCCGGGTGGCGCACTGGTGGGCTGCAATGCCGGCTACCTGAATGTCGGTCGCATCAAAGGCAGTCATGCTGCCATCAAGTCCGGCATGCTGGCCGCCGAGGCGGCCTATGACGCCATCGTGGCCGGGCGCGAGCACGACGAACTCACAGCCTACCCCGAGGCGTTCGAAAAGAGCTGGCTGCACACCGAACTCAACAAAGACCGCAACTTCAAGAACTGGTTCAAGTACGGCCTGACCACCGCCACGCTCATGAACAGTTTTGAGCAGTTCGTGCTGCGCGGCCACATTCCGTGGACGCTGCACCGCGACAAGCCCGACCATGCGTACCTGAAGCCCGCGGCCGAATGCAAGCCCATCGTGTACCCCAAGCCCGACGGCAAGCTCACGTTTGACCGCCTCTCCAGCGTGTTCATCAGCAACACCAACCACGAGGAAAACCAGCCCGCGCACCTCACGCTCAAAGACGCCAGCGTGCCGGTCAGCATCAACCTGGCCAAATACGCCGGCCCCGAGGCGCGCTACTGCCCTGCGGGCGTGTACGAGTTTGTGCCCGACGAGACCAAGGGCGGGGGCGCGCAGCGCCTGCAGATCAACGCGCAAAACTGCGTGCACTGCAAGACCTGTGACATCAAGGATCCCACCCAGAACATCGTATGGGTCACGCCGGAAGGCGGCGGCGGGCCGAACTACGCGGGCATGTGACCCGATGGGGTGACGCCCCAAGAAAAGGGGCTTGCCAGGGAAGCTCTGCAAAAACCTCGCGAGGATGCGCTGGTGCGGATCGGGATAGGCCACAAGGCGCTTTTTGCAGCCAATAGCATGGCTATTGGCAAGAAAAGCAACGCCGTGGTCTGCCCGCGCCCGCGCCAGCACACACCGCAGGGAGTTATGCAGAGGTTCCCCAGGCAAGCCCTTTTTCTTTTCCCAGCGCTTGCCCCCCGGGCCAAGTCTGCGAGCGGCCAAGGCCGCTTGATCTGCCCACGCCCCGGTCTAACCACTCCGCACCAGATGGAACTGGCCCATGGCACCTGCCAGCCGCTGGGCCTGCTCCTGCAAACTTTGCGCTGCGGCCGCGCCCTCCTCCACCAGCGCTGCGTTTTGCTGCGTCATCTCGTCCAACTGGTCCACCGCCCGGCTGACCTGGCCAATCTGGCTGCTTTGCTCGGCGCTGGCATGGTTGATCTCCGACATCAGCGTGGTCACCCGCTGCACGCTGCTCACGATGTCGCCCATGGTCGAACCGGCTGTGACCACCAGCTTCGCGCCATCACTGACCTTGCCCACGCTGGCCGAAATCAGCGTCTTGATTTCCTTGGCCGCGTTGGCACTGCGGCCCGCCAACGCACGTACTTCGCTGGCCACGACAGCGAAGCCGCGCCCCTGCTCACCCGCACGGGCCGCTTCCACGGCCGCGTTCAGCGCAAGAATGTTGGTCTGGAATGCAATGCCATCGATGATGCCCACGATGTCAGCAATTTTCTTGCTGCTGGCGTTGATCTCATCCATGGTCGCGACCACCTGGCTGACCACCTCGCCTCCCTTGGTTGCCACCTGCGTGGCGCTCATCGCCAGTTCGTTGGCCTGGCGGGTGCTGTCCGCATTGGCGGCAACCATCTCGGCCAACTGCGCAATGCTCGCTGCCGTCTGCTGCAGGTTATTGGCCGCAAGCTCGGTACGCTCGCTCAGGTCAGCATTGCCCGCTGCCACCTCCGAGCTGGCCACATGGATGGATTCGCCGGAATCGCGCACCTCGGTCACCACAAAGTGCAGCGACTCCACCATTTTGTTGAGCGACGTCAGCAGCTGACCGATCTCGTCGCTGCGCTGGTGGACCATGCGCACGGTGAGGTCGCCGCTGGCCACGACAGAAGCCGCTTCGGACGCCTGGCGCAGAGGTACCACGATAGATCGGCGCAGCAGCCACCCGAACAGTGCCGACAGGCCTATGACCACCACAACCGAAATCGCACTGATCCACTGCGCCCGGGACGCATCGTTGATCATGGTGTCGGCCGCCTGGCGGGAGGACTGCTCCGAAGCCGCAAGGAGCTGGTCAATGGCCGCCAGGTAGCTATCAAGCGCTGCCGCGTGCTCCTTGAGCTCTTTTTGACTGATTTTTCGACTCCAACGCACTGTGCATGAGGTTGTCGCGCAACACCGCATAGCGCTGGCGCTGTTGCTTGGTCTGCTCCCACAACGGTGACGTGATCTCCGAGGTGGACGCTGACGACAGGGCCGCCTCGATGCGCTGATACTGTTCACCTTCGGCAATGAGCAGCTTGCGCATCTCGTCGACGAGGGGAAAGACATCTTGAGAAATCGAGGCGCGCAAGGCAATCTGGCCTGTGTGGACCGACTGCGTCTTCCAGCCGTGCACAGCGCGCTCGATGGGAAGCTGCTCGTTGGCGAGGGTACCCGCCCGGCGGCTGGTGCTTTGCCCCGTGAGCCAGGTGGTCGTTCCGAGCAATGCCACTGCCAGGCCCAGAATGGCAAAGCTGGCAGCCAGCTTTTGCCCCACGCTGAGACCGCGCTTGCCTAGCGCTGGTGTGGCGCTGGCCTCCGGGGGCGCGGAAGGCCTTGGCGCGGCGGCTGGGCGCTCGTCCGAGTTCTGGCTGCGGACCGGCATATTCCGATGCTCTGCGCGAGTAAGCTGGTTCATTGACCCTCCATTTTTTCTGACCACTGAGCCGTTGGATGCTGCATCCCACCGTCACTTTTTGAAAAGCAACTTACACAAAGAGAACGGTTTATGACATTTGGATATGCTAATCCCGCATGAATTATCTTGAAAGGCGGCATACGTGCCCGCGTCAACGGGAGTCGGTTGAAAGCAACGGCTCTCCACAGCCGCCGCCTCCTGGCGTGGTGATCTCAAACACATCTCCCGGCTCCATCTGTGCAGCGCCGATATGGGCAAGCTCCTCCACAGCGCCGCTTGATCGAATCACGCGGTTCCTTCCTGGGCTTCCCGGCAGACCGCCCGCCATCCCGAACGCGGGATGGACGCGCCCGTTCGACAGGATGCTGGCCGTCATCGCCTCAAGGAAGCGAACGCGGCGCACCCCGCCGTTGCCGCCTGTCCATCGGCCAGCGCCGCCCGAACCCTGCTGGATCTCATAGCTCTCCAGCACCACCGGAAAACGGAATTCCAGCACCTCAGGGTCGGTCAGGCGCGAGTTGGTCATGTGTGTCTGGACCACGCTGGTACCGTCAAAACCGCTGCTGACCTGCCCGTTGGCGTCCAGCACCGCCCCGGCACCGCTGCCACCCGAAATGGTTTCGTAGTACTGATACTGGGCATTGCCAAAAGTGAAGTTGTTCATGGTGGGCTGGCTGCCCGCCATGACGCCCAGGGCCCCCAACAAGGCATTGGTGATGCACGTGGATGTTTCCACATTACCCGCCACCACCGACGCGGGCGGGTTCGGGTTGAGCATGCTGCCCTGGGGGATGATCACCTTCAGGGGCTTGAGGCACCCCGCGTTCAGGGGGATATCGTCATCCACCAGCGTGCGAAACACGTAGAGCACGGCTGCCATGCACACGGCGCGGGGTGCATTGAAGTTGTTGATCTGCTGCTCGCTGGTGCCCGCAAAATCAATCACCGCACTGCGCTTGGCTGCATCGACCTTGACCGACACGCTGATCTGCGCGCCGTTGTCCAGGGGCAGGGTGAACTGCCCGTCCTTGAGCCGTGTGATCACGCGGCGCACCGACTCTTCAGCGTTGTCCTGCACATGGCACATGTAGGCCTGCACGACATCCAGGCCGAACTGATCAACCATCTTGGAGAGTTCCTGCACACCCTTTTCGTTGGCAGCAATCTGCGCCCGCAGGTCGGCCAGGTTTTGCTGCGGGTTGCGGCTGGGGTACGGGGTGGTGCCGCCACCCGTTGACAACAGCGCCAGCACAGCCTCTTCCTGCAGGATGCCTCGATCGACCAGCTTGACGTTGTTGATCTGAACGCCCTCCTCCTCAATGCGCTGCGAGAACGGAGGCATCGACCCAGGAGTGGTGCCACCGATGTCGGCGTGGTGGCCGCGGCTTCCCACATAAAAGGTGGGCTCACGCCCGTCCTTCACATACACCGGCGTAATCACCGTCACATCAGGCAGATGGGTGCCACCGTGGTAGGGGTCGTTGAGCATGAACACATCGCCCGGATGCATCCGCCCAGCGTTCTCGTTGATCACGGTCTTGATGCTCTCGCCCATCGAGCCCAAATGCACGGGCATGTGAGGAGCGTTGGCAATCAGGTTGCCCGCTGCATCGAACAGCGCGCAGCTGAAATCGAGCCGCTCCTTGATGTTCACCGAGTACGCCGTGTTTTGCAGCTGCAGGCCCATCTGCTCGGCAATGTTCATGAACAGGTTGTTAAAGACCTCCAGCAGCACCGGGTCGACCGTGGTGCCGGCCGCGTACTGCACCTTGCGAGCGGTCACGCGGTCCAGGATGATGTGGTCAAGGTCCGTGAGGCGGGCGGACCAGCCCGGCTCGACCACCGTCGTGGTGTTCTTCTCGGCAATGATCGCGGGGCCCGGAACCACATCGCCCGGGCGCAGGTCCTCACGCACGACCAGGGCCGCTGGGTGCCACTGGCCGCCCGAGTACATCTGTACCGTTTCGCGTTGCGGGCACTCGCGGTGCGGGTGCACGGCAAGACGCGGTTCGGCAGGGGCATCGCCGGCAATCACAGCCTCGACCGACACGGCCTCCACCACGAGCCCCTTGCCCTGCATCAAAAAGGCAAACCGCTGGCGATAGGCCGCCTCGAACGCCTCTGTAATGCGCGCCATGTCGCCGAACGGCACCACCAGAGCAGAGTCGGTGCCTTCGTAACGCACATGCACGTTGTGCCGCACCGTGACCGGGCTGCTGCTGACCTGCGCGCGCTCAAGCTCGGTCTGCGCGGCCGATCCAAGGGCGTCCAGTCGCTCAGCGATCAGTGGCAGAACCTCAGCCGCCAGCGGCATCTCCAGAGCCTGTTCGCGGATCACGGTCTGGTCGGCCAGGCCCATGCCATAGGCGCTGAGCACGCCCGCCAGCGGGTGCACCAACACGCGCGTCATGCCCAGGGCATCAGCCACCAGGCAGGCGTGCTGCCCGCCGGCTCCGCCAAAACATTGCAGGGTGTAGCGCGTCACATCGTAGCCGCGCGCCACACTGATTTTCTTGATGGCGTTGGCCATCTGCTGCACGGCGATCTGGATAAAACCTTCGGCCACTTCCTCGGGCTTGCGTTGCGTCTGCTGGGCAATGGCCTCGAAGCGGTCACGCACGGCCTGCGCGTCAAGGGTTTCGTTGGCCGCCGGGCCGAACACGCTGGGAAAATATCGGGGCTGCACCTTGCCCACCATCACGTTCGCGTCGGTCACCGCCAGCGGGCCGCCGCGCCGGTAGCTCACAGGCCCGGGGTTGGCACCCGCGCTCTCGGGTCCCACGCGGAAACGAGCACCGTCATAGGCCAACACCGACCCGCCCCCCGCTGCCACGGTGTGGATGCTCATCATGGGAGCACGCATGCGAACGCCCGCCACATGGGTTTCAAACTCGCGCTCGAACTCGCCCGCATAGTGACTCACGTCGGTGCTGGTCCCGCCCATGTCGAACCCGATCACCCGCGACTGCCCTGCCAGACCCGCGGTGCGGGCCATACCCACAATGCCGCCTGCCGGGCCGGACAAGATGGCGTCCTTGCCCTGGAAGTTACCTGCATCCGTCAGACCGCCTGACGACTGCATGAAAAACAGTTTGACGCCCGGCATCTCGCTGGCCACCTGCTCCACATAGCGGCGCAGGATGGGCGAGAGATAGGCGTCCACCACGGTCGTGTCGCCGCGGCTCACGAACTTCATCATCGGGCTGGTTTCGTGCGAGGTGCTGATCTGTGTAAAACCCACTTCTTTCGCAATGCGTTTTGCCGCTTTTTCGTGCTCGCTGTAGCGGTAGCCGTGCATGAACACGATAGCCACGCTGCGCAGGCCCCGGGCATAGGCCGCCAGCAGGTCACCGCGCAAGGTGGGTTCGTCCAGCAACTGCAATACATCGCCGTGGGCGCCAAAGCGCTCGCGCGCCTCGATCACTTCGGCGTAGAGCAACTCCGGCAACTGAATATGGCGGTCAAACAGGCGCGGGCGGTTTTGGTAGGCAATGCGCAGCGCATCGCGAAAGCCACGGGTGGTGACCAACAAGGTCGGCTCGCCCTTGCGCTCCAGCAGCGCGTTGGTGGCGACGGTGGTGCCCATCTTCACGCACTCGACCAGGTCGGGCGTGACGGGCTCGCCCGGCTTGAGACCCAGCAGGTGACGAATGCCCGCCACAGCGGCGTCTTTGTACTGCTCGGGGTTTTCAGACAGCAGCTTGTGCGTCGTGAGGCTCCCATCCGGGCGCTTGCCAACCAGGTCGGTGAATGTGCCGCCCCGGTCGATCCAGAACTGCCAGCGGCTGACGGCGGGCTCGGCCCGGGATGAGGTGGTTGCTTGCATGGTGAAAACTTCGCAATTAGCGTTGGAAATAAAACGGAATAAAAATCTTGTTGGCATCGTTGCCAACGGACTGCACCCACTCGCGGGAAAAGCGCTCACCCAGGCGCTTGAGCTCGGTATCGAGCTCGGCGGTGGCGCGGTCCACCTTGATGCCCTTGCGCTGCAGCTCGGCCACGGACTCGTCCAAAACCGTCTCGCTCATGGCCCATCCACGCGCCTCAGCGTCTGCGGCAGCTTTCAGGACGGCCTGCCGCACGGCAGGGGCCAGCCCATCAAAGGCCTGCTGGTTCACAAAGACGATGTTTTTGGGAAACCAGGCATTGATGGGGTAGTAGTGCTTGATTTGACCCCAGACCTGGTTTTCCACGCCAGTGAGGGCAGAAGTGATCATCGAGTCCAGCCTGCCGGCCGATAACGCCTTGTTGACTTCCACCATGGGAACATCCACCGGAGTGGCGTTCAACAGCTCTGCAATGCGCACTGTGGCGGGGTTGTAGGTGCGCATGCGCGTGCCCTTGAAATCGGCTGCCGAGCGCACAGGCGCTATGGAGAACAGACCCTGGGGCGGCCAAGGAACGGAATACAAAATCTTCATGCCCCGACTGGCGAAATTAGCCTCGATCAGCGGCCGCTGCAGGTCCCATATGCGCCGGGCGTCCGCAAAGGTGCGCACCACGAAGGGCACCGAGTCAGCCCCGGCGATGGGCGGTTCGCGCACCAGGCTGGTCATGATGGTTTCACCGGCCTGGACCTTGCCGCCTTCAACCGCCCCCGGAATATCGGCAAGCTTGAACAGCGTATTGTTTGGATGAACCTCAATGCGCAGCGATCCTGCCGATGCCTTCTCTACCTCCTGCGCAAACTGAACAATATTGCGCGTGTGGAACGACTCGGCCCGATACCCCGTGGCCAGCTTCCACTGGGTCTGGGCTTGCACCAAGGGGGCGAGCGCAAGCGTGGCCAATAGCAACAAGGTTTTCATAGCAACTGCTCCTTGGAAACATCAGAAGACCTGCGGCGAGGGGTTACCCCTCCATCCGACGGGGAAGCCAGAGCGCAATGTCAGGCACGAAGTACGTGCAGAGCACGGCAACGATCATGAGAACGAACAACGGCAGTGCGGTCCTGGCAATCCAGGTGATCTGGCGATTCGTCATGCCTTGCAGCACAAAGAGGTTGAACCCCACCGGCGGTGTGATCTGCGCCATCTCCACGACCAGCACGATGAAAATGCCGAACCACACCAGATCAAACCCTGCTGCCTGCACGGTGGGCAGCAGCACCGCAATCGTGAGCACCACCATCGAAATGCCATCCAGGAAACAGCCCAGGATGATGAAGAACACGATCAGCAGCAACATGAGTGCGAACGGCGACAGATGCAGCGCGCCGATGAACTCTGCCAAATGCCGGGGCAGGCCGATGAAGCCCATGGCCAGGGTCAGGAATGCGGCTCCGACGAGGATGAGACCAATCATGCAATACACGCGGCATGCGGCGATCAGCCCTTCCTTGAAGCGCGTCCAGTCCAGCGAACCTTCAATCTTTGCGAGCAGCAGCGCGCCCGCCACGCCCAGTGCCGCCGATTCCGTGGCGGTGGCAATACCGCTGTAGATCGCTCCGAGTACCAGCACAATCAGCGACACGACGGGAATAAGGTGGCGCGAGGCATAGAGCTTTTGTGCAAAGCTCAGTTGTGCATCCGGGGCAGGGACTTTGTCCTTGTTGAGCAGCGCCCAAACGATGATGTAGCCGCTGAAAAACGCCGCCAGCATGAGCCCGGGAATGACGCCTGCCAGGAACAGTTTTGATATCGACACGTTGGCCGCCACGCCATAAACGATCATGATGATCGACGGCGGGATGAGAAGACCCAGCGTACCGGCGCCCGCCAGCGTGCCGACCGAAATGTCCTCGGGGTAGCCGCGCTTTTTAAGCTCGGGGAGGGTGATCTTGCCGATGGTGGCGCAGGTTGCGGCCGACGAACCGGAGATGGCGGCAAAGATCGTGCAGCCGACCACATTGACATGCAGCAAGCGCCCGGGCAGGCGATCCAGCCAGGGCGCCAGCCCCTTGAACATGCTGCTCGACAGCTTGCTGCGAAACAGGATTTCCCCCATCCACAGAAACAGTGGCAGCGCAGTGAGCGTCCAGCTAGAAGACGCCCCCCAGATGGTCAGCATCATGCTGTCGCCAGCGGGCCGACTGGTCAGGAATTCCATTGCGACCAAAGCCACTCCGACCAGCGACAAACCGATCCACAAACCCGATCCAAGCACTGCAAAGAGCAGCACGATCAGCCCGAAGGCAATAATGACATCCACGATTGATCTCCAGCCGATTTATTCAGAGCGGGCCGATTCGGATACGGCCATGAAGGTTTTGCCCTGCAGCCGAAGAATGAGGGCGTGGGCAAAGGCGAGTGCAAATCCAATGCAACCCAACGCCATGCTGATCTGCGGAATCCACAAGGGGGTTGCATCCGCCGAAGCCGAGACGTCGTGCGTGATGTAGGAAATCCAGACAGAACGCACTGCGTACTGCGCCATGTACAGCGTCAGGCCCAACGCGGCCAAAAGGCAGAACCACTCGAAACCTGAGCGAATACGCTCGGGCAGTCGCTCCAGCACCAGCGTCACGCGGATGTGGTCGCCGTTTTGAAGCGTTCCAGGCAGCGCGAAAAACAGCGCGGCGGCAATCGAGTACCCCGCGTAGGCATCCAGGCCGGGAATGTTCATGTGAACCACTTCACGAGTCAGCACACCCAGCACGACGGCGCCGAACGCAGCCAGCATGGACATGCAAGAAAGCAGCATGAGCAGCCTGTAAAAATTGTGGACGAGCTTTTCCATGGCGCACTCCAGTGACGCTTTAAAAATCGGAGAGAACGAGAATTTGAAAGCGTGGGTGTAGCGCCCCCCGCGCTACACCCCGCACAACCAGCCGCACAGAGCGGCCGGCAAATTCAATTACTTCTTGCGGTAGGCGTCTACGATCGCCTGCCCCTCAGCACCAGCCAGCTTGATCCACTCGCCGGTCATCACCTCGCCAATCGAAACAAGCTCTTTCTTGATGCTGTCGCTGGGCTCGGCCACCGTCATCCCTTTGGCAGACAGCTCCTTGATGTATTCCTTGTCCAGCCGCTCACTGGTCGCCCAGCCACGCTCTTCGGCCGCAGCGGCAGCCTTGAGCACGGCGTCCTGCAACGGCTTATCCAAAGCATCAAACGCTTTTTGGTTCACCACCGTGGCATTGCGCGGCAGCCAAGCGCTCACGGGGTAAAAATATTTGATGTGCTCATGCAATTTGGACTCCACTCCGCTGGCACTGGAGGTCAAAAAGTTCTGCACCGTATTGGTAGCCAAGGCCTGACCCAACTCCGACAGTTGAATCGTCACCGGCTGGGCCTTCAGAAGCTGGGCAATGCGCGTGGTCGCAGGGTTGTAGGCCCGCATTTTGGTGCCCGCAAAATCGGCAGGCGCGCTCACAGGCTTGAGCGAGTAAAGCGACTGGCCTGGCCATGGCACCGAAAAGAGGACCTTGATGCCCTGGGCTGCGAGCAGCTTTTCCTGGGCAGGTTTGGCAGCCTGGTACAAGCGCTTGGACTCAGCGTAGGTAGTGGCCAGAAATGGAATGGAATCAACGCCAAACAGAGGGTTCTCGTTGGTAGCTCCCGAGAGAATGAACTCAGCCGAAGGCACTTGCCCCGTTTGCACCGCGCGCTTGATCTCGTTGGCCTTGTAGAGCGAACCATTGGGATGCAGCGTGATCTTGAGCTTGCCGCCCGTGAGCTTGTCGACCTCGTCGGCAAACTGCTGAACGTTCACGGTCTGGAACGTGTTGGCACCATAACCCGTGGGGAGATCCCACTTGACCTGGGCCTGCGCAGCGCAAACGCTCAGGGCTGCAGTGATCGACAACGCATACTTCTTCATGGTTTACTCCTGGTGAAAAGCCGCTTAAAAACTGGCGAGCTGGTGGTTAAAGAGATCGGTGACCAACATGCAGCCCGGCGCATGCGTGATGCAGAACGCGGGCTGTGCGTCGAGGATGGCGGACTGCGGGGTGACACCGCAGGCCCAGAACACAGGAATTTCGTCGGGAAGAACCTCCACCGCGTCGCCATAGTCCGGCGATTCAAGGTCTGCTATACCGATGCGGGAGGGATCGCCGACATGCACAGGCGCACCATGAACGGCCGGAAAGCGGGATGTAACCTGCACCGCGCGAATCACATCGGCGGCAAGCATGGGGCGCATTGACACCACCATGGCACCACCGAAAGGCCCGGCCTTTACGGTCTGGATGCTGGTGCGATACATGGCCACGTTTTTGCCCTGGTTGATGTGGCGCAGGCTGATACCTGCCTCCTGCAAGGCCGCCTCAAAAGAGAATGAGCAGCCCAGCACAAAAGTCACCAGGTCGGTACGCCACAGGTCGCTGACGTCGGACACCTCTTGGGCAAGTTCGCCATGGCGCCAGACGCGATACATCGGCAGGTCGCTGCGAATGTCGATCCCCGCGCCGAGCGATGGCAGCGTGGGCTGACCCGGCTCTCCAACCGCCAGCACAGGGCATGGTTTGGGGTTGCGCTGGCAAAAGCGCAAAAAATCCCCGGCAAGAACCTCGGGCAAGATGACGACGTTGCCCTGAACACGATTACGGGCCAACCCGCTGGTGTGCGCAGTCCAATGCCCCTGGCGCATGACACTGCGCACATGCTGGGGATCGTCAAGGCCCTGAGCCCCGAACGCCTCGATCGCGGTTTGCTGATTGACTTGCAACTTGTCCTCCGCTGGTTTGCAATTAAGCACGATTGCGACCGATTGTGTTGGGGAGTGACAGGGTGTGGCAAATTCAAAATTTTTCGCTTAGTTCATCGATTTTTTCTGTGCACTACAAAGGAGAAGCCCGAAAACGTTCGCCTCACTTTGGTGCTAATGGTTAACCCTTGTTTTGACGATTTTGACGCCCTCCGACCGATGTTTGGCAGAAGCCATCAACCGCGGCTGGATCGCAAAGAAAGCGCTGCGGCATCGCGTGCCAGCGAGCTGCCTGAACGCCATGTGGGGCTACCGCCTCACCATCTGGCTGGGCGCGACCTATTGAGCCATCTGCGTCCCCAGGAACGCCTGGGCTGACGCCACCAGCATGTCCATTTCTGGCGACGTTGGGTCTTCACGGTGGCTCACATGGATGGGAAGCGGCCTGAGCGCAATCTCGCTGTCAAGGGCGCACAAATGCGGAAACGCCAGCATCCTCTGGACGGCAAGCCGCGGCAGTGTGGCGATACCGAACCCGCCCTGCACCAACTGCACCATGGCGGAGATGGATGAGATGGTGTGCACGCAGCGAGGTTCGGCCTGTGCCTGACGCAATGCATCCAGCAAAGACACGTGCGGCTGCGAGCCACGCTGAAACGTCAGGATGTCGGCGCCTGCGAAATCAGACGCCTGATAGCGGCGCTTGCGATGAACCTTTCGGTTACCAACAAACGCCATCTCCATGGAGGTGAATGCCTGGCTGCGGATTCCGTCGCCAGAGGCAGGAAGCGCCGCAAAAACCATATCCAGCGTGCCGCGACGAATTTGATCCAACAGCACCGGGGTGGTTTCCACCGTGAGCTCAAGCTCCAGCAGCGGGTTTTCTGCGCGGAGTTGCTCCACCCAGGGAATCAGCCAGGAGTGAAGCACCGACTCGATGGCTCCGAGCCGCATCGACAGCTCGACGGGTCCGCCGGAGCCCATTTCGGCCTTGAGCTGGCGATGCAGTTCCAGCATGCGCTTGGCGTATGTCAAAAAGCGCGTGCCCGCCACCGTCAGTCGAAAGTGCTTGTCGCGGCGATCGAGCAGCAACACGCCCAGCTCATCTTCGAGCGCCGCGATGCGACTGGACATGGCCGACTGCGTGAGGAACAGTTTTTCTGCAGCGCGGGTCACGCTTTTGAGGGATGCAACCCAGTAAAAGGCCTCGACGAAACGCAAATTCATGGGGATTCCTGAAAGCAGCACGGGCAGCTTTGCAAACTTGCTGGGCGTCGCCGTTCCCGCATTTTGCCGCTCAGGGCACAGCTTGCAAGCTGCACGACGCGGCCGCGCAAGGCGCGGTGCGAAGGATCGGGCCAGGTCTGAAGGGGTGAACGCCATGCCACGACCTGGCCTGCGAATGGTTCCCACATGGGCAAGCGCGCGTCCCGGCTCTTAGAATGAACCACCACTGGAGCCCCCGATGAGATACCTCCTTTGGCTGCTCAAGGCAGCCATCTTTTTTACGCTGTTCGCGTTTGCGCTCAACAACCAGCAAGATGCCACCGTGCACTTCTTTTTCGGCACGCAATGGCGCGCTCCTTTGGTGCTGGTGGTGCTGACCGCGTTTGCAGCAGGGCTCATCGTGGGCGCTCTTGGCATGGTTCCACGCTGGTGGCAGCACCGATCTGCGGCGAGACGCGCCCAGGCGACCGCGCCTTTGGCAGCGCCCCCCGCCAGCCCCAAGGCGACCCCGGCGTCTGCAACCGCCACCCCTTCGCCATCCGACCTGCCTTCGATCCATGGAATTTGACCTGACGTGGATCCTTTTGGGCCTGCCGCTGGCATTTGTGCTGGGCTGGGTAGCGTCACGGTTTGACCTGCGGCAACTGCGTGCTGAAAACCGACGCGCGCCCAAGGCCTATTTCAGGGGCCTGAATTTCCTGCTCAACGAACAGCAGGACCAGGCGATTGATGCCTTCATCGAGGCGGTGCAAAACGACCCCGACACTTCAGAGTTGCACTTTGCGCTGGGCAACCTGTTTCGCCGACGTGGTGAATATGACCGCGCCGTGCGGGTGCATGAGCACTTGCTGTCGCGCGGCGACCTGAGCCGGGCAGACCGCGAGCGCGCTCAGCATGCACTGGCGCTTGATTTTCTCAGGGCCGGCCTGCTGGACCGCGCTGAAGATGCCCTGCAGAGACTGGAGGGCACGCCGTTCGAGGCGCAGGCCCGCATGGCACTGCTGGCGATCTACGAGCGCTCACGCGACTGGGCCCGCGCCGCCACTATTGCCCATGAGATGCATCAGGCGGACCAGGGCGATTTCAGCACCCGGCAGGCACACTATCTTTGCGAGCAGGCGCAGGCGCTCACGGCCCAGGGCGATCTGACGGCCGCACACGCTTTGCTGGAGCAGGCCATTGCCGCCGCGCCCCAAGCGGCGCGCGCCCGCATTGAGCTTGCGCGTTTGCAGCACATGATGGGCCATACCGCTGCGGTGCTCGATACCCTGAAGGCGCTGGTCGAGCACAACCCTGGCGCGCTGCCTTTGGCGGCGCCGCTGCTGGTAGAAGCGGCCTTGGCCCACGGCCGCGCGTCGCAGGCCCATGCGCTGCTGTCGGCCCACTATGCACAGTCGCCTTCGCTGGACGTGCTGGAGGCCCTGGTCTGGCTCGACACCAATGACACCGCCACCCGCCCAACAGCCCGTCAACGATACGTGCATCACCTCGACAAGGAACGGTCGCTGGTTGCCGCATCGAAGTGGCTGGCTGGCGAGAAACTGGAGCACGAAGAATTTCACCCACAGATCCAGCAGGCACTGGAACACGCCGTCAAGCCCCTCACGCGCTATCGCTGCGCGGCGTGCGGCTTTGAGGCGCGCCAGCATTTCTGGCAATGCCCCGGGTGCCAGACCTGGGACAGCTATCCGGCCCGCCGGGTCGAAGAACTCTGACCGGAGGCTGCGCAGTTCGCAAGACTGTGGGCCCTGGTCACCGACCTTGTTCAAACACCAATGGAGTCCGCCCCATGCTCAAGCGTTTTTTGTTCGCCGTTTTGTGCCTGCTGTCTTTCGCGTCGATGGCCGCCGTGGAGGTGAACCAGGCGTCCGCCGCCGATCTTGATGGCATCAAGGGCATCGGCCCGGGGCTCTCGGGCCGCATCATTGCGGCGCGCGACACCGCCCCATTTAAGGACTGGGCCGATTTCGTGGGCCGCGTCAGCGGTGTTGGGGAGAAGACGGCGGCCCGGCTCTCCAGCGAAGGCCTGCGGGTGAACGGAAAGAAGTTCAGTGCGGCCGCCTTCGCCAGGGCCGAGGCGCGCCAAAAGAAGGCCGACGCCAAGGCAGACGGCAAAGAGGGGCACGAGGGGGCAACAACCCGTCCTGCGACTTCCAACAAAGCCACATCCACCGCTACAGCCCACTCAAGCACGGCACCCGCAGCGCAACCCCTGCCCGGCGCCAGCCAGGCGCGATAGCTTTCCGGGCGCCGCGCTCCGGCGCTGAGTTTCATTGCCTGGGCGCGGGCAGGCGCAGGCAGCGGTCTGCCTGTTGCGCGCTCGGTCACCCGCTGCGACATCGGCGCAGGCCCTTCATGGCATCGCCCGACAGTTCAGCAGTCCGTGTCGGCGCACAACGGCCGCATGGGTTCAGGGCCATTGGGCAAGCCCCCTAGAATGGTTCGGGAATGTCCCTCGTCACCCTGATCCTACTTCCCTTCATTGGCAGCCTGATCGCGGCAGTGCTGCCCGCCAATGCGCGTAACGCAGAGTCCACGCTCGCCGGGCTGATCGCGGCGTTCTGCACGGTCCAGGCTGCCCTTTACTTTCCGGGGATCGCCCAGGCAGGCGTGATACGCGAGGAGTTTGTTTGGCTGCCTGAGCTCGGGCTCAATCTTGTGCTGCGCATGGACGGCTTTGCCTGGATGTTCTGCATGCTGGTGCTGGGCGTGGGCAGCCTGGTGGTGCTGTATGCGCGCTACTACATGTCGGCGGCCGATCCGGTGCCGCGCTTTTTTGCGTTTTTTCTGGCCTTCATGGGGGCCATGGTGGGAGTGGTTCTCTCGGGCAACATCATCCAGATCGCGTTCTTCTGGGAGCTGACGAGCCTGTTTTCCTTCCTGCTGATTGGCTACTGGCACCATCGCAAGGACGCCCGGCGCGGCGCGCGCATGGCCCTCATGGTCACGGGCACGGGCGGTTTGTGCATGCTGGCTGGCATGCTGGTGCTGGGCCACATCGTGGGCAGCTATGACCTCGATCGTGTGCTTGCCGCGGGCGATCTGATCCAGGCGCATCCTCTATACCTGACGGCGCTGGTGCTCATCCTGCTGGGGGCACTGACCAAAAGCGCGCAGTTTCCTTTCCACTTCTGGCTGCCGCATGCCATGGCCGCGCCTACACCTGTGTCGGCATACCTGCACTCGGCCACCATGGTGAAGGCAGGCGTGTTCTTACTGGCGCGCCTGTGGCCGGCCCTGGCGGGTACCGAGCCATGGTTCTGGCTGGTGGGGGGCGCGGGCTTGGCCACACTGCTTGTGGGCGGCTATGCGGCCATGTTTCAAAACGACCTCAAAGGGCTGCTGGCGTATTCGACCATCTCGCACCTGGGGCTGATCACGCTCCTGCTGGGTCTGAACAGCCCGCTGGCTGCGGTGGCGGCCGTGTTCCACATCATGAACCACGCCACGTTCAAGGCCTCGCTGTTCATGGCGGTGGGTATCGTGGACCATGAATCCGGCACGCGCGACATCCGCCGCCTGTCGGGCTTGCGCCGCATGATGCCCGTCACTGCCACGCTGGCGATGGTTGCCAGCGCTGCCATGGCGGGGGTGCCCCTGCTCAATGGGTTCCTGTCGAAAGAAATGTTTTTTGCCGAAACGGTGTACATCAGTACGACGCCCATGCTGGAATGGCTGCTGCCCGTGGCGGCCACCGTGGCGGGCATGTTCAGCGTGGCGTATTCGCTGCGGTTCACGGTCGATGTGTTCTGGGGCCCGCCCGCAGATGACCTGCCGCGCACTCTGCACGAACCGCCGCACTGGATGCGCGTGCCGGTAGAACTGCTGGTGCTGGCCTGTCTGGTGGTGGGCACCCTTCCGGCGTGGTCGGTGGGCGCGAGCCTGGCTGCTGCGGCGCGGCCGGTGGTGGGGGGCGAGCTGCCAGAGTACAGCCTGGCAGTGTGGCATGGCTTGAACACCCCATTCGTGATGAGCCTGGTGGCACTGGCAGGGGGCGGTCTGCTATATGCCCTGCTGCGCCAGCAGCGCGCCCGCGGCCGCATGCTGGCCCCGCCGGTGATCCGTCGCATGGATGGGCAACGGCTGTTTGAAGCGGCTCTGGCCCGGGTCAGCCTGCTGGGGCGCAACGCACGCCGCCTGCTGGGCACCCGCCGGCTGCAGTGGCAGATGCTCTGGCTTGTGGGCGCTGCGCTGATGGCGGCCACTGTGCCACTGTGGGTGCGCGGCGTGCACATTGGCGAGCGCGTGCTGCTGCCCATCGCGCCTGCCTTTGCCGTTCTCTGGATCGTCGGAGCCGTTTGCGCCGTGGCCGCTGCATGGCAGGCCAAGTACCACCGACTGGCCGCCCTCACGTTGCTGGGCGGCACGGGCCTGTGCATGTGCATGACGTTTCTGTGGTTTTCTGCGCCCGATCTGGCACTCACGCAGATCGTGGTTGAGGTGGTCACCACCATTCTCATCCTGCTGGGGCTGCGCTGGCTGCCCCGGCGCGATGAACGCCTGAAGGTGCCTTCGCGCGGCGGAGCGCGCCGCACGCTGCTGCGCCGCTGGCGCGACCTGGCGCTGGCGCTTGCGGCCGGTGGCGGCATGGCCGTGCTTTCGTTTGCCATGATGAACAGGCCGTTCCCGGACAGCACATCCACCTTCTTCCTGGAGCGCGCGCTGGTCGAAGGCGGTGGCACCAACGTGGTCAATGTGATGCTGGTGGACTTTCGAGGCTTTGACACGTTTGGCGAGATCGTGGTGCTGGGCATTGTGGCCCTGACCGTATATGCCCTGCTGCGGCGCTTTCGGCCCGCGCGCGAGGTGATGGACCTGCCCGCACAGCAGCGGGCCGTGCCTGCCGATGTGGACACTGATCTGAGCAACCCGCGCCAGTCCACCGACACCGCCATCGGCTACCTGATGGTGCCCGCCGTGCTGGTGCGGCTGATGTTGCCCTTTGCCACCCTGGTGGCGGTGTACCTGTTCATGCGCGGGCACAACGAGCCGGGCGGCGGCTTTGTGGCGGGCTTGGTCTTTGCAGTGGCACTGCTGCTGCAGTACATCGTGTCGGGCACCTCATGGGTCGAGGCCCACATGCCGCTGTACCCGCGCCGGTGGATTGGCGTGGGCCTGCTGATCGCCCTGGCCACGGGCCTCGGGTCGCTTGTGTGGGGCTACCCGTTTTTGACCAGCCACACGGCGCACCTGTCCCTGCCGGTGGTCGGTGAGATCCATGTCGCCAGCGCCCTGTTCTTTGACATTGGCGTGTTCACGCTGGTGGTGGGCTCCACCATGCTCATCCTGACCGGCATGGCCCACCAGTCGGTGCGCAGCCACCGCTATCACAACGCCCGCGCAGCCGAAGACATGCAGCCGGGTGCCGCCACCCAGGGAGACAACCCATGGAATTGATACTGGCCCTGGCCATCGGGGTGCTGACCGGCTCGGGCGTGTGGCTGTTGCTGCGCCCACGTACCTTCCAGGTCATCATGGGCCTGTCGCTGCTGTCGTACGCGGTCAATCTGTTCATCTTCAGCATGGGGCGGCTGGGTCTGGCGATTGACAAGGAGCCCGTGCTGCAACCAGGCATCCCGCAGGACCTGGCCCACTACGCCGACCCGATGCCGCAGGCGCTCACGCTCACAGCCATCGTGATCGGCTTTGCCATGACGGCGCTGTTTCTGGTGGTCCTGCTGGCCTCTCGCGGCATGGCGGGTACCGATCATGTGGACGGCACGCGCGCCAAGGATCACTGACATGACATCCGTGGGGTTTGTGCTGGATCGGCTGATGCCGCACCTGATCCTGGCACCCATTGCACTGCCGCTGGTGACCGCCGGGCTGATGCTGCTGCTGCGCGAGGAGCGCCAGCGCACCAAGGTCGCGATGAACATGGCATCGACCCTGCTGGGGCTGGTGGTGGCCGTGCTGCTGCTGGTGCAGGCCCAGCAGCCGGGTGGTCAGGCCAGCATCGGCGTGTACCTGCCGGGCAACTGGCCAGCGCCGTTTGGCATCGTGCTTGCCATCGACCGCCTGTCGGCCATGATGCTCGTGCTCACCAGCACGGTTGCACTGGCAAGCGTGCTGTTTGCCGTGGCGCGGTGGCACCGTGCGGGCGTGCATTTTCATCCCTTGTTCCAGTTCCAGCTCATGGGGCTGGCCGGGGCCTTCCTCACGGCCGACCTGTTCAATCTGTTTGTGTTTTTCGAGATCATGCTGGCCGCCTCCTATGGGCTGCTGCTGCATGGCTCGGGGCGGCCACGGGTGTCGGCCGGGTTGCACTACATCGCCATCAACCTGGCGGCATCGTCGCTGTTCCTGATCGGGGTGTCGATGCTCTACGGCATCACCGGCACCCTGAACATGGCGCATCTGGCGCAGAGCATTGCAAACGTGGCACCTGCCGACCGGGGGCTGCTGCACTCTGCGGCCGCCATTTTGGCGCTGGCTTTTCTCATCAAGGCAGCCGTGTGGCCCATCAACTTCTGGCTGGTACCTGCCTACAGCGCAGCCACGGCCCCCGTGGGCGCGCTGTTTGCATTGATGACCAAGGTGGGCGTGTACAGCGTGCTGCGCCTGTGGACACTGGTGTTTGGCGCGGAGGCTGGCGAATCGGCCCTGTTTGGCAGCCAGTGGCTCATCGTCGGTGGCATGCTGACGCTGGTGTTTGGCGCTGCAGGCATGCTGGCCTCCCAGCGTCTGAGCCATCTGGCGGGATACGCGGCCATCCTGTCATCGGGGACACTGCTGGCCGCAGTTGGCTTCGGGCACACAGGGCTGACGGCCGCATTGCTGTACTACCTGCCAGGCTCCACGATGGCCATCAGCGCACTTTTTCTTGTCAGCGATCTGGTCGACCGCTGGCGCAACGACGGCGCCAACGTCGCGCCGCATGAGCACCGCGATGAAGCGCCGTTTCTCGCGGCAGACTTGCGGCCCGCGCAGGCCATCAATCTGGACGACCAAGAGCGGGCACTGATCGGCAGGGTGATTCCGGCCGCTACCGCGTTTTTGGGCCTGGCCTTCATGGGCTGCACCCTGGTCATTGCCGGACTGCCGCCGTTGCCGGGCTTTGTTGGCAAGTTCGCCATAGTGCACGCGCTTCTTAACCCGCTGGGCCTCGGGGCCAGCCAAGGCCTGCACGCAAGCGCGGCAGGCTGGACGCTGATCGCACTGCTGGTGGGCTCGGGCGTGATGGCGCTGCTGGCGCTCACACGCGTGGGCATCCGCCACTTCTGGTCAGCCCAGGGGCGTTCGTCACCACGGCTACAGGTGCTGGAGGGTATGCCCATCGCGATGCTGCTTGCCGCTTGCGCCGCGCTGGTGTGGCAGGCCGGTGCCGTGATGCGCTACGCCCAGGCCACGGCCGACGCCTTGCATGCGCCTTCGGTGTACGTGCGGGCGGTCATGACGACCCTTCCGGTGCCCAACCCGGCTGCAATTCCCAAGACCCCAGATACCGGAGGCCCGCCATGACCGCGCAGCGCAAGACCGCAGCCCCGCGCCCGGGCCTTTTGCGCCGCCTGGTGCCAGACCCGCTGCTTTCCCTTGCACTACTGGGCCTGTGGCTGCTGCTCAACCGCAGCCTCAGCGCCGGTCACATGGTGCTGGGCAGCGTGCTCGCAGTAGCCATACCCCTGGTCACCGCCGGGCTGCGGCCGCTGCCGGTGCGCATCCGCAAACCCAGCGCTGCGGTGCGACTGGCGCTGACCGTGATGGCCGACACCCTGCAATCGAACCTGGCGGTAGCACGCCTGCTGCTGATGCCCAGCCGCCGTCGGCATCCACCGGGCTTCGTGCCGATCGCGCTGGAGATGCGCGACCCCAACGCGCTGGCCGTGCTGGCCCTGATCGTGTGCATCACCCCCGGAACGGCCTGGGCCGAACTGTCGCTGGACCGCAGCATGCTCTTGCTGCATGTGCTGGAGGTGGACGACCCCGAGGCCATTGCAGCCGACATCAAGCGCCGATACGAAGCGCCGCTGATGGAAATTTTTGAATCCGCAGCAGCCGCTGATGCCTGAGCCGAAGGCCTGAACCATGACCCCCATCCTTGACTGGGCCCTGCCCGCCGCACTCCTTCTTTTAGCGATCGCCATGGGCTGCACGTTGCTGCGCGTCCTGCGCGGCCCCACGGCGCAGGATCGCGTGCTGGCGCTGGACTGCATGTACCTGTGCGGCATGCTTGTCATGCTGGTGCTGGGGCTGCTCTACGGTAGCAAGACTTACTTTGAGGCGGCCCTGCTGCTGGCGCTTTTCAGCTTTGTCGGCTCCATGGCGATGGCCAAGTTCCTGTTGCGCGGCGAGGTGATCGAATGACCGGGCCCGCCGTGCTGCCGCTGTGGCTGGAAATCATCGTCGCCGCGTTGGTGCTGGGCGGGGCCTGCCTTGCGCTGCTGGGTGCCATTGGGCTTTTACGACTGCAAAGCTTTTTCGAGCGCGTGCACGCCCCTTCGATCATCGCCACGCTGGCCTGCTGGCTGATCGTGCATGCCACGGTGCTGTACTTTTCGGTAGCCGACCAGAGCTTGGCCCTGCATGCCCTCTTGATTGCTGTTTTTGTGGCCATCACCGTCCCGGTGATGTCCATCTTTTTGATGCGTGCCGGACTGTTCCGCGCGCGGCAGGCGGGCCAGGCGGTACCGCCCAGCCTGAGCCAGCCACGCACGGGCGCGCCGATCGAACGCTCCTGATTTAATAGCTTCCAGCGCTTACAGAGCGTGCGTAGCCGACTTATTTTTCATCAAAAACCTTGATTCCGCCGACCCTATTGAGTCGGCACCTTTGAACTTGAACCAGCCGTTCGGGCTGAGCCTGTCGAAGCCTTGCGCAGAGCTTCGAACCGCATCAACGCATTCAAGTTGGTTGATGCCGACTCAATAAGGCGTGCTGCACCACCCACGCGGGTGGAGCATCTGCCGCACAGCCGCCGGTACGCGACCACGCAAGGCCATTCCAACGCGGACAGCGCTTTTTTCTGGGCGACAATCGCGACATGATGAACGTTCTTGCCATCTGTATCGGGGCATCCGCCGGAGCACTCGTGCGCTGGCGCTTGGGCCTGTGGCTGAACACCGGCGTCACCGTGCCATGGGGTACGCTGGCCGCAAACCTGATCGGCGGCTACCTTGTGGGGGTGGCCATTGGCGTGTTCCAAGCCTTGCCCCAGCTCGATCCGGTGTGGCGCTTGGCACTGGTGACCGGCTTTTTGGGCGGGCTCACCACTTTCTCGAGCTTTTCCGCCGAGGTCTCGCAGATGCTGTTGACCCAGCGTTATGCGCTCGGATTGGGCACTGCCGCGCTGCATCTTGTCGGCTCGCTCGCCCTCACGGTGCTGGGCACCTACTCGGTTTCGTGGCTGGCGGCGCTGCGTGCGTGATTCGGCGATGCGAGCGATCATCATGTGCCAAGCGGGGCCGGCCGTCTAAGGCGTCTGCGCAGCAGCATCCATCTCCACCGCTTCTTTTGCCATCCTTTCCCTTTCTGTTCAACGGCGCTCATGGAATCCAATACCCAACTGAACGATAGCCGCCTGGCCGACGCCTGGGCCGAACTCCAAAACCACGCGGCCGAGGGCAACCCTCTGCACGAGGATGCCCACCGGCTGGCGTTTGCGGACCCCGAATTCCTGCTGCGCCGCGAAACGCGCGGCATCCGGTTCCAGCTGGAGCTGCTCAAACCCGAGCTGGGCCAGGCGTCGCAGGGAATACACAATACCGTGGTGGTCTATGGCAGCGCCCGTTTTGTGGCACCTGAGGAAGCCGCCGCCCAACTGAGCGACGCCGAGGCCAGCGGTGACGAAGTACGCCTGAAACGCGCCCGCCTGGCCGTGCGCAACGCGCGCTACTACGACCTTGCGCGCCGGTTCGCCCGCCTGGTGGCTGAGCACAGCGAACAACAGCCCGCAGCCGACCGGATTTATATCTGCACCGGCGGCGGCCCCGGCATCATGGAAGCCGCGAACCGTGGCGCACATGACGCAGGCGCGCTGAACGTGGGCCTGAACATCGCCCTGCCCCATGAGCAAAGCGGCAACCGCTTTATCTCACCCTCGCTGAGTTTCAAGTTCCACTACTTTGCGCTGCGCAAGATGCACTTCATGATGCGCGCCAAGGCGCTGGCGGCGTTCCCTGGGGGCTTTGGCACGCTGGATGAGCTGTTCGAAGTGCTCACACTCGTGCAGACCCAAAAAGCCAAGCCCGTGCCCATCGTGCTCTTTGGCACCGACTACTGGAAGCGGCTGATCAACTTCGAGATGCTGGTGGAGGAAGGCACGATCTCCGAGCAGGACCTCAAGCTCTTTCATCTGACCGATGATCCGGAGGAAGCCTGGGAGATCATCCGTTCGTTCTACCAGCTGTTGCCATAGCGGCAGGCGATTCACTTCACGTCGGCCGCCCCACCTCGGCCCAACGCCAAGGTGCTCAGTGAGAAGCTCGTTGAACCGATCAAGATGACGCCATCGCGAGGGTGCGCAACGGCGCAGGGCGGCGATTTCAGCGTCTTGATGAGGCCCATTGCGGGCTAGCCCGGATATTTCACCGTCCTCCGTAAAAACGATGACGGCATGGCCCTTTGAGTGCGCGTTTATCGAGGTGTAGAAACTTGATGAACGAGCGAGCCATGCCGAATCCAAACTGTACCGAACAAACTGAACTCGATCT
>NZ_JBKDRI010000016.1:0-3520 GCF_046341535.1 Acidovorax sp. | reverse complement strand
TGAAAACTACAAAATATCGCAACATTGGCACTACAAGAAAACCCAGAAATCGGACCCGAAGCACCCGCAAGTCATTGATTCATATCGCTAGCGCTCGTCGGCCCAGCCCAAGAGAGGCCGATTGGTGTCGAACTCGGGGGGTTCCTTGGTTGGTGATTATCAATGGTAGCTACCATCGGGTATATTTGTCCAGCGGCCGGGCGATGAATTTCAGCTTTGCTATATTGTTTGTAGCTTGTTGTGTTTGTTGCTAGCGCGGTAGTGGGGATTTTTCTTTGTTTAAAGCTCGATTCGCCGCGTTCGCCCCGCTCGCCGCGTTCGCCCTGAGCCTGTCGAAGGGCCTTTGAAAGAATCGCCCTGGCTTCGACAGGCTCAGCCCGAACGGATGGGGCGCTGGCTTCGACGGGCTCAGCCTGAACGGGTGGGGTGAGGCGCTGGCTTCGACGGGCTCAGCCTGAACGGGTGGGGTGGGGCGGGCGGGTTCGTTGTGGTCTTGCGGCCGCTATACCTGCGCGCCCTCCACCAGAAACTGCACCCGGCGCTCACCCTTCCACTCGTTCACATCGAGGCGAAAGGCCAGCAGCACGCGCGCGGGCAGTTGCTCGGTGTGGCCGAACCAGATGGCATCCACCGGGTTGCCCTGGTGGATGAGCTTGATGGACAGGTGGTTCTTGGCCTCGCCCACCAGGCGCTGGCTGAGTACCTGCACTTCTTCGCTGAAGGTGGGCGGCGCAAAGCCCTGGCCCCAGACTTCGCGGTGCAGGGTGTCCACGATGTCGGCGCGGCAGTACTCGGCGGGCAGGGGCCCGTCGGTCTCGATGCGGCGCGTGAGGGTGGATGCGTCCAGCCATTCCTGCGCCACCTGGGCCAGGGCTTTTTCGAACACCTCGAAGCCATCGGCCGCCACCGTGCAGCCTGCGGCCATGGCGTGGCCGCCAAATTTGAGGATCACGGCGGGGTGCCGCTTGGCCACCAGGTCGAGCGCATCGCGCAAATGAAAGCCAGGGATGGACCGGCCCGAGCCCTTGAGCTCGTGCGCCTTGCCGGGCGCGCTGCTGGCGGCAAACACAAAGGTGGGGCGGTGCAGCTTGTCCTTGATGCGGCTGGCCACGATGCCGACCACGCCTTCGTGAAAATCCGGGTCGAACACGCTGATGGCGGGTGGCGGGTCTTCGTCTTGCTGGAACAGGCTCTCGGCCATCAGCATGGCCTGCTCGCGCATGCCGCCTTCGATCTCGCGTCGCTCGCGGTTGATGGCGTCGAGCTGCCCGGCCAGCTCGGCGGCGCGGCCCGCATCGTCGGTCAGCAGGCATTCGATGCCCAGCGTCATGTCGGCCAGGCGGCCTGCGGCGTTGATGCGCGGGCCCAAGGCAAAGCCAAAGTCAAACGTGGTGGCCGCGCTGGCCTTGCGGCCTGCGGCGTGGAACAGGGCGGCAATGCCCGCAGGCATCTGCCCGGCGCGGATGCGGCGCAGGCCCTGCGCCACCAGGCGGCGGTTGTTGGCGTCAAGCTTGACCACATCGGCCACGGTGCCCAGCGCCACCAGCGTGAGCAGCGGGTCGAGCTTGGGCTGGGGCTTGGGCGCCCCCACGCTCCCCGCTTCGCGTGGTTCGCTGCCCCCCGAGGGGGCCCTCTCGCCTTGGGACGGCCCAGCGGCGCTCGACATATCGAACACCCCCCGCGCGCGCAACTCGGCCCGCAGCGCCAGCAGTACATAAAACATCACGCCCACACCGGCAATCGATTTGCTCTCGAAGGTGCAGCCGGGCTGGTTGGGGTTGACGATGGCATCGGCGGCGGGCAGCTCGGGCCCGGGCAGGTGGTGGTCGGTCACCACCACCGTGAGGCCCAGCGCCTTGGCCTCGGCCACGCCGTCCACGCTGGCGATGCCGTTGTCCACGGTGATCAGCACGTCGGCCCCGCGTTCCTTCACGCGCCGGGCAATGGGGGCCGTAAGGCCATAGCCGTCAGTGATCCGGTCGGGCACCAGGTAGTCCACATGGCGGCCGCCCAGCATGCGCAGGCCGCGCACGCCCACAGCGCAGGCGGTGGCGCCGTCGCAGTCGTAGTCGGCCACGATGACCATGCGCTGGTTTTGCTGCACGGCATCGGCCAGCAGCCGCGCCGCCTGCGTGATGCCTGCCAGCCCGGCGGGGGGCAGCAGGTGGGTCAGGCCATCGTCCAGCTCGTCCTTGCCCCGCACGCCGCGCGCGGCGTACAGCCGGGCCAGCAGGGGGTGTACGCCCGCCTGCTCCAGCGCCCAGGCGGCACGCGGCGGGATGTCTCTTGCTACTATTTTCATAGCTTACTGAGTAGGTCAGGCAAGCGCAATGGCTTGAAAAGACTCTGAAATCGCTGCGCCAGCCCGCGCGCGGCGGCACTGCCAAACGCCAGTGCATTGCGGTCCCCGCACAGCGTGAGCTGCACCGCCGCACCGCGTTCGGCCTGGCGCAGCAGGTCGGCCACAGGGCCTGCGTCCAGTGCAGCCCAGGCTGCGGCCCAGGCGCGCCAGTCTTCGCGCAGCGCCGCGTCGCGCAGGTCGGTGGGCATGGTGGGCCGGGTGTGTGTGGCAGGCGCCTTGTGCGATGGCAAGGCCCCCGCACCGTGCACCCAGAACGAGTTGACCACCGGCAGGCCGCGCTCGGCGCGTTCGTCGTTGAAGGCGTGCGTGTACAGCAGCATTTGCATCTCGCTGTGCAGGCGGTGCAGCGTGCGGGCGGCGGCGGGGTCGGCACAGTGTGGCATCCAGGCGCGCACATCGCGCAGCAGCACGCGCTCCGGCGAGGCGGTGCAAAGCTGCGCAAAGAGATCGCCGCTGGCCAGCCAGCGCGTGGGCTGGTCGTAGTGCAGGGTGATGCCGTCCTCGGCAAACCAGGGCGACACAATGGCCAGCAGCGCCCGCGAGGCCGCTTCATCCAGGCCCAGGGCCTCGGGGTCGCGCAGGGTGACGTGGTCGGTGCTCACCTGCCACTGGCAGGGCGTGACGAATGCCCAGGCCTTCTCGTCGGCGGGCGCGCCCTGCTGTTGGCGGTGCCACGCGGCCCACGGGATGCGGCCATCCTCGCAAGGCAGGCCCAGCAGGCTTGCCAGCACGCGTTCGTGCGGGGGCGAAAAGCTGGTTTCCTCGCCTTCGGCGGCCGCCGCGCTGAAGGCGGTGGGCAGGGCGCCCAGCCGCGCCAGCAGACGGTCCAGATGGGGCAAGGCCAGGCCTTGCAGGGCTTGCTGGCATCCCTCCGAGGCGCTTGCAGCGTGGGGGATGAGCACATGGTGGGTGTCCGACATTCCGGTATTTTGCGGGATGCCACAATCGGCAAGGCCCCCGGGCAGACATTCCGTCACGCCCGGGCTGGCCATCCCTTTTTTCCCGATCCATGCAAATCCCCTACGAACTGGCCCTGGGCTGGCGCTACACCCGCGCTGGGCGCGCCACGCGGCGCAACGGCTTCATCTCGTTCATCTCGGGCGTGTCCATGCTGGGCATTGCGCTGGGGGTGGCGGCGCTCATCATTGTGCTGAGTGT
>NZ_JBKDRI010000015.1:0-3310 GCF_046341535.1 Acidovorax sp. | reverse complement strand
AGTGGCGGTGAGCATCCCGCTGGACGAAGCCCTGCTTCCCTGGCGCAGTCAAAGCAAAGAGGTCGGGCTGACGGCTTTGCTTTTCGTGGTCATGATCATCGTTGCCGGCTGGACTACCCTGCGCTATCTAGAACGGCTGGCTCAGGCGCGGGTAGCCATTGCGCAATCCAAGGCGACGCTGGAGCAGGCGCTCCAGTCCATGGTGAGCGGTTTCCTGTTGCTCAACGGCAAGCGTGAGGTGGTCCAGTGGAACCATCACTTTGAGGAGATGTTTCCGTGGATGCGCGCGCTGATGGTGCCGGGCCAGCCGTTGCGTCGTCTGCTGGAGGTGGACGCTGCCCACCAGCTGCCGGAAGCCGACGACGAAACCCGCGAGCTTTGGGTGCAAGAGCGGCTTCGGCAGCAGGCGTTTCCCGGCGATTCGCACGAGCAGGTTCAGCCCAGCGGGCGCACCATTCAGATCACTGAGCGTCCAACGCCTGATGGCGGGCTTGTCATCACCTACCACGACGTCACGGCGCTCAGGCAGGCGAATGCCGAAATCGAAAATCTGGCGTTCTACGATCCGCTGACCAACCTGCCCAACCGGCGCCTGCTGATGGACCGCATGCAGCATGCCATGACTGCCAGCGGGCGCAGCGGGCAGTACGGCGCGCTGCTTTTTCTTGATCTGGACCATTTCAAGACGCTGAACGATACCCTGGGCCACGAGGTCGGTGACTTGTTGCTGCAGCAGGTGGCGGAGCGCTTGAAGGCCTGTGTGCGCCGCGAAGATACGGTGGCCCGCCTTGGGGGGGACGAATTCGTGGTCATGCTGCACGAAGTCTCGACCCACTCGGACGAGGCCGCCGCCTACGCCCGCCGTGTGGGCGAGAAAATCCTGCGGCGACTGAACCTGCCGTTTTCGTTGGGCAGCCATGTGTACCAAATCACACCGAGCGTGGGTGTCACGCTCATGGGCGGTTCGCAGCGGATGTCGGTCGATCTGCTCAAGGAGGCTGACATCGCCATGTACCAGGTGAAGTCGCAGGGGCGCAATGGCATGTGCTTTTTCGACCCCGAGATGCAGGTGGCCATCAATGCCCGCGCGCGCCTCGAATTCGACCTGCAAGCCGCGCTCGCAGGGCGGGAATTCGAGCTGCATTACCAGCCGCAATTCAACCTGGACGGCCATATTGTCGGCGTCGAGGCCCTGATCCGTTGGCGTCATCCGGAGCGTGGACTGGTGACGCCAGGCGGCTTCATCAGTGTGGCGGAGGAGAGCGAGCTGATCGTTCCTATTGGCCATTGGGTGCTGCGCACGGCCTGTGAAGATCTGGCGGCCTGGAGCAGTGACCCGCGTTACCGCCATGTGCAAGTGTCCGTGAATGTGAGTGCGCGCCAGTTCCGCCAGCGGGACTTTGTTGCGCGGGTGGTGGATGTTCTGCGCGAGACCGGTGCGCTTGCCCACTTGCTCAAGCTGGAACTGACGGAATCGCTGGTGCTGGACAACGTGGATGACACGGTCAGCAAAATGGGCTTGCTCAAGACCAAGGGCGTGCGTTTTTCGTTGGATGATTTTGGTACCGGCTATTCATCGCTTGCGTACCTCACCCGGCTGCCGCTTGACCAACTCAAAATCGACCAATCCTTTGTGCGCAATCTGGGCGTGCGCCCTGCGGACGATGTCATTGTGCAGACCATCATCGGCATGGCACGCAATTTGGAATTGGACGTGATCGCTGAAGGCGTGGAAACGCAGGCGCAAAAAGATACCCTGGCCGAATATGGCTGCCAGTTATTCCAAGGCTACCTGATGGCCAGACCCCAGCCTGCTGCGGATCTGAACGTCATGCTTCAGTCGGCTGCCTTCGCGTCTGTCGCTTCGCGCGATTTGCAGGTTGCGCCTTGCCCGGCTAAGGCACTGTTGTCTATAGCCCCAGGCGCGGGCTGACCGCCCGCCCGGACGCGCCCGGCAGTTGGGTCAGCGGCGCGAGGAGACGATGATGCCGCCCACGATGAGCGCAAACGCCGCAGCATGGAACAGCCGCGGCGTCTCACCCAGGAATGCAGCCGACATCACGCCCGCAAACAGTGGCGTGAGATTGACAAAGAAACCGGCCACGGCCGGACCCGCGCGCCCAACGCCAATGCCCCAGCATCGGTAGGCCAGCACGGCAGGGCCGACGGCAATAAACACCAGCGCAGCGGCCAGCGGCCATCCCCATTCGATGTGGGCGCGCCCCGAGGCCCATTCGGCACCCGCAAAGCCGCCCGACCATGCCAGGCCGAACACCATTTGTGCCATCAAAAAAGCAGCCCAGTCGGTGCGAATGGACGCCGGTTCGGCGGTGCGCGATAGCAGCCAGCTGTAAAACGCCCACGACAGGGTTGCCAGCAACATGAAGATGTCGCCAGGCACGAGACGGAAGGCCATGAGTTGAGACCAGTCGCCACGGCTCAATACCAGCAGCACGCCGCACACCGACAGCAGCGCCCCCAGCAATTGCCGGCGTGTGACTGCCGCACCGAAAAACAGCGCACCCACCACAAGCATGAACACGGGCATGCTGGAGCCCACCAGCGTCACGTTGATGGGCGTGGAGGTTTGCAGCGCCAGGTACTGCAGCGCGTTGTACAAGCCTATGCCCAGCAAGCCCAACACAGCATAGCGCCGCCAATGGGGCCACAGCCCGCTGTCTCGGCGCAGCACCCCATGGGCCAGCGGAAGCAGCAGGCCAAAGGCGAGCATCCAGCGGATGAAATTCAGGGTGCTGGGCGAAATCAGGTCGTGTACCAAGCGGCCTGTTACCGCGTTGCCAGCCCACAGCAGCGGGGGAATCACCAGCAAACCCGCCGTGGCGGGTGTCAGTCTTTGCGTCATGGCTGCACTGTACCGGTTCAAGACCTGTCCTCGCTCTCTGCAGGCCTTACAGATTCATGGCACGATCGACAACGTTCGTTATCAATGCCCGCCTTGTCATCCGTCGGGCACCCAACCGCACAGGAGCCGTTTGCCATGAGCCTTGCCGTACAGATCCGCCAGCACGGCGGACCCGAAGAACTTTCTCTGGTTGATGTGACCGTGGGCGAGCCCGGGCCCGGTGAGATCCGCATCCACCACCATGCCGTGGGCCTGAACTTCATTGATGTGTACCACCGCACCGGCCTTTACCCGCTGCCCATGCCCGCTGGCATTGGCATGGAGGGCGCAGGCGTTGTGGAGGCCGTGGGTGAGGGCGTGACCCACCTGCGTGTGGGCGACCGCGCGGCCTATGCCAGCCAGCCACCCGGCGCGTATTGCCAGGTGCGCGTGATGCCCGCCAAGTGC
>NZ_JBKDRI010000014.1:0-10211 GCF_046341535.1 Acidovorax sp. | reverse complement strand
GCTGCAGCAGGCGGTAGTGACGCCGCCAGTGACCTATGGGGATGTTGTGAGCAAGAGCAGCGGGGATGGGCAATCGGATACGATGGCTGGATGAAATCACAGCATCAATGGGGCTGCTGGAGCTAAATAGATACCCCTTATTTGGGTTCAGACGTCTGCACAAACAAAAACAGCCCGCAGGCGCACACCGGCAGGCTGTTTGGCAAGTCACGGGAAAGCCAGGGCTCGCGTTGCGCGAGGCCAACATCCCGCAAGCGCTTACGAGCTCTTCTTGAAGTTTTCGATACCGTCAGCCACTTCTTTCCTGGCGGCGTCCACGCCGTCCCAGCCCACCACCTTCACCCACTTGCCTTTTTCCAGGTCTTTGTAGTGCTCAAAGAAGTGAGCGATGGCGTTGCGGCGCATGGGGTTGACGTCATGAATGGTCTGCCAGTGGTCGTACATAGGCAAAATCTTGGAGGTCGGCACGGCGATGACCTTGCCATCCATGCCCGCTTCGTCTTCCATCATGAGGATGCCCAGGGGGCGGCACGTCACGACAACGCCCGGATGCAGGGGATAGGGCGTGATGACCAGCACATCCACCGGGTCGCCGTCCCCCGACAGCGTGCGCGGCACATAGCCGTAGTTGGTGGGGTAGTGCATGGCCGTGGTCATGAAACGGTCCACGAAGATCGCGCCAGATTCCTTGTCCACTTCGTACTTGATCGGGTCGGCGTTCATCGGGATTTCGATGACGACGTTGAAGGTCTCGGGTGCGTGACTGCCAGGGGATACGTTGTTCAGGGACATGACTCAGAAGGGTGGATTTGAAAAACGGCAACCCACGATGCAATCGCCCCTGGTTGCCCCGGGCACTGCGCGGGACCAGCCCGGCGATGTCGGGATTAACCCTGATTTTAGGGCCAGGCTCCTTGCGCCTTGCTTGCAGCGGCTGGTTTGGCTGTAAATTCGATCTGTTGGCCAATCGGCTCTGCAGGACAGGGCACGAGGAAGCAACGCAGCGGGGACACCACCGATGCGTTGTCCCCCTTCGCGCATCATCCAAGGAGAAATGAATGGCTGCAAGTTCAGCATTGACATCCCCTATCGTCCTCGCACTCGTGTGCGGCCTGATCGCGGTGGCTTATGGCCTCTGGACCAGGAGCTGGATTCTTTCCAAAGACCCGGGCAACGCCCGCATGCAGGAGATTGCCTCGGCCATCCAGGCCGGCGCGGCAGCGTACCTTGCCCGGCAATACAAGACGATTGCCATCGTGGGCATCGTCCTGGCGATCCTCATCGGCGTTTTTCTTGACAGCACCACGGCGATCGGCTTCGTGGTGGGCGCGGTGCTCTCGGGCGCCTGCGGCTTCATCGGCATGAACGTATCGGTGCGGGCCAACGTGCGCACTGCCCAGGCAGCAACACAAGGCATCGGCCCCGCGCTGGACGTGGCCTTCCGCGGCGGTGCCATCACCGGCATGCTGGTGGTGGGCCTCGGGCTGCTGGGCGTCACGGCGTTTTACTGGTTCCTTGTGGGCAACGGCAACCTCAAGCCCACAACCAACCTGGCCACGCTGCTCAACCCCCTGATCGGGTTTGCGTTTGGCTCTTCGCTGATTTCGATCTTTGCGCGCCTGGGCGGGGGCATCTTCACCAAAGGGGCAGACGTGGGTGCCGACCTGGTCGGCAAGGTGGAGGCCGGCATCCCCGAGGATGACCCGCGCAACCCCGCCGTGATTGCAGACAACGTGGGCGATAACGTGGGCGACTGCGCCGGCATGGCCGCCGACCTGTTTGAGACCTATGCCGTCACGCTGATTGCCACCATGGTGCTGGGCGCGCTGCTGGTGGCCACTGCGCCCATCAACGCCGTGGTGTACCCGCTGGCGCTGGGTGCCGTGTCCATCATTGCGTCGATCATCGGCTGCTTCTTCGTGAAAGCCTCGCCCGGCATGAAGAACGTGATGCCAGCGCTGTACAAGGGCCTGGCCATCGCGGGCGGACTCTCGCTGGTCGCGTTCTATTTCGTGACGCTGTGGATCATCCCCGACAACGCCATCAGCGCCAGCGGCAGCCAGTTGCGCTTGTTTGGAGCCTGTGCCACCGGCCTTGGTCTCACGGCGGCGCTGGTCTGGATCACGGAGTTCTACACCGGCACGCAATACTCGCCGGTGCAGCATATCGCACAGGCATCGACCACCGGGCACGGTACCAACATCATTGCGGGTCTGGGGGTGTCGATGCGCTCCACCGCATGGCCGGTCATCTTCGTGTGCCTGGCCATCCTGGCGGCCTACCAGCTTGCCGGTCTGTATGGCATCGCCGTGGCAGCCATGTCCATGCTGAGCATGGCGGGCATCGTCGTGGCGCTGGATGCCTATGGCCCCATCACCGACAACGCGGGCGGCATTGCTGAAATGGCCGAGATGCCCAGCAGCGTGCGGGACATCACCGACCCCCTGGACGCCGTAGGCAACACCACCAAAGCCGTCACCAAGGGCTATGCCATCGGCTCTGCGGGCCTTGCGGCACTGGTGCTGTTTGCCGACTACACGCACAAGCTCGAAAGCTATGGCCGAGCCATCAGTTTTGATCTGAGCGACCCGCTGGTCATCATCGGGCTGTTCATTGGCGGGCTGATCCCCTACCTGTTCGGCGCGATGGCGATGGAAGCCGTCGGCCGCGCTGCGGGGGCTGTGGTTGTTGAAGTGCGGCGACAGTTCCGCGACATCACCGGCATCATGGACGGCACAGCCAAGCCCGAGTACGGCCGTGCCGTTGACATGCTGACCAGCGCCGCCATCAAAGAAATGGTGATCCCCAGCCTGCTGCCCGTGATCGTGCCCATCGTGGTCGGGCTGGCCCTGGGGCCCAAGGCGCTGGGCGGGTTGCTGATGGGCACCATCGTCACCGGTCTTTTCGTGGCCATCAGCATGTGTACTGGTGGCGGAGCCTGGGACAACGCCAAAAAGTACATCGAAGACGGCCACCACGGCGGCAAGGGCAGCGAGGCCCACAAGGCCGCCGTGACCGGTGACACCGTGGGCGACCCCTACAAGGACACCGCAGGTCCGGCCATCAACCCGCTCATCAAGATCATCAACATCGTGGCGCTGCTCATCGTGCCGCTGGTGGTCAAGTTCCACAGTTGAACGGCACCCCGGTTCGCGCGCCGGTCACGCGAACCGGGCCAGAGCCTCGCTGCGCCGCGCCATCGGCGCGTGCCGGCGCAGCGGAGAGCACGCCGCCATTTGCTATACTTACGATAGCACAAAATCGTTTACAGGCGGGCGCGATAGGCCTTTTTTATTCAAATAATCAGCCCGCATTCCATCCGAGGTAACCATACCGGCCATGCAACTGAACCACATCGCCAACGCTGCGGTGCCGTCGTCTTCAGGCCGCACCATCCCGGTGATCGATCCGTCCGACGGCCAGCCGTTCGACGAGATCCAGCGCAGCGATGCCGACGACATCGATGCGGCGGTGCACGCGGCGCGGCAGTGCTACACCGCGGTGTGGCACAAGCTGGCTCCCGCAGAGCGTGGCCGGCTGTTGCAAAAGCTCTCGGCCAGGATCCTGGAGCATGCCGATGAGCTCACGGCGCTGGAGCGGCGCGATTGCGGCAAGCCCACCCGGCAGGCGCGGGCCGATGCGATGGCGCTGGCGCGCTACTTTGATTTCTACGCCGGGGCCTGCGATAAGTTCCACGGCGAGACCATCCCCTACCCGGACGGATACAGCGTGCTCACCTGGCGCGAGCCCCACGGCGTTACAGGCCATGTGATTCCCTGGAACTACCCCATGCAGATCTTTGGCCGCAGCGTGGGCGGTGCGCTGGCTGCCGGCAATGTGTGCGTGGTCAAGCCCGCCGAGGATGCGTGCCTTTCGCTCATCCGCGTGGCGCAACTGGCGGCCGAGGTGGGTTTTCCGGCCGGTGCGATCAATATCGTCACCGGCTATGGCCACGAGGCGGGGGACGCGCTGGCACGCCACCCGGGCATAGCCCACATCAGCTTTACCGGCAGCCCCAGGGTCGGCACGCTGATCCAGCAAGTGGCCGCCGAACGCCATTGCCCCGTGACCCTGGAGCTCGGTGGCAAGAGCCCGCAGATCATCTTTGCCGACGCCGACCTGGATGCTGCCATCCCCGTGGTCATCAACGCCATCGTGCAGAACGCCGGGCAAACCTGCTCGGCCGGATCGCGCGTGCTGATCGACTCGCTCATTTACGAACCCCTGCTCGCGCGCCTGGGCCAGGCCTTTGAAAGGCTGCGCGTGGGCCCCGCCGTGATGGACCTTGACGTCGGCCCGCTGATCCGCCAGACGCAGCAGCAGCGCGTGTGGGACTTTTTGTCGGACGCACAGGTCGCGGGCATTCCGATGGTGGCCCAGGGCGTGGTGGTGGACGAAGCCCCCGAGACCGGCTACTACCAGGCCCCCACGCTGCTGCGCGATGTGCCCGTGAACCACCGCCTGGCGCAGGAGGAAATCTTCGGCCCCGTGCTCAGCGCCATGGCCTTTGAGGATGAAGACCACGCCGTGGAGCTGGCCAACGCCACACCGTTCGGCCTGGTGGCCGGTATCTGGACGCGCGACGGCGCGCGCCAGTTCCGCATGGCCCGGCGGGTCCACAGCGGTCAGGTGTTCATCAACAACTATGGAGCGGCGGGCGGCGTGGAGCTGCCGTTTGGCGGCGTGAAATCCAGCGGCTACGGGCGCGAAAAAGGCGTGGAAGCGCTGTACGGCTTTACCACCCTCAAGACCGTGGCCATCAAGTACGGCTGACGGCGCTCGCAGCATCTCCCGTCGCGCCTGTGTGCCACGCGCCCTCCCCCGCACCTTCCAACACCTTCGCCCGGCCCCGTGCCCGGGGTTGCGGCGCACGGTACACACGGCCTCTTGGGAACCTCTGCATAACTCCCTGCGGTCTGCGCGGGCGCGGGCGCGGGCTCGGGCAGTCCACGGCGTTGCTTTTCTTGCCAATAGCCACGCTATTGGCTGCAAAAAGCGCCTTGTGGACTATCCCGATCCGCACCAGCGCATCCTCGCGAGGGTTATGCAGAGCTTCCCTTGACGATCATTTTTGATTTTTCATGGCCCACCCCACCGGAGATCCTCATGCGCGTGAAGCACAAATCCATCATCGTCACCGGCGCTGGCAACGGCATTGGGGAGGGCATCGCCAAACGCCTGGCGGCCGAGGGCGGCCGGGTGCTGGTCAACGACATCCATGAAGCCGGTGGTCAGCGCGTGGTGGCCGAGATCGCCGCCGCAGGCGGCACGGCAGCGTTCTTCCAGGCCGACGTGACCCGTTCCGCCGAGGTGAAGGCGATGGTCGATGAAGCCGTGCGCCTGTATGGCCGGCTGGACGTGGTGGTCAACAACGCCGGCTGGACGCACCGCAACCGCCCGATGCTGGAGGTGAGCGAGGACGAGTTTGACAAGGTCTATGCCATCAACATGAAAAGCATTTACCTGTCGGCCATCCACGCCGTGCCCGCACTGCACCAGTCGGGGGGCGGCAGCTTCATCAACATTGCATCCACCGCCGGACTGCGCCCCCGCCCGGGCCTGACCTGGTACAACGGCTCCAAGGGTGCCGTCATCATCACCAGCAAATCCATGGCGGCCGAACTCGGTCCCGACAACATCCGCGTGAACTGCATCAACCCCGTCTTCAACCCCGACACCGGCCTGGCCGCCGAATTTGCCGGCGGCCCGCTGGACGAGGCACGCCGCGCGAAGTTTCTGGCCACCATTCCGCTGGGGCGTTTTTCAACCGCGCTCGATGTTGCCAATGCCGCCCTGTTCCTGGCCAGCGACGAGGCCGCCTTCATCAGCGGCGCGTGCATCGAGGTGGACGGCGCTCGCTGCGTGTGAGCCGGGCGCGGGTCGGGGCCCACCGCCGCGCCGCGAGTGTGGACATCCCCAAAACCGTCGCTGGCCAGAGTGAGAAAATGCCCCGCATGCGCCCTCTTGCCCCCACCCTTGAGCCCCGCCATGGCTGAACGCGTCATCCCCCTGGTGGATGAGCGCCTGGCCTCGCGGCCGGCCAGGGTGCCTGACCAGGCCGCGACACCTACCGGGCTGCTGACGGACACGCGCGGCCGCCCGCTGCGCGACCTGCGCATCAGCGTGACCGACCGCTGCAACTTCCGCTGCAACTACTGCATGCCCAAGGAAGTTTTCAACAAAGACTACCCCTACTTGCCGCATAGCGCACTACTGAGCTTCGAAGAGATCACGCGGCTGGCGCGGCTGTTTCTGGCGCACGGCGTGCGCAAGATCCGCCTGACCGGCGGCGAGCCCCTGCTGCGCAAGGGCCTGGAAGAACTCGTCGCCCAACTGGCGCAGCTTCGCACCGTGGATGGCACCGCGCCCGACCTCACCCTCACCACCAACGGATCACTGCTGGCCCGCAAGGCCCGGGCCTTGAAAGACGCGGGTCTGAACCGCGTGACCGTGAGCCTCGATGGCCTTCAGGATGCGGTGTTCCGCCGCATGAACGATGTGGATTTTCCGGTGGCCGACGTGCTGGCGGGCATCGAGGCCGCGCACGCTGCGGGCCTGTCGCACATCAAGGTCAACATGGTGGTCAAGCGCGGTACCAACGACCATGAAATCCTGCCCATGGCGCGGCACTTTCGCGGCTCGGGCACCACGCTGCGCTTCATCGAATACATGGATGTGGGGGCCACCAACGGCTGGCGCATGGACGAAGTTCTGCCATCGGCCGAACTCATCGAGCGCCTGCGCGCCGAACTGCCGCTGGTGCAGCTCGATCCCAGCAACCCCGGCGAAACCGCCGAGCGCTGGGGCTATGCCGATGCCACCGGCCGCCACGACCCGGCGCTGGGCGAGGTGGGCGTGATCAGCAGCGTGACCCAGGCCTTCTGCCACGACTGCAACCGGGCTCGCCTGTCCACCGAAGGCCAGCTCTACCTGTGCCTGTTTGCCAGCCAGGGCCATGACCTGCGCGCGCTGCTGCGCGGCGGTGCCAGTGATGCCGACATCGCCTCGGCGATCGCTCCGATCTGGCAGCAGCGAACCGACCGGTACTCCGAACTGCGCGGCAGCCTCCAGGCCGACACATCCATGGGCGCGCGCCGCGTGGAGATGAGCTACATCGGCGGCTGACATGCAGCCGCCCCACAGTCGCCTGCAGCGCCCTCCATCGCCCCCGCTGCGCGGGAGAGGGTCGCAGCCCTTGCTGCGGGTCGGCCCTGGCCGGGCGACCCTGCCCTGGCGGGCGCCCACCGCACAACCCCTGCAACAACATGATTGACACCCAAGACATCACCGGCCTGGTTCTCGCAGGCGGCCGCGGCTCCCGCATGGGCGGCGTGGACAAAGGCCTGCAAAACTTTCGCGGCCTGCCCCTGGCGCTGCACACGCTGATGCGGCTGCAGATGCAGACCGGAACCAGCATGGTCAATGCCAACCGCAACCTGGCGGCCTACGAGGCCTTTGGCGCGCCGGTGTGGCCCGATGTGCTGGCCGACTATGCCGGGCCGCTGGCGGGCTTTTTGACTGGGCTGGAGCGCTGCGAAACGCCGTGGCTGCTCACGGTGCCGTGCGATACGCCGCTGTTCCCGCTGGACCTGGCCCAGCGGCTGGCAGCCGCAGCGGATGCCCAGGGCACCGACATCGCCATGGCCGCCGCGCCCGAGGACGACGGCACCGGCCGCACCACCGTGCGACCCCAGCCTGTGTTCTGCCTGCTGCGCGTGGACCTGCTGGAGAGCCTGGTCGCCTTCACACAGGCCGGTGGCCGCAAGATCGACGCCTGGACCGGCCAGCACCGCTGCGCCATCGTGCCGTTCGATGCGCCGGGCGACGATGCCAGGGCATTCTTCAACGCCAACACCCTGGCCGAGTTGCAGGCCCTCGAAGGCACCTGAAACCGTCGCGGGTGGCGGCTGCGCGCACGGCCCCGCCGCGCGCCGCCGTGAGCCCCGACCACACAACATTACGCGCCGTCGGCAGCCATACCCTCCCCCTGCGCACATGTCCATCCACATCCGCCCGCTTGCCGCCACCGACGCCGTTGCCTACAAGGCGCTGCGTGACGAGTCGCTGCGCACTGCCCCCGAGGCCTTCACGTCGGACTGGGCCTCGTCAGTAGGGCGAGACGCGAGCGAATACGTAAGCCGGTTTGGGAGCGTGGATTCAGGCAACTTCTTCCTGGGCGCATTCGATGAGGCGGGCCACCTGCTGGGCTGCATCGGCTGCGAGCGCAAGGCCCGTTTGCAGCAGCGCCATTGCGCCGGCGTGGTGAGCATGATGGTCGTGCCCGGGGCGCAGCGCCGGGGCATTGGCCAAGCACTGGTCGCCGCCTGCATCGAGGCCGCGGGCCAGGTGCCGGGGCTCACGCAGCTGGTGCTGACCGTGACCGCATCCAACGCGCATGTGGTGCGCCTGTACGAGCAAGCCGGCTTTCGCGCGTGGGGGCTGCTGCCACGCGCCATCGTGGTGGACGGCGTGGGGTACGACAAATTGCACATGCTGCGTTTGTTAACCTCAGCGGCTGATCAGGGCGGCCAAAGCGAGCCGCCCGCAGCCTGAACCCACCGGCCAAGGCAGGCCAGCGCACACGCCCTGCCCCAATCTACCTACGATCCATCGACCCCCATCGCCATGAAAACCATTGCCCAGATTGCCGCCGAACTCCAGGGCTACGACCCGCAGGCCCTGCGGGCTTGCGATGTCCATGCATTCCTGGAGCGCCTTGCCGAGCCGGTGGCCGAGACCGAGGAAGTGGCCATCTTCGACGCGCTGGGCCGCGTGGTGGCGCGCGATGTGATCTCGCCCATCAGCGTGCCCCCCCATGACAACTCCGCCATGGACGGCTATGCGCTGGCGGGCGCGCAACTGTTGGCGGGCCTGCCGCTCACGCTGCGTGTGGTGGGCACGGCACTGGCCGGCAAGGCGTGGTCCGGGCAGGTCGGCCCCGGCGACTGCGTGAAGATCATGACCGGGGCCATCATGCCCCCGGGGCTGGACACCGTGGTGCCCCAGGAGTTCACCACGCAGGCCTCTGGCGGCGGTGCCATCACCCTGGCGGCCGATGTGGTGCGCACGGGCGACAACCGGCGCTTCAAGGGCGAGGATCTGATGGAAGGCGGCGTGGCCCTGGCGCGCGGCGAAAGGCTCACGCCTGCGGCGCTGGGCCTGCTCGCCAGTCTGGGGCTGGGCACCATCACGGTGTACCGCCGCCTGCGGGTGGCGTACTTCTCCACCGGCGATGAAATCCTGAGCCTGGGCGAAGCCCCGCGCGAAGGCGCTGTGTACGACAGCAACCGATACACGGTGTTCGGTCTGCTCACACGCCTGGGCGTGGAGGTGATCGACCTGGGCGTGGTGCGCGACGAACCCGCCCTGCTGGAGGCCGCCTTCCGCGAAGCCGCAGCGCGTGCCGACGCCATCATCACCAGCGGCGGCGTGAGCGTGGGCGAGGCCGACCACACCCGCGCCATGATGAAAAAGCTGGGCGATGTGGCGTTTTGGCGCATTGCCATGCGCCCCGGGCGGCCCATGGCTGTGGGTCGTATCGGTGGCACGGGAGAATCTGATATCAAATCAGCCAATGACGCACGTCAAATAAGCTCTGATAGCTATCAAACTAATAGCAATTCTTCCCCAACAGGCTCCGTGCTCTTTGGCCTGCCCGGAAACCCCGTGGCTGTGATGGTGACGTTTTTGGCCTTTGTGCGCCCCGCCCTGCTGCGCATGATGGGCAGCACCCACCCGGCCCCGCCCCTGCTGCGCGCCACCAGTGCCGAAGCCATGCGCAAAAAGCCCGGTCGCACCGAGTACCAGCGCGGCACGGTGACCACCGCGCCCGACGGCAGCTTGCACGTGCGCACCACCGGCAACCAGGGCTCGGGCGTGCTCAGTTCCATGGTGCAGGCCACTGGCCTCATCGTGCTGCACCACGACCAGGGCAACGTGGCTGTGGGCGACGCGGTGGACGTGATGGTGTTCGACGGGGTGATTTGAGCGCCACGACCGGAGGCTCTTTGCGCTCGACATGCGGGGGCCTTTGCATCCACTTCGCAGCTGTTCTCACACCACCTCCATGATCCTATTGAGTCGGCACCTTTGAACTTGAACCAGCCGTTCGGGCTGAGCCTGTCGAAGCCTTGCGCAGAGCTTCGAACCGCATCAACGCATTCAAGTTGGTTGATGCCGACTCAATAAAAACGGCAGTTGGATGCATTTGC
>NZ_JBKDRI010000013.1:0-4525 GCF_046341535.1 Acidovorax sp. | reverse complement strand
GACGGCAAGAAGACCCCGCTGTAAGCAGGCGAGGCATGTGGTCGGTCACTGTGGTGGCCGCTCAGTCAAAAAAGGCTTCCCTTCGGGAAGCCTTTTTTATCCTAGAAACGGCAGTTGGATGCATTTGCCAGCGCTGCTGTTCGGGTGCCAGGCAAGGCGCGACGACGCGGCAGGCTCGTGCCTGCACTGAGGGGCAACACCGCATGGCGCTCCAAAAGCGGCGCTGGCAAGTGCATAGCGCTGTCACCCCAAAGGTGAGGCGGCGAAAACAACCCAAGGCCCGAGTCCACGCGGTGTGCGGCAAGACGACAAGCGGTCAACTGCCGTTTTTAGGGTCACTTCTCTCACTGCAACGCCAAAGGCCCGCACGCAGGCTCCGCAAGGCCTTCCAGCGCGCTGGTGGCAGGGTGCAAAGTGCTTCGCAGGTCTTGGGGCGCGTGCCCAGTGCTTGAGCTCCTCGATGCCAAACACCAGCTTTTTTGAAGATGGTGTTGGCTTGCAGCGGGCCGCTGTGAACCTTGGCTGTTGCCGTCCATTGCGCTGGGCGTCTGCACACCATCACCGCCCGATGCTTGCCCTGCTCTCGGGGTCGAAAGTTCGGCGTCCTGGTGGCAACGGGCACTGGCACGCAGCGTCTTGTAAGTCTCGGTTCAGTTTGCCGCAAGCCTGCGTTGGTTTGGCGTCAGAGGTGAGTCAGTGCTCTCACGAAGAATGCGTCCAGCTCGCCGCTGCGCGATCTTCAAATCACCAGGAGACATTGACACCATGGCAACCACCCATCCCGCACCGCGTCCGATGACCGCCGAAGAGCGCAAGGTCATCTTCGCGTCTTCGCTCGGCACCGTTTTCGAGTGGTACGACTTCTATCTCTACGGCTCGCTCGCAGCCATCATCGCCAAGCAGTTCTTCTCGGGCCTGGACCCACAGGCGGCGTTCATCTTTGCGCTGCTGGCTTTTGCGGCGGGCTTCATCGTGCGCCCGTTCGGCGCGCTGGTGTTCGGCCGCCTGGGCGACATGATCGGTCGCAAGTACACCTTCCTGGTCACGATTTTGCTGATGGGCGCATCGACGTTCATCGTCGGCATCCTGCCCAACTACGCCACCATCGGCGTGGCCGCTCCCATCATCCTGATTGCCCTGCGCATGCTGCAGGGCCTGGCCCTGGGGGGTGAGTACGGTGGTGCGGCCACCTACGTGGCAGAACACGCGCCCCACGGCAGCCGTGGTGCCTACACCGCCTGGATTCAGACCACGGCCACGCTGGGTCTGTTCCTGTCGCTGATCGTGATTCTGGGCACCCGCACCGCCATCGGCGAAGCCGCCTTTGCTGATTGGGGCTGGCGCGTGCCGTTCATCGTGTCGATCGTGATGCTGGGCATCTCGGTGTACATCCGTCTGCAGATGAACGAATCCCCCGCATTCCAGAAGATGAAGTCCGAGGGCAAGACCTCCAAGGCCCCGCTGACCGAAGCCTTCGGCCAATGGAAGAACCTGAAGATCGTGCTGCTGGCCCTGTTCGGCCTGGTGGCAGGCCAGGCTGTGGTCTGGTATTCGGGCCAGTTCTATGCGCTGTTCTTCCTGACCAGCGTGCTGCGCGTGGATGGCGCCACAGCAAACATCCTGGTGGCGCTGTCGCTGATCATCGGCACTCCGTTCTTTGTGATCTTCGGTACGCTGTCGGACAAGATCGGCCGCAAGCCCATCATCCTGGCCGGCATGGCCCTGGCGGTGGTCACGTATTTCCCGCTGTTCAACATGCTGACCAACGCGGCCAACCCTGACCTGGCCGCTGCGCAGGCCAAGAACAAGATCGTGGTGTCCGCACCGGCTGGCGATTGCTCGTTCCAGGGCAATCCCGTGGCGCGTGAAATCGACTTCACCAAATCGTGCGACATCGCCAAGCGTTTCCTGGCCCAGAACTCGGTGAGCTACGAGAACGTGGTCGCCACGGGTGCGGGCCCTTCGACCGTGAAGATCGGTGACAAGGAAATCGCGGCCCCGACCGCCAAGGTGGTCAACAGCAAGTTTGACGAAGAAAGCGCCAAGAGCATTGCAGCCTTCAAAAAGGAAGTCGGCGAAGCGCTCAAGGCTGCGGGTTACCCGTCCAAGGCTGATCCCGCCAAGGTCGACAAGGTCATGATCGTTGTGATCCTGAGTATCCTGGTGATCTACGTCACCATGGTGTACGGCCCCATCGCTGCCATGTTGGTGGAGTTGTTCCCAACCCGCATCCGCTACACATCCATGTCGCTGCCCTACCACATCGGTAACGGCTGGTTCGGTGGCCTGATGCCGACCATTGCGTTCGCGATGGTCGCCCAGAACGGCAACATGTACCACGGCCTGTGGTACCCCATCGTCATCGCGGGCGCCACGTTCGTGATCGGTCTCCTGTTCGTCAAGGAAACCAAGGACAACGACATTTACGCGGACGACTGAGAACGGGGCATCCAAGCGTCTCGGCCGCTGCGCCGGGACACTTATTGAGTCGGCACCTTTGAACTTGAACCAGCCGTTCGGGCTGAGCCTGTCGAAGCCTTGCGCAGACCTTCGAACCGCATCAACGCATTCAAGTTGGTTGATGCCGACTCAATAATCAAGGGCCTTTCCTGAGCCGGAAGGCCCTTTTTTAAGGAACCTCAATAACGGAGATATGCCATGTGGAAAATTGTGGTCGGATTTGTTTTGTTTGCGGCGCTGGCCATGTTTGTGATCATCAAGGGCGGTAACGATCTGGACATGAGCGGCGAAAAGCACGGCACGGATACGTCGCATGCCCCGGCACCCGCAGCGCCCGCGTCGGATGCGGCCGCGCCTGCTCCCGTTGCAGCCACGCCTGCTTCGGGCGCCAGCGAAGCCAAGTAGTGCGCAGCCCGGCTGGAGGCGCGTTGGCGCTTGTCCTCAGCGGCGGAACTTGCCGTCCGGCCCGATGATGGAGAGATCGGCAAAGTCCAGCCCCGTGTGGTCATCCGGCGAGAAGTTCAGCTCCAGCCCGCCCAGGTCGAACTTGCGCAGGCCCTCCAGCGCTGCCTGCAGCTTCTCGCGCGTGGGCTTGGGGCCGGCGCGGCGCAGGCCCTCGACCAGCACCTTGGCGCCTGCAAAGCCTTCGAGCATGGCGGGGCTCAGTGCGTCGATGCCTTTGGCGCGGCCCAGCTCCTGTGCTTCTTTCACCAGCGGGAACGTCATGGCGCGCTCGTTGGGAAACACCTGCGTCACGATCACGCCACGGCTGTTGGTGCCCAGGCTCTTGATGAAGCCTCCTGACGCGTTGTTGGACAGCGTCACGATCTGGGCGGAGGAACCTGCCTGCCGCAGGGCATTCGTGGCTTCGACCACGGCCGCCCCGGATGCCACCATCAGCACCGCCTGCACCTCGGCCTTGGCAGCCTTGGCCACGATGGGGGCGAAGTCGGGCTGGGCGCGGTCAAACTTTTCCTGCACCACGGGTTGAAGCTTGCTGGCCGCAAGACCCCTGAGCGCACCGGCAATGCCATCGTCACCAAAGCTGTCGTTGGCCGATACCAGCGCAATGCGTGTCACCCCCAGGGAGGCCAGGTGGGTCATGGCCTTTTCTGCCTCGCGCTGGTAGGTGGCGCGCACGTTGAAGATGTGTTTTTGCACCGGGCGGTGCAGCACGATGGCACCGGTCGAGGGCGCCACCAGCGGCACGCCGTGCTTGTCAAGCAGCGGAATGATGGCCTGCGTGTGCGGCGTGCCGCGCGTGAGGAACATGGCCACCACGCCTTGTTCCTCCATCAGCTTGCGCGCATTCTCGGTCGCCTGCTTGGGGTCAAACTTGTCGTCCAGCGACACAAGCTCGATCTTCTGGCCGTTGATGCCACCCCTGGCGTTGACCGCATCCAGATACAGCAGGGCACCGTCGGTGGTCTCCCGCACGCCTGCGGCCACCTGGCCGGTGAAGCCCGCCGTCTGGCCGACCAGAATCTGGGCCTGGGCAGGCAGCACCATCGCAACGACGAGGGTCGCCAGGGTTAGCAGTTTTTTTCCTGAGGTCATTGTGTCTCCCGGAGTTTCGTGAACGTGAACTCAGTCTAGAGACCCGCAATGGCGGTGGAATCAGTAGTTTCCGAATGCGTTGGGCACGGCAAGGTCTCTGCTGCCGTGCTCCCGCTCGCCGCTCGCGTTGCCTTGCGGGGGGATGCAGAGCGTCCCTGGGGGCATTGAGAACGTTGGCGGCGCGATGCGCTGCGCATGCCTGGGAGCCTGTCGGACTTGGAAATCGTCGGCTGCAAATCGACCGCAGCGGTCCATTTTTAAACGCCTTTTTGCCCCATAGCTCGGCGATGGGGCTTCAAATTAGGCAAAAACTGTCCTCGCGGGGGCCGATTTTCGCTTACGACGCTCCAAGTCCGACAGGCTCCTAGTGTCATGTCCGGTTAATTTCTGGCATTAATCGTGCATGCCAATGCGGTATCTTGGGAACGGAGATACCGCCATGAGGACAGGAAGACCGAAAGTCGAGTTGCTGCTGACGGACGATGAGCGCTCGCAGCTTCAGTCGTTT
>NZ_JBKDRI010000012.1:0-39334 GCF_046341535.1 Acidovorax sp. | reverse complement strand
TGGCAATCGTAACGGTTGGAATTGATCTGGCAAAGAGCGTTTTTGCGGTGCATGGTGTGGATGAATGCGGCAAGCCTGCGCTGGTGCGCCCCGAGGTGCCGCGCGGCAAGTTGCTGGAGCTGGTGGCCAAGTTGCCGCCTTGTTTGATTGGCATGGAGGCGTGTAGTGGAGCCCACCACTGGGCGCGTGAGTTTGAGAAGTACGGACACACGGTGCGCTTGATGGCGCCCAAGTTCGTCGCACCCTACCGGATGAGTGGCAAGCGCGGTAAGAACGATGCCGCTGATGCCGCCGCCATCTGCGAAGCCGTCACCCGCCCCAGCATGCGGTTTGTGCCACTCAAAAGTTTGGAGCAACAGTCGCGCCTGTTTGTGCACCGAGCCAGGCAAGGGTATGTGCAGCAGCGCACCGCGCTGATCAACCGCATTCGGGGTTTGTTGTCCGAGCTGGGCATCGTGCTGCCACTCAAAGCCGCCACCGTGCGCCGCGAGGCGCACCAACACCTGGAGGATTTGCCCGGTTGGTGCAACACCGTGGTGGGCGACATGCTCAGTGAGTTGACCCATTTGGATGAACGCATCAAAGAATACGACCAGCACATTGAGCAAGCCGCCAAGGAAGATGTGCAAGCCCGGCAACTGATGCAACTCGGCGGCGTCGGCCCCATCACCGCCAGCGCCATTGTGGCCAGTGTGGGCAAGGGACATGACTTCAGCTGCGGACGCCAGTTCTGCGCCTGGCTGGGTTTGGTGCCCGGGCAATACAGCTCGGGCGGCAAGCAGCGGCTCGGGCGCATCACCAAGGCCGGGGATGCGTACCTGCGAACGCTGCTGATCATGGGTGCCAAGGCGGTGCTGTCGGCTGCCAAGAACAAGGCCGACCCGGTGAGCCGCTGGGCGGTTCAGATTCAAGCGCGGCGGGGGTATTGGAAAGCGGTGGTGGCTGTTGCCGCCAAGAACGCGCGCATGTGCTGGGCGATGTTGCAGCGGGGTGAGAATTTCAAGATGCCCGCATGAATCAAGGTCACTTCATCAAAGCGTTGAAGTGAAGCGTTGATGTCACCGTGTGATGACTTGTCGTTGATGAGTAAAAGGTTTGGACCTGCGCTGGGGAATGCTCGTTTAGCTCAAGGAGGTCAACAGCGCTGAGCAATCAGCCTGAGCCTCGACTAACGAATGGAGCCCCTGGCGCGCGTCTTTCATCAGGGTCCGGTTGCAATCACTGCGCAGCCATCAATGACCGTTTGTAGTTTCGCTATCCACACCCTTTTGCTTGATCGCAGCGACTCGCCGCACCGAAGACATCAGAGGAAAACCGGAATCAATTTCCGTGGTCAATCGCTGAGCGATTCACCACGGCAGGATGATGTTTGACAAAAGTGGGGAAGTCCTTGTAGCCGAGCAAAACGGGATCGTGTTCATTGACGAGATCGACAAGGTCGCCGCGCGCCAGGAAAGCAGTGGTGCCGATGTGTCCCGCCAGGGCGTACAGCGCGACCTGCTGCCGCTGGTGGAGGGCACCACGGTGTCCACCAAGTACGGGATGATCAAGACCGACCACATCCTGTTTATTGCGTCAGGAGCCTTCCACCTGGCCAAGCCCAGCGACCTGATTCCCGAGCTGCAGGGGCGATTCCCGATCCGGGTGGAGCTTGCGTCGCTGTCGGTGCAGGATTTCGAGGCCATCCTCACGCAAACCCATGCCTGCCTCGTCAAGCAATACCAGGCGCTGCTGGCCACAGAGGGCGTCACCCTGCAATTCACCCCCGAGGGCATCACCCGGCTGGCGCGCATTGCGTTCGAGGTCAACGAGCGCACCGAAAACATCGGCGCGCGCCGTCTTTCCACCGTCATGGAGCGACTGCTCGACGAAGTCAGCTTCGATGCAACGCGCCTTGAGTGCCAGACGGTAGTGATCGATGCTGACTACGTAGACGCCCGCCTGGCCACCCTGAGTCAGGACGAGGATCTTTCGCGCTACATCCTGTGACTATTTGGATGGGCCTTGAGAGGTCACTTTCATAGGCTTCTGTAAGTGCTTCTTTTGCAAGGATTTTTGGTGTGCGTCCACTTCCGGATGACGACCTAAGTCCTTGATTTCATTACCAAATTTTGTAGGGCACCCCCCTTGATTGGACACGTTTTCCTGCTACAGTGCAAAAAAGTGCAATTAAGTGGTAAAAAGTGCCTTGATCCCTCCGTTTGGTGGCGTCGAAAGGCCGTAACCAATTGGGGATTCCGTCTGTGTTCCAAGGTGCCTCGTCGCTCAGTCTCGATGCGAAGGGTCGGCTTTCTGTGCCGACCCGGCATCGTGACGTGCTGACGGCCACCGCCGCCGGGCAACTCACGATCACCAAGCACCCCCATGGCTGCCTGATGGTGTTCCCGCGGCCCGAATGGGAAAAGTTTCGCGAACGCATCGCCCAATTGCCCATGTCGGCCCAGTGGTGGAAGCGCATCTTCCTGGGCAACGCGATGGACGTGGAGATGGATTCCACCGGCCGCGTGCTGATCTCGCCGGAGTTGCGAGAGGCGGCCGGTATCAGCCGCGACACCATGCTGCTGGGCATGGGCAACCATTTCGAACTCTGGGACAAGGCCACTTACGACGCGCAGGAGGCGAAGGCCATGCAGGGCGAGATGCCAGATGTCTTCAAGGACTTCTCGTTCTGAGGCGCGTGCAGTGACATCAGACCGACTGCAACACACGACCGTCTTGCTGGACGAAGCCGTCGATGCCCTGCTGGGCGCGGCCGGCCCGCAGCCTGAGGGGACCTGGGTCGATGCGACCTTTGGCCGCGGCGGGCATTCGCGGCTGATCCTGATGCGGCTGGGGCCCGAGGCTCGCCTGGTGGCCTTCGATAAGGACCCAGAAGCCATTGCCGAAGCAGCGCGCATCACCGATGCGCGTTTTTCCATCCGGCATGAAGGATTCCGCCACTTGTCCGAACTGTCTGCGGGCAGCGCCCTGGGGGTGCTGATGGACCTGGGCGTGAGTTCGCCCCAGATCGACAGCCCCGGGCGGGGATTCAGTTTTCGTTTCGACGGCCCGCTGGACATGCGCATGGACACCACGCGCGGAACCAGCGTTGCCGATTGGTTGGCCACGGCCGAGGCCGGTCAGATTGCAGAGGTGATACGTGACTACGGTGAAGAACGGTTTGCTGGCCCCATTGCAAAGGCGATTGTTACTTGGCGCGAAGAACGGGGTCCTCTTGCAACCACCGTCGAACTGGCCGATCTCGTGGCTGGCGCGGTCAAAACCCGCGAGCAGGGCCAGAATCCTGCAACGCGCACATTTCAAGCTCTTCGGATTTTCATCAACGCCGAGCTTGAAGAGCTGCAACAGGCGCTAGAGGCTACCCTGAATGTGCTCGCACCCGGAGGGCGGCTGGTGGTGATCAGCTTTCATTCGCTGGAAGACCGCATCGTCAAGCAGTTCATCGCCAAGCACTCCAAGGAGGTCTACGACCGCCGTGCGCCGTTCGCCGCCCCCCAGGCCATGAAGCTCGTGGCGCTGGACCGGATCAAGCCCAGCGCCGCCGAAGTGGCGGCCAACCCACGCGCGCGCAGCGCCATCATGCGCGTGGCCGAGCGGACCGAGGTGCCGGCATGAGCCGCCGGGCCGCCCCAAGGCGAAATGCGGCCCCCTTGGGGGGCAGCGACGACACGCCAGTGCGGAGCGTGGGGGCTGCTTGCATGAGCCACCGGGCCGCCCCAAGGCGAAATGCGGCCCCCTTGGGGGGCAGCGACGACACGCCAGTGCGGAGCGTGGGGGCTTCTGCATGACCCGCCTGAACATCGTTTTGCTGATGGCCGTGATGGCCAGCGCGCTGTACCTGGTGCATGTGCAGTACGAGTCGCGCCGCCTGTTCACCGAGTTGGATCGCGCCACGGCCGAGGCGGCACGCCTGGAGACGGAACGCCAGCGCCTTCTGGTCGAAAAACGCGCACAGGCTACCCCGTTGCGTGTTGAAAAAATCGCGCGGGCACAGCTCAATATGCGCACAACCACTCCGGCCATCACGCAGTATGTGTCGGACCCGCAGGGCGTGACCAAGGCAGTGCCTGCTGCCGCTGCGCCCGTGGCTGTGCCGCGCCCGAACGGAGCAGTGCAACCGTGAGCCGCAGCGTGGTCTACACCGCCAGCCCCCTGCTGGCCAGCAAAACGCCGTTATGGCGCAGCAAGTTCATTGTGGCTGTGATTGCGCTGGGCTTTCTGGCCCTGGGTGGCCGGGCCGCCTATGTGCAGGTGTTCGGTAACGACTTCTTTCAGCGCCAGGGCGAAGTGCGCTTTGCTCGCACGCTGGAGTTGCCGGCCAACCGCGGCAAGATTCTGGACCGTAACGGTCTGATTCTGGCATCGAGCGTGCCTGCCGCCAGCATCTGGGCCATTCCGGAAGACGTGGAGCAAGAATCGCCCGAGGTCCGCGCCAAGCTCAAGCGGCTGGCCAAGTTGCTGGATATGCCCTTGGCCGACCTGAACAAGAAGCTGGCTGACGAGGACAAAACCTTCGTCTGGATCAAGCGCCAGCTCGACTGGGACGTGGGCCAGCAAATTGCGGCACTCAATATCAAAGGCATCTACCAGCGCAAGGAATACAAGCGCCAGTACCCCGAAGGCGAGGCGGCAGCGCACGTGGTGGGCTTTACCAATGTGGAAGACCAAGGTCAGGAAGGCATCGAACTGGCCTTCAACAAGGAACTGGCAGGCAAGCCCGGATCGCGCCGCGTGATCAAGGATCGCCTGGGCCGCGTGGTCGAGGGCGTGGGCGAAACCGTATCGCCGGTGGACGGCAAGGATCTGCAGCTTTCCATCGACAGCAAGGTGCAATTTTTCGCCTACCAGAAGCTGCGCGACCAGGTGGCGGCGCACAAGGCCAAGGCGGGCAGCGTGGTGGTGCTCGACGCGCACACCGGCGAACTCCTGGCGCTGGCCAACTACCCCAGCTACGTGCCCGACAAGCGCCAGAACCTCACGGGCGAGCAGTTGCGCAACCGCGCGCTCACCGACGTCTTCGAGCCAGGGTCCACCATGAAGCCCTTCACCATCGGGCTGGCGCTTGAAACCGGTCGCGTGAAACCCGAGACGGTGGTGGACACCAACCCGGGTCGCATCACGATCACGGGTTCCACCATTTCCGATACGCATAACTACGGCGTGCTCACGGTCGAAGGCGTCATCCAGAAGTCGAGCAACGTGGGTACCACCAAGCTGGCCATGCAGATGCCGCCGCGCGAGATGTGGGAGACATTCTCCGCCGCCGGGTTCGGGCAGAAGCCCCAGGTGAACTTCCCTGGTGTGGTGACAGGGCGCCTGCGCCCCTACAAAACGTGGCGGCCGGTCGAGCAGGCGACGATGTCGTATGGCTACGGCCTGTCGGCAAGCCTGTTCCAGATGGCGCGGTCGTACACGGTGTTTGCCAATGGCGGTCGCGTCATCCCTGCGACGCTGCTCAAGACCGACGAAGTGGCTGTGGGCGTGCCGGTGTTTTCCGAGCGCACGGCAGACCAGGTGCGCAAGATGCTGCAGATGGCAGCGGGCCCGGGTGGCACGGGCCAGAAGGCGCAGACCTTGGGCTATTCGGTGGGGGGCAAGTCGGGCACGGCACGAAAGCAGGTGGGCAAGAGCTACGCAGCGGGCAAATACCGCGCATGGTTCACGGGCATGGCACCCATCGACAAGCCGCGCATCATCGTCGCCGTGATGATTGATGAGCCCAGCAACGGGGTGTTTTATGGCGGCGCTGTGGCAGCCCCCGTCTTCAGCGAAGTCGTGCAGCAGACGCTGCGCATGATGGGCGTGCAACCCGACATGGCCGTCAAGCCGCAGATTGTGGCCAATGCCGTGGAGGAGTCGCTGTGACGCTGGCTTCTGCCATCACCGTGCTCGGCTCCGCGGGCGCTGCCGTCGATTGGCTGCGCGAGCGCGTCACGGGCACCCTGCAGACCGACAGTCGGATGATCCAGCCCGGAGATGGCTTTATTGCCTGGCCTGGCGCTGCCACCGATGGCAGGGCGCATGTGGCCGATGCCAGGGTGCGTGGGGCCACGGCCTGCCTGGTGGAGCAGTCGGGTATTGAGGCGTTTGGCTTCACGGGCGCGCACATGGCGGCGCTGGACGGCCTGAAGGCAGCCACCGGGCCCATCGCTGCGCAGTGGTTTGGCTCAGCCAGCAGCCGCCTGGATGTGCTCGCCGTCACCGGCACCAACGGCAAGACCAGCACGGCATGGTGGCTGACCGATGCCATCAATTCGCTATCGAAAAATGAGCATTCAGGCTTTAAGGGCTGCGCGCTCGTGGGTACTTTGGGTATGGGTGTGCCGCCTGCGCTCGAATCCACCGGCATGACCACGCCCGACCCGGTGTGCCTGCAGCGGGCGTTCAGCACGTTTGCGGGCAGGGGCTTGTCGGCCTGCGCCATCGAGGCATCGTCCATCGGCCTGGCCGAGGCGCGCCTTGAGGGCACCAAGATCCGTGTGGCCATCTTTACCAACTTCACCCAGGACCACCTCGACTACCACGGCAGCATGGCCGACTACTGGCTGGCCAAGCGGGCGCTGTTTGACTGGTCGGGCCTGCAGGCCGCCGTGATCAACATCGACGACCCGGCCGGTGCGCAGTTGCACGACGAGCTGCGCGATGGCGCGCTCGATCTGTGGTCCGTCTCTGCCCAGGGTGCTGCGCGGGTTGCGGCGCGTGACATCGTGATGGGCGCGCGGGGTCTTCGGTTCGCTGTGGTGGAAGAAGGGGTGGCCCAGCCGCAGTGGCTGCAGACGCAGGTGATTGGCCACTACAACGTGCAAAACCTGCTGTGCGTCATTGCGACACTGCGCAGCCGCGGTGTGCCACTGCCCGCTGCAGTGCAGGCGTGCGCTGGCCTGGAACCCGTGCCGGGCCGCATGCAGTGCCTGGTGGCGCCTGGCCAGCCGCTGGTGGCTGTGGACTACGCGCACACGCCCGACGCACTTGAAAAAGCCTTGCTGGCCCTGCGCCCGCTGGCGCAGCAGCGTGCTGGCGCGCTGTGGTGCATCTTTGGCTGCGGTGGCGACCGCGACGCAGGCAAGCGCCCGTTGATGGGTGCAGCGGCCCAGCAGCATGCCGACCAGGTCGTCGTGACCAGCGACAACCCGCGCAGTGAAGACCCGGCCGCCATCGTCCATCAGGTGCTGCAGGGCACGATTGCAGGCGCGACCGTCCGTGCCGAACTGGACCGCGCCCGCGCCATCGCGCAGGTGGTGGCCATGGCGGCACCACAGGACGTGGTCCTCATCGCCGGCAAGGGCCACGAAGACACCCAGGAAACCGCTGGCGTACGGCAGCCATTCTCGGACCTGGCCCACGCGCAGGCCGCGCTGAACGCACGGGGGGCCACTACATGGGCATAACCCCCAACACACCGATGAGCATGACGACCCTGGGCGAGGCATTTGCCCTGGTGCGCCAGCGTGTCACCGCCGCGCGGCTCGTGGGCGACGGCGCGACGCCCCTGGCGCGTGTGCACACCGATACGCGCAGCCTGCAGCCTGGTGACCTGTTTGTGGCGCTCAAGGGAGAGCGTTTCGACGCCAATGCCTTTTTGGCCGAGGCTCGCGCTGGTGGCGCTGCTGCGGCCATCGCGCATGGCGGGCTGCAGGACGCTGGGCTGGCGGGCATCGAAGTGCCCGACACCCTGGCTGCACTCGGCGCCCTGGCAACGGGCTGGCGCGCTGCGTTGCACCTTCCGGTGATTGGCGTGACGGGCAGCAATGGCAAGACCACGGTGACGCAGATGGTGGCGTCCATCCTCCGGGCGTGGCAGGGCGATGCAGCCTTTGCCACGCAGGGCAATTTCAACAACGACATCGGCGTGCCACTGATGCTGATGCGCCTGCGCGCCGCGCACAAAGCTGCAGTCATCGAGATGGGCATGAACCACCCTGGCGAAATCGCTCGCCTGGCGGCCATGGCCCAGCCCACGGTGGCGCTGGTCAACAACGCGCAGCGCGAGCACTTGGAATTCATGCACACAGTGCAAGCCGTGGCGCGCGAGAACGGCTCGGTGTTTGCCAGCCTGCCCCAAGATGGGGTGGCGGTGTTCCCGGCGGGTGATGAATACACCGCGCTTTGGCGTGGCCTGGCGCAGGGCCGTCGCTGCATGACGTTCGGCGCGGATGGCGACGTGACCTGCCGCAGTGCGGTGTGGACGGGCGGCGCCTGGGCCGCCACGCTGGGCACGCCGCAGGGCGAAGTAGTCGTGCGCCTGCACATCGCTGGCCGCCATAACGTGACCAACGCCCTGGCCGCGGCTGCGTGCGCGCTGGCCGCAGGTGCGCCGCTGTCCGCGGTTGTCCAGGGGCTGGCCAGCTTTGTACCCGTCAAGGGCCGCTCCCGCGCTTTCACGGTGCAGTGCGCAGGCCGCGAAATCCCGGTGGTGGACGACACCTACAACGCCAACCCAGACTCCATGCGTGCTGCGATCGACGTGCTGGCCGAGTTGCCCGCACCGCAGCTGCTGGTCATCGGAGACATGGGGGAGGTCGGTGACCAGGGCCCGCAGTTCCATGCTGAGGCCGGTGCCCATGCGCGCGCCGCAGGCATCGCTCAGTTGTTTACGCTGGGTGCTTTGTCAGCCCACGCCGCAGCCGCTTTCGGGGACGCCCGGCATTTCGACGACATCCATGCGCTGCAGCTGGCAGTCAAGCAAGCGCTGCCCAATGTGGGAAGTGTGCTGGTCAAGGGCTCGCGTTTCATGGCGATGGAGCGGGTCGTGGAGGCCATCACAGCATCTGCGGCGCAGCCACAGGCTCGCAAGGTGGACGACCAGAACAACAAGCAAAACGACACGCTGGAGGGGGGCGATGGTGCAACTCACTGATAAACAAGGTGCCGGCGCGGTGATGTCGGCCCTGCGAGGTGGCGCATGCTGCTGATATTGACGCAATGGCTGCAGGGGCTGTCGCCGGAGCTCGGGTTTCTTCGCGTGTTCCAGTACATCACGTTCCGAGCGCTGATGGCCGCGGTGACCGCGTTGCTCATCGGCCTCGTAGCTGGTCCGAAAGTGATCCGTGTGCTCACGTCGCTCAAGATCGGCCAGCCCATCCGCGGCTATGCCATGCAAACGCATCTGTCCAAAAGCGGCACGCCCACCATGGGCGGCGTGCTTATTCTGCTGTCGATCGCCATCTCGACCCTGCTCTGGTTTGACCTGTCCAACCGCTTTGTGTGGATCGTGCTACTGGTGACGCTGGGATTCGGTGCCATCGGCTGGGTGGACGACTGGCGCAAGGTGGTCAACAAGGACCCCGAGGGCATGCGCTCGCGCGAAAAGTATCTCTGGCAGTCGGTCATTGGGCTGATCGCTGCGCTGTACCTGGTGTTCAGTATTTCCGAGAACTCCAACGCACGCGTCTTCGAGCTTTTCGTGAGCTGGGTGCAGTCGGGCTTCTCGCTGGACCTGCCGCCCAAGGCGGGCCTGCAAGTGCCGTTCTTCAAGGAGATCAGCTACCCGCTGGGCGTGCTGGGATTCGTCATCCTGACCTACCTGGTCATCGTGGGCTCCAGCAATGCGGTGAATCTGACCGACGGCCTCGATGGTCTGGCCATCATGCCGGTGGTCATGGTGGGCTCGGCCCTGGGAGTGTTTGCCTACGTCACCGGAAGTTCCGTGTACTCCAGGTACCTGTTCTTCCCCCATATCCCCGGATCGGGCGAGCTGCTGATTTTTTGCGCTGCCATGGCAGGCGCGGGCCTGGCGTTCCTGTGGTTCAACGCGCATCCGGCGCAGGTGTTCATGGGGGATGTGGGGGCGCTCGCACTGGGCGCGGCCCTGGGCACCATTGCCGTGATCGTGCGCCAGGAGATCGTGCTCGCCATCATGGGCGGCATTTTCGTGGTCGAGGCGCTTTCGGTGATGCTGCAAGTCATGTGGTTCAAGTACACCAAACGCCGTTACGGAGAAGGTCGCCGCCTGCTCAAGATGGCGCCCTTGCATCACCACTTTGAAAAGAGCGGTTGGAAGGAAACGCAAGTGGTGGTGCGTTTTTGGATCATCACCATGCTGCTGTGCCTGGTGGGGCTGTCCACCCTGAAACTGCGATGAACGACAGCGAATTCCACCCGCTTGCCAACCCTTTGGGCACGGCCGCGCCCGAAGGCGTCGTCACGCCTGCGCCTGCCGCCGCCGAGACGGGTGAGCGGCTTCGCGCAGTCGATGGCGCTGCGGTGGGTATGGTTGCCGCGCAGCCCAAACCCCCGGTGACCGATGCAACGACCGCGATGGCCCACACGCAGCTGACCGCCGCCCGGGATGCGGCCGCGTTTGTGGCGCAGATCTTTGCCGAGGTCTCTGCGCCCGAACCGACGACCACCGCGCAGGTGCTGGCAGGTGGCGACGCGGCCGCCCAACAAGACGCGGCGTCCGATGCACCCGGGCAACCAGACGGCCGCCCCGGTGAGGGCATCGCCCCGCTGCATGGGCAGAACATCCTCATTCTCGGCCTGGGTGCCTCAGGCCTGGCGATGGCGCGCTGGTGCGTGCGCTGTGGCGCCCGGCTGGTCACGGTCGCCGACACCCGGGCAGCGCCGCCCCAACTTCCGGCCCTTGAGCAGGAACTGCCCCAGGTGCGGTTCGTTTCGGGCGCGTTGGACGCTGCGCTGGTGCAAGGACAAGAACTGCACGCCGTCTACCGCTCGCCAGGCCTCAGCCCTGCTGTGATTGCGCCTGTCGTGCTGACGGCCCGTGCTGACGGGGCCAGCGTTGGGGGTGAATTGAGTCTGTTTTCAGCGGGGCTTGCCGTCCTGCGCGCAGCGCATGGCTACGCCCCCATGGTTCTGGCGATCACGGGCACCAACGGCAAGACCACGGTGACATCGCTCACCGGCCAGTTGGTGGAGCGCTCGGGCAAGCGTGTGGCGGTGGCGGGCAACATCGGCCCCACGCTGCTCGACACTTTGGCTTCGCACATCGACGCGGGCTCGCTTCCAGATGTGTGGGTGCTGGAGCTGTCGAGCTTCCAGCTCGACGATGTCACCGGCTTCGAACCCACCGCAGCCACCGTGCTCAACATCACGCAGGACCACCTGGACTGGCACGGCGACATGGCGGCCTACGCCAGCGCCAAGGCGCACATCTTCGGCGAAACCGGCCTCATGATCCTCAATCGCGACGACCCGGAGGTCATGCGCATGCTGCCGCCGCCCGGCCGCCCGAAGGCGGCAGCGGCCCCCTCGGGGGGCAGCGCAGCACACGAAGTGGCAAGCGTGGGGGTTCAGAGCATACCGCCGCCCGGCCGCCCGAAGGCGGCAGCGGCCCCCCCGGGGGGCAGCGCAGCACACGAAGTGGCAAGCGTGGGGGGCAACACTTCATCGGCCCCGGCGAAAGGCCGGCTCACCAAGCCGCAGGTGCGCGAGCACGTCACCTTCGGGGCCGACATGCCGCGCCGCCCCGGCGACTTTGGCATCGAAGTGGTCAGCGGAATGCCGTGGCTGGTGCGTGCGCTGGCTGCTGACGAAACCCGCAAGCGCGGCCGCCAGACCCAGGACGAAGACCTTCACATCCAGCGCCTGATGCCCGCAGATGCGCTGCGTATCCGTGGCCGCCACAATGCCGTCAATGCCCTGGCAGCACTGGCGCTGGCGTCCGCCGCCGGCTGTACGCTGGCGCACATGCTGTACGGCCTTCGTGAATACCGGGGGGAGCCGCACCGCGTCGAGCCTGTGGCCATCGTCGATGGTGTGGAGTATTTTGACGACAGCAAGGGCACCAACGTGGGTGCCACCGTGGCGGCGGTGACCGGTCTGGGCGCCGAGCGCCGCGTGGTGGTGATTCTCGGCGGAGAAGGCAAGGGCCAGGACTTTTCGCCGCTGGCTGCGCCCGTGGCGCGCTTTGCAAGGGCCGTGGTGCTCATCGGCCGCGATGCGCCCCTGATTCGCGCCGCGCTGGCCGATGCCGGAGTGGCCCTGTTCGATGCTGCCACGTTGCCCCAGGCGGTGAACCTTGCGGCTCAGCGCGCCCATGCGGGCGATGCCGTGCTGCTGTCACCTGCCTGTGCCAGCTTTGACATGTTCCGTGACTACGAGCACCGCGCCCAGGTGTTCGGCGAAGCCGTGCGCAGCCTGGCCGATGACGCAGGCGTGTCGCTGGAGGGCATGGCGTGACCCGCCCCGTCCGGCAAGGTGGTTTCCGGCAACGCGCCAGCGCGTGGTTTCCGATGCTGGCCGGCAAGGGCACGGTGGTGCTGCCGGTGCGTGTGGGTGGCACCGAGTACCGTCGCCCCACGGACACCACGCCCGCCAGTGTTCTGGGCTTTGACCAGGCGCTGCTGTGGGTGGTGGTTGCGCTGCTGACCTGGGGCCTGGTGATGGTGTATTCCGCATCGATTGCCATGCCGGACAACCCCCGGTTTGCGAGCTATGCCTCGACGCATTTCCTGGCCCGCCATGCCATGTACATCACGATCGGCTTTGTGGTGGCGTTGCTGGCTTTCCAGGTACCGATGGCGCTGTGGGAGCGTGCGGCCCCCTGGCTGTTTGTATTGGCCCTGCTGCTGCTTGCTGCCGTGCTGATCCCCGGGCTCGGAAAGATGGTCAACGGAGCGCGCCGCTGGTTGTCCATTGGCCCCATTGGCTTTCAGCCCTCGGAGGTGGCCAAGTTTGCGGTGCTCATCTATGCCGCCGACTACATGGTGCGCAAGATGGAGGTCAAAGAGCGGTTCTTTCGCGCCGTGCTCCCCATGGGCGCGGCAGTCGGCATCGTGGGCGTGCTGCTGCTGGCCGAGCCCGACATGGGTGCGTTCATGGTGGTGGCTGTGATCGCCATGGGCATCCTCTTCCTCGGCGGGGTCAATGCCCGTATGTTCTTCCTGATCGCCGGTGTGCTGGTCGGTGCCTTCGCGCTGATGATCGCCAGCTCGCCCTGGCGCCGCGAGCGCGTGTTTGCCTACCTTGACCCGTTCAGCGAAGCACATGCCCTGGGCAAGGGCTACCAGCTCTCGCACTCGCTGATTGCAATTGGTCGCGGCGAGGTTTTTGGCGTGGGATTGGGCGGCAGCGTCGAGAAACTGCACTGGCTGCCGGAGGCCCATACAGACTTCCTGCTGGCCGTCATCGGTGAAGAGTTTGGCCTGGTCGGCGTGCTCGCGCTGATCGTTCTGTTTCTGTGGATGACCCGCCGCATCATGCACATCGGCCGCCAGGCCATTGCGCTGGATCGCGTTTTCTCGGGTCTGGTAGCGCAGGGCGTCGCCATCTGGATCGGTTTTCAGGCGTTCATCAACATGGGTGTGAACCTGGGCGCGCTACCGACCAAGGGGCTCACGCTGCCGCTCATGAGCTTCGGTGGTTCGGCGATCTTGATGAATCTTGTCGCATTGGCGGTCGTGCTGCGTGTGGACTATGAAAACAAGCTGCTGATGCGCGGAGGTCGCGTATGACGCAGAAAACCGCTTTGATCATGGCTGGTGGCACGGGTGGTCACATCTTCCCGGGGCTGGCTGTGGCCGAGGAGTTGCGCACGCGCGGCTGGCGCGTGCATTGGCTGGGCGCACCCGGCAGCATGGAGTCACGCATTGTTCCCGCCCATGGTTTCCCGCTGGAGCTGATTGACTTCGCTGGCGTGCGCGGCAAGGGCATCGTCACGCTGGCCTTGTTGCCGCTGCGCCTGCTGCGCGCCTTCTGGCAGGCCCTGCGCGTCGTGCGCCGCGTCCGGCCCGATGTGCTGGTGGGCTTGGGCGGCTACATCACTTTTCCGGGCGGGATGATGGGCGTCCTGGCGGGCAGGCCGCTGGTGTTGCACGAGCAAAACTCGGTCGCCGGGATGGCCAACAAGGTGCTGTCCGGGGTGGCCGACCGCGTGTTCACCGCTTTCCCCCAAGTGTTCGCCAAGGGCCAGTGGGTGGGCAACCCGCTGCGAAAGGCGTTCACCCAGCAACCAGGCCCTGCCGAGCGCTTTGCCGGACGCAGCGGCCCGCTGCGCCTGCTGGTGGTGGGCGGCAGCCTGGGGGCCCGCGCGCTCAACGAGATAGTTCCCAAGGCCATCGCACTGATGCCCGCGGACAAGCGCCCCGTGGTGCTGCACCAGAGCGGCGCCGCACAGATCGATGCGCTGCGCGCCAACTACGCCGCTGCGGGGGTGCAAGCCGAATGCACGCCGTTCATCGACGACACCGCGAGCGCCTTTGCCGATGCCGACATCATCGTCTGCCGCGCCGGCGCCAGCACGGTGACCGAAATCGCTGCAGTGGGCGCTGCCGCGCTGTTCGTGCCTTTCCCCTCGGCGGTGGACGACCACCAGACCACCAATGCCCAATTTCTTGTCAACGCGGGGGGCGGATGGATCACCCAGCAGCGCGACCTCACACCCCAAGGCCTGTCGCAGATGCTATTGAATATGGAGCGCTCCACGCTGCTGGACAAAGCGCTCAAAGCGAAAGAAATGCAAAAAATCAATGCCACCCGCGAAGTGGTGACTGCCTGCGAGGAGTTGGCATGAAACACGCGATCCGCCACATTCATTTCGTGGGCCTGGGCGGCGCCGGTATGAGCGGTATCGCCGAGGTGCTGTTCAACTTGGGCTACCGCATCTCTGGCTCCGACCTGGTCGACAGTGCCACGCTGCGCCGGCTGGAGGGTCTGGGTATCAAGACCTGCCTGGGTCACGCAGCAGCGCACATTGAAGACGCCGATGCGGTGGTCACATCCACCGCGGTCACCCCTGACAACCCCGAAGTGCTGGCCGCGCGCGACCGGAAAATCCCGGTGGTGCCGCGCGCGCTGATGCTGGCCGAACTGATGCGTCTTAAGCAAGGCATCGCCATCGCGGGCACGCACGGCAAGACGACGACAACCAGCCTGGTGACCAGCGTGCTGGCGGAGGCCGGGCTCGATCCGACCTTTGTCATCGGCGGCAAGCTCAACAGTGCGGGGGCCAACGCCAAGCTGGGTAGCGGCGAATACATCGTGGTTGAGGCCGACGAGTCCGACGCCTCGTTCCTGAACCTGCTGCCGGTGATGGCCGTGGTGACCAACATCGACGCCGACCACATGGAAACCTACGGGCACGACTTCAGCCGGCTCAAGGGCGCCTTTGTGGACTTCCTGCATCGCATGCCGTTTTATGGCACGGCGGTGCTTTGCGTGGACAGCCCGGCGGTGCGCGACATCCTGCAAAGCGTGACCTGCCCGATCACCAGCTACGGCTTTTCCGAAGACGCGCAGGTGCGCGCCATCAACGTGCGGGCTGAGGCTGGACAGATGCACTTCACGGTGCAGCGCCGCAACGGCGTGACCCTGCCTGACATGGACATCGTGTTGAACCTGGCAGGCGAGCACAACGTGCTGAACGCGCTGTCGGCCATTGCGGTGGCGGTGGAGCTGAACATCCCCGACGCAGCCGTGCAGCGTGCGCTGGCAAGCTTCAAGGGCGTAGGCAGGCGCTTCCAGCGCTACGGCGAACTGCGCGCCAAGGCGGGCGGCCAGTTCACGGTGATTGACGACTACGGCCACCACCCGGTCGAGATGGCGGCCACGCTGGCGGCGGCGCGTGGTGCGTTCCCGGGCCGGCGCCTGGTGCTGGCGTTCCAGCCCCACCGCTACAGCCGCACGCGCGACTGCTTCGAGGATTTCGTCAAGGTGATTGGCACCGCAGACGCCGTGCTGCTGACCGAGGTGTACGCCGCTGGCGAAGCGCCAGTGGTGGCAGCCGACGGCCGTTCGCTGACGCGCGCCCTGCGCGTGGCGGGCCGTGTGGAGCCCGTGTTTGTGGACAACGTGGCTGACCTGCCGCAGGCCATCTTCGACAACGCACGCGATGGCGATGTGGTCATGTGCATGGGCGCAGGCTCCATCGGCGCTGTGCCCGGGAAGCTGGTCGAGATGCTACAAAATAGTGAGCTTCAAGCGCCTGAAGGGAGCGCGCCATGACCCTTCCAGAAAGCAATATTGACATCAAGGCCCTGGGCAAGGTCGCCGTGCTGATGGGCGGCGACTCGGCCGAGCGAGAGGTATCGCTCATGTCCGGCAGCGGCGTGCTGCAGGCGCTGCGGGCCAGCGGCGTGGATGCGCACGCCTTCGACCCCGCCAGCCATGCGTTGAGCGACCTCAAGCGCGATGGCTACGCCCGCTGCTTCATCGCATTGCATGGCCGCCACGGAGAAGACGGCACCGTACAGGGCGCACTGGAGCTGCTGGGTATTCCGTACACGGGCTCCGGGGTGATGGCGTCAGCCATTGCCATGGACAAGGTCATGACCAAGCGCGTGTGGTTGGCCGAGGGCCTGCCCACCCCGCGCTATGTGTGGCTGGCACCCGACCAGCAGCAGCCCGAGGTCGTGCGCGCAGTGCCCGAGCAACTGGGGCTTCCGCTGATCGTCAAGCCCCCGCGCGAGGGCTCGTCCATCGGCGTGACCAAGGTACGCGGCCCTTCGGATATTCAGGGCGCAGTGGAGACGTCTGCCCGCTACGACCCTGACGTGCTGTGCGAAGAATTCATCGACGGCGAGGAGGTCACCTGCCCGGTGCTGGGGCATGGCGCGCAGGCGTATGCACTGCCGGTAATCCGCATCGTTGCCCCCGATGGCGCCTACGACTACCAGCACAAGTATTTCACCGACGACGTGAAATACCAGTGCCCAAGCGGCCTGCCGGATGCGGAGGAACGCGAGATCCAGCGCATCGTGCTGCAGGCGTATCGCGCGCTGGGATGCCGTGGCTGGGGCCGTGCCGACCTGATGATCCGCGCCCGTGACCGCAAGCCCTTCCTGCTGGAGATGAACACATCGCCCGGCATGACCGGGCATTCGCTGGTGCCCATGGCCGCGCGCGCTGCGGGCATCAGCTACGAAGCGCTGTGCCTGCATATCCTGGCCAGCGCAACGCTGGACGCGCCGCGCCGTGATGCCGCAGTGCCGGGAGTCGCACACCCATGACCGCCACGTTGCCTGCACCGCTGGACGTCAAGCTCATGAACCTGACCGCTTCGGTTCTGTTCGCGGGCTGCGTCCTGTTCGTGCTGGCGGCTGGTGTCTGGTGGGTGCTGCGTTATCCCGGTTTCGCCATCACGCGCATCGTGGTGGAGGGCGACCTGGTGCACAACAACGCGATCACGCTGCGGGCCAACGTCGGGCCGCACCTGGCGGGCAACTTTTTCACCGTGGACTTGCGGGCCGCGCGCGATGCGTTCGAGCAGGTGCCCTGGGTGCGCCGCGCTGAAGTGCGCCGGGTCTATCCGGGCAGCCTGGCGGTTGAGCTGCAGGAGCACGAAGCGGTGGCCTACTGGGGCTCCGAGTCGGGCGGGGCGCTGGTCAACCGCTTTGGCGAGGTGTTCGAGGCCAATACCGGAGATGTGGAGCAGGACGGCCTGCCGCGCCTGCTCGGCCCGGCTGGGAGTGCCTTGGAGGTTCTGCAGATGCACGAATTGCTCCGCCCGGTGTTCAAGCCGTTGGGTGTGGAGGTCGAGATGCTCGAACTCAAAGGCCGCGGTGGTTGGCGTGCCACGCTGGATACCGATGCCGTGCTGGAGCTGGGCGGCGGAACGCCGCAGGAGGTGGTGCAACGCACGCAGCGCTTCGCGCGCACGCTTCCCCAGGTGGCCGCGCAGTACGGTCGCCGGGTGGATTGGCTGGAGTCGGCCGACCTGCGCCATGCCGGTGGCTACGCACTGCGCATGCGCGGTGTCACCACCGTGGTCGTGGGCGACGCGCCAGCGCCAGCGACTGCAGGACGCAGGAGGTGAAGGCAATGGGACAACGCGCAATGCAGGCAGGCAAGAGGGCCGGGAAGACGATGGGATCGCCGGTGCCCACAGCGCGGCCGGACAGAACAGAAAAGGGCGGAGACTGAATATGGCAAGAGAATACAAAGACGTGGTGGTGGGGCTGGATATCGGCACGGCCAAGGTCATGGCTGTCGTGGCCGAGGTCTTGCCCAGCGGCGAGCTCAAGCTGGCCGGCCTGGGGGTGGCCCCGAGCAATGGTCTCAAACGGGGCGTCGTGGTCAATATCGATGCCACGGTGCAGAGCATCCAGCAGGCCCTGAAAGAGGCCGAGCTGATGGCCGACTGCAAGATCCAGCGTGTGTACACCGGCATCACCGGCAGCCATATCCGGGGGCTCAACTCCAGCGGCATGGTCGCCGTCAAGGACAAGGAAGTGACATCGGCCGACGTGGCGCGTGTGGTGGAGACGGCCAAGGCCATCAACATCAGCAGCGACCAGCGCCTGTTGCTGGTGGAGCCGCAGGAATTCGTGATCGACGGGCAGGACGTCAAGGAGCCCATCGGCATGAGCGGAATCCGGCTGGAGGCAAAGATCCACATCGTGACCGGCGCCCAGAGCGCGGCCGAAAACATCATCAAGTGCGTGCGCCGCTGCGGCCTGGAGGTCGAGCAGCTCATGCTCAACCCGCTGGCCAGCAGCCTGGCCGTGCTGACTGACGACGAGCGTGAGCTCGGCGTGGTGGTCGTGGACATCGGCGCGGGCACGACCGATGTGGCGATCTTCACCGGAGGCGCCATCCGCCATACGGCAGTGATTCCGATTGCGGGCGACCTCATCACCAGCGACATCGCCATGGCGCTGCGCACGCCCACCAAGGATGCCGAAGACATCAAGGTTGAAAGCGGCTACGCCAAGCAATTGCTGGCCGACCCCGAAAGTCAGGTCGAAGTCCCCGGCCTGGGCGACCGCAGCCCGCGCATGCTGAGCAAGCAGGCGCTGGCGGGCGTGATCGAGCCCCGCGTGGAAGAGATTTTCTCGCTGGTGCAGCAGGTGATTCGCGAGTCAGGCTATGAAGAAGTGCTGTCGTCGGGCATCGTGCTCACGGGCGGTAGCTCGGTGATGCCCGGCATGATCGAGTTAGGCGAGGACATCTTCCTCAAACCTGTGCGGCGCGGCATACCAAAGTACTCCAGCGCCCTCTCCGACATGGTGGCCCAGCCGCGCGCCTCCACGGTCATGGGCCTGCTGGAGGAGGCGCGCCTGGCCCGCCTTCGCGGATTCAAGGTGGCGCAAAAAAGCGGCTCCGTGAAGACCGCCTTTGGCCGATTCAAGGACTTCATCGTGGGGAATTTCTAGCCATGACATACCCCCTCTGGCATGCGCGCGGAAGCCCTCCTCGAATCCCAAAGGAGCGATGGCGATGCACCGGACTGCCACGCGCACGACCACCCAGACACTCTTTCACCATTTGGCAATTGCAACCGTATTTAGAACCAGGAGCTACAAGATGACCATTGAAATGATCGAAGCCGAAGAATTCAACCAGGGCACCCAGATCAAGGTGATCGGCGTGGGCGGCGGCGGCAGCAATGCTGTTGAGCACATGATTGCACGGTCCGTGCAGGGTGTGCAATTCGTGAGTGCCAACACCGATGCACAGGCGCTGACCCGCAGTTCGGCTCACCGTGTCATTCAGCTGGGTAACAGTGGCCTGGGTGCAGGTGGCAAGCCAGAGAAGGCGCGCGACGCCGCTGAGGCGGCTGTGGACGATATTCGTGACGCCATCCAGGGTGCGCACATGCTGTTCATCACCGCCGGTATGGGCGGAGGTACCGGCACGGGCGCTGCCCCCGTGATTGCCCGCGTAGCCAAGGAAATGGGCATCCTCACGGTTGGCGTGGTGACCAAGCCGTTCGACTGGGAGGGCGGCCGCCGCATGAAGAACGCCGACGAAGGCCTTGCCGAGTTGGAGGCCAATGTCGATTCGCTGATCGTGGTGCTCAACGAGAAGTTGCTGGATGTGCTGGGTGACGACATTACCCAGGACCAGGCCTTTGCGCATGCCAACGATGTGCTCAAAAACGCCGTTGGCGGTATCGCTGAAATCATCAACGAGTACGGCCAGGTGAACGTGGACTTCGAAGACGTGCGCACCGTGATGGGCGAACCCGGAAAGGCCATGATGGGCACGGCGACGGCCAGTGGCCCCGACCGCGCCCGAATTGCGGCCGAGCAGGCCATTGCCTGCCCGCTGCTGGAAGGTATCGACCTGTCGGGCGCCAAGGGCGTGCTGGTGCTGGTTACGGCCAGCAAGGGCAGCCTCAAGCTGTCGGAGTCCCGCCAAGCGATGAACACCATCAATGCGTACGCATCGACCGATGCGCATGTCATTTTTGGTGCTGCGTACGACGAGAACCTGGGCGACGAGATCCGCGTGACGGTGGTGGCCACAGGCCTGTCGCGTGCCGGCGTGCGTCGCCAGCCGATCTCGGTGGTGCAGGGTGGTCTGCGCACCGGTACCGACAACATGGCCTACCAGATGCCTGTGGCGGCTGTGGGAGCAGCAGGGGGTGTGTCAGGTGCGCCCGGCGGGCATGCGGGTGGGTCGCAAACGGACTACGGTGGCATGGCCGTGCCAAGCGTGTGGCGCACCAACCGCACCCAGGCTGCGGCCCGGGTGGACGCTCTGTCGTCGGGCGGCATGGACGAACTGGAGATCCCAGCGTTCCTGCGCAGGCAGGCTGACTGACCCGCAAAGGCCGTCGCGGTACGGCCGTTGCGCGGATCATGAGGCCAGACCCGGCCGACGGCTGTCACCTCATCAACCCTGACCCCAAAAGACCCTGCCAGTGAAAACTGGCAGGGTCTTTTGTTGGAGGGGGCGGTACCAACCAGGCGCGACTGGCCCGGGCCGAGCGTCGGCGCGTGAACCGCAGCCTTACGAGTGCGTTGTACCGATCGGGCCCAGCCGCCTTTGCAGGTCGAAAACCTCGTGTCTTCAGCGATGGGCCCGGTTCGGTGTCGTCAGAAGGATTCCCACTCGCCGCTTTCACTTCCACTGGCCTTGGCCGGTGCGGCAGCTGGCGCGCCAGGTGACGCTTTGGCCTTGGCGGGACGCGCTGCCGCAGGTGCGCCGGGTGCCGCTTTGGCCTTGGCAGGCCGTGCAGGCGCGGGCGACGCGCTGGACGCCGTTTTGGCCTTGCCGGGAAGCGCTGGCGCGGCGGGGCGCGGCGCTGACTTGGGCAGCGCCGAGCGTGCCGGAGGCGCGGGTGTGCGGGCGGCGGCAAGGGCAGGAGCGGGCACCGGGGCAGGGCTGGTGTTCCCGTTGGCCGCGCTGGCATCCGGTGCAGACGCGCTGCTGCCGTTTATCTTGAAGCGCGCTACCACCTGTGTCAGGCGCAAGGCCTGATCGCGCAGGCTGTTCGCCGCAGCGGTGGACTGCTGCACCAGCGAGGAGTTTTGCTGCGTCATCTGGTCGAGCTGGTTCATGGCCGTATTGACCTGCCCGATGCCCTGACTCTGCTCCGAGGTGGCGGCCCGGATCTCGCCAATGATGTCCGTCACACGCTGCACGCTGGAGACGATTTCAGTCATCGTGGAGCCCGCGTTGCCCACCAGGGCGGTGCCAGACTCGACCTTTTCGACCGAGGCGCCGATCAGCGACTTGATCTCTTTGGCGGCCTCGGCGCTGCGACCAGCCAGACTGCGGACTTCGCCAGCCACGACCGCAAAGCCACGACCTTGCTCGCCTGCGCGCGCAGCTTCCACTGCGGCGTTGAGCGCCAGAATGTTGGTCTGGAACGCGATTCCATCGATCACCCCGATGATGTCGCTGATGCGGTTGCTGCTCGCATTGATGTCCTGCATGGTGGCAATCACCTTGGAGACCACATCACCACCGCGCGCTGCCACCTCGGCGGCAGAGTTGGCCATCTGATTGGCCGTGTGTGCTGAGTCCGACGTCTGCTTGACAGTGCTGGTCAGCTCTTCCATTGAGCTGGCGGTCGATTGCAGGTTGCTGGCGGTGTCTTCCGTGCGGTGGGCAAGCTCCGTGTTGCCGTGGCTGATCTCGCTCGATGCATTGGCGATGTTTTCCGTCGCCGTGCGCACCTCCGTGACTAGCAGGCGCAGCGATTCCACCATTTTGGACAGGCCATCGAGCAGCGAGCCCTCCGGGGCATGAGGGATCTGCGTATCCAGGTTGCCTTCGGCCACCTGAGACATCACGTCGATGGCATCGGTCGGCTCGCCGCCGATCTGGCTAAGCACCGAGCGGGCCACGACCACGCCGATGCCGCACACCACTGCGAAGACAGCCAGGATGGCTACCAGGCCCGACAGCAGCGTGTTCCTCACGATAGCGTCAATGTCGTCCGTGTACAGGCCCGAGCCGACCATCCAGTTCCATCCGTCCACGCGGATCACGTATTGCAGCTTGGGCACCAGTTCCTGCTGGCCAGGGCGGGCGAACATGGTCGGAACGAATGCGCGCCCGTTGGGGCTGGCCCTAAGGGCATCCGAGATCTGCTTGAGAATGTCCGTGCCAGAGCCGTCCTTGACCTTGCCAGCCATGTCCTGGCCTTCCCACTCGGGCTTGATCGGGTGCATGACGCCCTTGGAGTCCAGCGTCCAGATATAAAAGTACTCCGTCTTGCCCTCTGGTCCACCGAAGCGCGAGAGCCGCAGGGCCTCCTTGGCAGCCTTTTGCGCGTCTTCTACGCTCATCGCACCGCTGGCAGCTTTGGCCTGAAAGCCGGTGACCACGCTGTGGGCCGACTGCACGGCGGTTGTGAGCAGTTCCTGCCGGGACTCGATGATGAGTCGGCGTTCGTTCAGCAACGACGCAAGAGACATGATCACCAGGGCCACCAGGGCCGAGCCGATCATGAGCATGATCTTCGTCTTAAAGCTGAGCTTATTCATAAATCTCTCCCGCTGTGCTGGTACTTGCGCGCCAATTTGTAGCCTCGGCAAACGCTGTGGTTTGTTGCCGATTGTGCTTCGACAGGTCGCAAGGTTACAGTAGGTACAAACACGGCGTATGCACAACGCCGAGAAGTTGGGTTCTCTGACGGAAATCAAGTCAATACCTGACTGCGGTTATGGCATGCCACGCCAACTAAAATGTTGGCATGCTTTCGCAACGCACCCTCAAGACTCTGACCCGCGCCGTAGGCGTTGGATTGCACAGTGGACAACGGGTCGAACTGACGCTGCGGCCAGCACAGCCTGATACGGGCATCGTGTTCAGACGCGTCGATTTGCCCCAGCCCGTGGACATCCCGATCCGCGCTGAAGCGGTGACCGACACCCGGCTGGCGTCCACCATCGCCGTGGGCAACGCCAAGGTGCATACCGTTGAGCATCTCATGTCGGCTTGCGCCGGGCTGGGTATCGACAATCTCTACGTGGACATCACGGCAGAAGAAGTGCCCATCCTGGATGGTTCTTCGGCGTCCTTCGTGTTCCTGCTGCAAAGTGCCGGAATCGAGCTGCAAAAGGCCCCCAGGCGTTTCATCCGAGTCACCCGCCCGGTGGAGGTGCGTGAAGGCGATGGCGCCAACACCAAGTGGGCGCGGCTGGCCCCCTACCACGGCTACAAGCTGAGTTTTGAGATCGATTTCGATCACCCGGCAGTCGATTCGACCGGCCAGCGCGTCGAGTTCGATATGGGCACTGGCAACTACAGCCGGGACATCGCGCGCGCCCGCACGTTTGGCTTCACGCGCGATGTAGAGATGATGCGTTCCAACGGCCTGGCCCTGGGTGGCGGGCTGGACAACGCCATCGTCATGGACGACTACAAGGTGCTCAACAGCGACGGGCTGCGGTATGACGACGAGTTCGTCAAACACAAAATTCTGGATGCCATGGGCGACCTATACCTCATCGGCAAACCACTGCTGGCCGCCTACAGCGCGTTCCGCTCGGGCCACGGGCTGAACAACCGGCTCCTGCGCGAGCTGCTGTCGCAGCGCGATGCGTGGGAAGAAGTGACCTTTGAAGACGAGCGCAGTGCCCCGGGCGGATTTGCCCAGCCTGTGCGCGCTTGGTGAGATGCTGATCGTTCGCTGGCTGGCCTTAGCGCTGCTGCTGGCAGCGGCGGTGTGCTTTGGTGTTTACGCAGCCACGGGGCAGGCACGCTACAAGCGGCTCGGAGTGGTCATTCTCAAGTGGACCGTGATGGCCGCCGTCGGGTTCTTTGCGGTACTGCTGGTCCAGCGGCTGCTCTGAAGGCCTTCGGGCCGGCGCACGCAGCCCTCGCCTATACTCCGGCCTGCTCCGGGGTGCACGTAGAACCTTTTCGGGTTTCTGGGCGTGCTGAGACGGCGGACCTGACCGCCGAAACCGCGAACTTGATCTGGTTAGTACCAGCGTAAGAAGAGCTGCAGTCTTGATTTCCGCCCAGGGGTCTGGCGCAGTTGCGCTGCCTTCTGGCCTCGGCACTCCAGGCGTTCCGCGCGGAACAGCCTTCGGGGTGGGGCCTATCGGCTCCTCGCCTTGCGGACCATCGGGCCGATGGCGGAGCACAGATCCATCCACCACGATAGGAAAGTGCCCGCCATGAATGCCCCGATCCATGCCCCCGACAAGTTCGCCCAGCTGCTTGCGCTCACGCGCCAGCCCTTCCCTGCATCCACCAAGAGCTACCTTTGCGGCAGCCGCCCGGACGTTCGCGTACCGGTGCGCGATATCGCGTTGACCAACGGCGAGCGGGTGAGCGTGTACGACACCTCGGGCCCCTATACCGACCCGGAGGCACTGATCGACGTGCGCCAGGGGCTGCCCAGCGTGCGCGGCGGCTGGATCGCCGCACGGGGTGATGTGGAGCAGTACCCAGGCCGCGCCCCCGTGGCGCTCGATGATGGGCAAAAGGGCGAAGACGCCGCCCGCCTGGCGCAACTGCGACTGGAAGCCTGCGCCCTGCAGCGCAAGCCCCTGCGCGCCAAGAGCGGCGCCAACGTCACGCAGATGCACTACGCGCGCAAAGGCATCATCACCCCCGAGATGGAATACGTGGCCATCCGCGAAAACGGCAAGCGCGAGTGGATGGAGCAGTACATGGCCGATGCAGGCCGTGAGAAGCGCCTGATGGGCAACCCCCTGGGCGCGAGCATTCCGCGCATCATCACGCCCGAATTCGTGCGCGACGAAGTGGCCCGGGGCCGCGCCATCATCCCGGCCAACATCAACCACCCCGAGGTGGAACCGATGGCCATTGGCCGCAACTTCCTGGTCAAGATCAACGCCAACATTGGCAACTCGGCTGTGACGTCCAGCATTGAAGAAGAAGTGGAAAAGCTGGTGTGGGCGATCCGTTGGGGGGCGGACAACGTCATGGACCTCTCGACCGGCAAGAACATCCACACCACGCGCGACTGGATCGTTCGCAACGCTCCCGTGCCGATTGGCACGGTGCCGATCTACCAGGCGCTTGAAAAGGTGGGCGGTGTAGCTGAGGACCTGACCTGGGCCATCTTTCGCGACACGCTGGTTGAACAGGCCGAGCAGGGCGTGGACTACTTCACCATCCACGCGGGGGTGCGCCTGGCCTACATCCACCTCACGGCCCATCGCCGCACGGGCATCGTGTCACGCGGCGGCTCCATCATGGCCAAGTGGTGCATGGCGCACCACCGCGAGAGTTTTTTGTACGAGCACTTCGAAGACATCTGCGACATCATGAAGGCCTACGATGTGTCCTTCAGCCTGGGGGATGGCCTGCGCCCCGGCTGCGCGTCGGATGCCAACGACGAGGCGCAGTTTGCCGAGCTGCACACCTTGGGCGAGCTGACCCAGCTGGCCTGGAAGCATGACGTGCAGACCATGATCGAAGGCCCGGGCCATGTCCCCATGCACATGATCCAGGCCAACATGACCGAGCAGCTCAAGACCTGCCACGAAGCGCCGTTCTACACCCTGGGGCCGCTGACCATCGACATCGCTCCCGGCTATGACCACATCGCCAGCGCCATCGGCGCGGCCATGATCGGCTGGATGGGTACGGCCATGCTGTGCTACGTGACGCCCAAGGAACACCTGGGCCTGCCTGACCGTGATGATGTCAAACAGGGCATCATCGCCTACAAGATTGCTGCACACGCGGCCGATGTGGCCAAGGGACACCCTGGGGCCCGGGCACGGGATGATGCCCTGAGCCAGGCGCGATTTGATTTCCGCTGGCAGGACCAGTTCAACCTGGGCCTGGACCCGGAAACCGCCCGCGAATACCACGATGAAACCCTGCCCAAGGATGCTGCCAAAGTGGCGCATTTTTGCTCGATGTGCGGCCCCAAGTTCTGTTCCATGAAGATCACCCAGGAGGTGCGGGACTTCGCGGCGGCCAAGGGCGTGGCCGAGGCTGAGGCGCTGGCCCAGGGCATGCAGACCAAGGCTGCAGAGTTTCAGCGCGCGGGCGGCGCGCTCTACATTCCGATTGCGTCTGCCTGACGGGCTTGTGCCCAACGGCATAAGACGCGCTTATGGGCTCCCAAGGTTTGGGTCTTTAGGGCAAAGCCTCGGGAAACCCATAGGATCAGAAACATGGTGCTACAGCTAACTTAGTGACCACCCTTCGGCTCCTGAGGCTGGAGGGTGAAGGTGCCACCGTGGTGTCAAAGCTGCCGACCGGTGAGATTTTGTGATTTTTTGTAAGGAAGTGCCATGAGCATCCTGGGTCGTCTCTCCATTCGGACCCGTCTTTATTTCGGCACATTGTTTTCCCTGATCCTGCTGGTTGTGATCGGTGGCATGGGCTACTTGGCGCTGGACCGTACGCGCGCAACACTCGACAGTCTGTTTTCGCAGCGGGTGCAGACGCTGACCGATGTGGCAGAGCTGCGAACCACCCTGGGCGACCTGCGCCGCACTGAGAAAGACATCATCATCAGCTTCAACAATTCAGTGGAGGTCGCGTCCCTGCGTGAATCGTGGGGCAAAGCGCTGGCCAGTTTGACCAAGGGTATGGGCCAGGTGCGGCAGGCGCAGGCTGCGGATGCTGGGTTTGTCGAAGCCATCGACAAGGCGCTCGCCGAAGTCAGTGACTATCAGAAAGGCGTCGTGCCGGTCTTCGAACAGATCGAGCGGGCGCAGATCGACGGGGCCGTGGCCGGAGCCTACGCTGAACGCCTCAAAAAGCACATGGAGGCCACCGACCAGTTGTTACTAGGGCTGGCCGGTGCTGCACGCGACAAGATGGATGAAGCCCGCAAAGGCGTGAACACCCTGACATCGAACATGTCGGGGCTCATCGCTGGCGCCCTGCTGTTGGCACTGGCGGTGCTAATCCCGCTGACGCTCTTTAGCGTTCGCTCGATTTTGCAGTCGCTGGCGCAGGCCAGCACCTTGGCTGAGCGCATTGCCGCTGGCGACCTGTCGCATGACGTCAAGGTCACTTCGCAGGATGAAGTGGGCCAGTTGGTGGGGGCCATGGGCCGCATGCAGGACGCGCTGCGAGGTCTTGTGCACCAGGTGCAGGAGGCGGCGGGCAACATCTCCTCGGCCAGCGCGGAAATTGCATCAGGCAACCATGATCTGAGCCATCGCACCGAGCAGACCGCCAGCAACTTGGCAGAGACAGCAGCGTCGATGGCGTCGCTGACCGCCGCCTTGCAGGGCAGTGCGCAGTCGTCGCGACAGGCCAGCGAATTCGCAGGCACTGCAGCGGAGGTCGCGGCCCGGGGCGGCACTGTGGTAGCCAATGTGGTCACCACCATGGACCAGATCACCGCCAGCTCGCGCAAGATCGCCGATATCACGGGCGTTATTGATTCGATTGCGTTCCAGACGAACATCCTGGCGCTGAATGCAGCAGTGGAGGCTGCCCGTGCAGGTGAGCAAGGCCGAGGCTTTGCGGTGGTGGCCAGCGAAGTGCGCACCCTCGCGCAGCGCAGCGCCGCCGCAGCACACGAGATCAAGGGGCTCATCAGCTCATCCGTGCAGGGCGTGGAAGACGGCTCGCGCCTGGTCACGCAAGCGGGCGCCACCATGACTGAGATCGTGGGCAGCGTGCGCCGTGTGGCCGACATCATCGGCGAGCTGACCCTATCGGCTGCCGAACAAAGCAACAACGTAGGCCAGATCGGCCAGTCGGTCAGCCAGTTGGACAACATGACACAGCAAAATGCGGCGCTGGTGGAGGAGTCCACTGCCGCCTCTGAGTCACTGCGCGAGCAGGCGGTGCAGCTCACCAGTGCGGTCAGTCAGTTCAAGCTCCAAGAGGGCGTGCAGCCTTCGGTAGGGCAGTACGCTTTGCCCCAGGGGGATCGCAGTACCGCGGCGGGTACGCGGGGCGTGGGGGCGCGTCAGCCCCCCAAGATTCGTTGATATTGGATGTTTTTGGCCACCTGCGCCCGCTGAAAGAGCAACTGTTGCTATCAAATAAATAGCAACCGTGTGCGGGGAGGTGCTCCAAGGCTCTGCGCTGTGGCCAGAGCGCAGCGGGGTGGTGGATGCCCTGCCGCAGAGGTGGCGCGCGCGCGCGGTGGGGGCGGGGTCAGTCGCGCGTCACGCGCACCACTTCTTCGCGGCTGGTGATGCCCGCCGCAATCAGGCGTTCGCCGTCGTCGCGCATCAGGGCCATGCCCCCTGCAAGGGCTGCGGCGCGGATGTCGGCCTCGGCGGCCTGGTTGTGGATCTGCGCACGGATGGTGTCGTTGGTCACCAGCAACTCGAACACGCCAGTGCGGCCGGTGTAGCCCGTCTGGCTGCAATGGTCACAACCCTTGCCCCGGCAGTGCCCGCAATACTTGCGCACCAGTCGCTGGGCCAGCACCCCCAGCAGGGACGATGACAGCAGGAACGGCTCCACGCCCATGTCGGTCAGTCGCGTGACCGCGCTGGCGGCGTCGTTGGTGTGCAGCGTGGCCAGCACCAGGTGGCCGGTGAGCGAGGCCTGGATGGCGATCTGGGCTGTTTCGTAATCACGGATTTCGCCGATCATGATGATGTCCGGGTCCTGGCGCAGGATGGCGCGCAGTGCCTTGGCAAACGTCAGCTCGATCTTGCTGTTGACCTGGGTCTGGCCCACGCCCGGCAGCTCGTACTCGATCGGGTCTTCCACCGTCATGATGTTGTTGCGCGTGGCATCAAGCCGCCCCAGGGCCGCATACAGGGTGGTGGTCTTGCCCGAGCCCGTCGGCCCGGTGACCAGGATGATGCCGTGCGGCTGGCCGATGAGCCCTTCAAAGCGCGAGAGCGTCGCGCCCTGCATGCCCACGGCCTCCAGGCTGAGCTTGCTTTCGCTCTTGTCCAGCAGGCGCAGCACCGCGCGTTCGCCATGGGCGCTGGGCAGGGTGGACACCCGCACATCTATGGCGCGGGTGCCCAGGCGCAGGCTGATGCGGCCATCCTGCGGCAGGCGCTTTTCACTGATATCCAGGTCGGCCATGATCTTCAGGCGCGAGATCAGGGCCGCATGCAGCGCGCGGTTGGGTTGCACCACCTCGCGCAGCGTGCCGTCCACACGAAAACGCACGCTGGAGTGGCGCTCGTAGGGCTCGATGTGGATGTCGCTCGCGCCATCGCGCGCGGCCTGCGTGAGCAAGGCGTTGAGCATGCGGATGATGGGGGCATCGCCTGCGGATTCGAGCAGGTCTTCCACCTCGGGCAGCTCCTGCATCATGCGCGAGAGGTCGGCATCGCTTTCGACCTCGCTCACCACCGTGGCAGCGCTCGATTCGCTGTGCGAATACGCGGCGCTGATGCGCTGGGCCAAGGCGTTGGCTTCCAGGGGCATCAGCTGCCGCACAGGGTGCTTGCGCAGCACTTCGGACAGCGCGCCCGCGTCAGGGTGCGGCCCATGCCACAGCACCAGCTGGTGGCCGTCGTCCTCCAGCAGAAGCTGGGCCGTGCGGGCAAAGGCGTAGGGCAGGGGGTGGCGCATGGGGCAGGTCAGAGAAGGCTGCGGTCAGAGAACTTGGCGTGACACCGTGGCGTTCAGCGACTGGGCGCGCACCGTGGCGGCAGCGGCCTCTGCGGCCTCCAGGCTGGCGTAGGGGCCCACGCGCACGCGGGTGAGTGCGCCGCGGTTGGTTTCCACCGGCTGCGTTGACACGGGCAGAGCCATATCGCGCAGCTTGGCCATGGCCGAGCGTGACCGGGCGTCCTTGCCGAACACACCGAGGTTGACGTAGTAATCCGCGGCCGGGGCCACCGGACGCTGCGCGCTGACCGGGGCGGGCCCGTCTGGTGCCGCGCTGCTTTGCGGCACGCCCTGGGGCGCCACCGGTGCGGGCACGGCCTGGGGCAGCGGTGCCGGAGCCAGTGGCTGCATGGACTGCGGCACGGGCGCGGCCGGGTTTGCTGGCGGCTGGGCTTGTGTGGGTGGTTGTCCCGCAGCAGCGCCTGCCCGTGGCGGCAGCGCTGGCAGCACCGGCGCTGCGTTGACGGTGCCCATCACCACGCTCGACGGAGGCTGGGTGGTCTGCTGCAGCGCACGGATGGCCTCGTAGCGGTCCACCATCAGCGCGTCGCTGGTGGCGTTGTCGCGTACCACGATCGGGCGCAGGAACACCATCAGATTGGTCTTGGTGCGGGACCGGTTTTCGCTGCGAAACAGGCTACCCACCAGGGGTAGGTCGCCCATCACCGGTACTTTGTCCTGGCCTTGCTGGTAGCTGTCTTCCAGCAGGCCGCCAATCACGATGATGGCCCCGTCATCGACCACCACGTTGGACTCGATGGATCGCTTGCTGGTGGTGGGGCCATTCACGTTGCTCAGGGTGTTGCCGTCGATTTTGGAGACCTCCTGGTAGATCGCCATCTTCACCGTGCCGTTCTCGCTGATCTGTGGCCGTACCTTGAGCATCAGGCCCACATCCTTGCGCTCCACCGTGGTGAATGGGTTGAGGTTGTTGCCGCCGCCCGTGTTGGCATACGAGCCCGTGACAAACGGCACGTTATTGCCGATCACGATGCGCGCTTCCTCGTTGTCCAGCGTCATCAGGTTGGGGGTGGACAGCACGTTGGCATCGCCGCTGTTTTGCAGAAAATTGGCCAGCGCGCCCAGGTAGTACTGCCCGTTGACCCGCGGTGCCAGACCCAGGTTGAGCCCGCCCCCAAGCCGCCCGGCGGCGGTGGCGATGTTGGTGGCGCTGCCGCTGGCGATCGCCGAGGTCAGCCCGATGATGTTGGTTCCGGCCAGGCCCGAGTTGGTGCCAATCACGCCAATGGTGCCGTCGCCTTGTTTGCCCAGGACGCCCTGCCACTGGATGCCGAACTCGGCCAGCTTGCTGGCCGAGACCTCGACGATCAGGCTCTCGACCAGGACCTGCGCGCGGCGGCCATCGAGCTTGTCGATCACCGTGCGCAGCTGGCGGTACAGCGGCTCAGGGGCGGTGATGATCAGGGAGTTGGTGGTGGGGTCCGCCTGGATCTGCCCGCCGGTGGACGGCTGGTTGCTGCTGCCTCCGCCAGAGCCGCCACTGCTGGCGGTGGCGCTCAGCCCGACGTTGCCGAAGGACTGGCCACTGCCGCCAAGCATGCTGCCGCCGCCCAAGCCACCGCCCAGACCGCCGCCCTGGGCCACCGGGGGGCTGACGCCACCCGAGGCAGCCCCGCCACCGCTGCCCGTGCCCATGGCCGCCATGGCGGCGCGCAGGGTGGTGGCCAGCTTGGTGGCGTCGGCATTCTTGAGGTACACCACATGGATGTTGCCGCTGGATGCGCTGCTGCCGGGCACGGGCGGCTGGTCGAGCCGGTCCACCAGCGCACGCACCTGGGCCACGCGGGCCGGGTTGGCGGCGCGCAGGATCAGCGAGTTGCTGCGCGGCTCGGCGATCAGCGTGGTCTTGAAGGATGTGTCTGCCTGGCCTGCAGCCACAGGTGCTGCCCCGCTGCCCGCGCCGTCGATCAGGCGGGCCACCAGCGGTGCCAGGTCGGCGGCCACAGCGTTGCGCAGCGGAATCACTTCCACATCGCTCGCGTTGGCGACATCCATCGCCGCCACGATGCGCGCCAGCCGCTGCAGGTTGTCGGCGTAGTCGGTGATCACCAGCGAGTTGTTGCCCGGATTCACGTTGATGGTGTTGTTGGGGCTGATCAGCGGGCGCAGCACCGGCACCAGGTTGGCCGCGTTTTCAAAGTTGAGCTTGAAGATCTGCGTGACAATCTGCCCGCCTGCGGGCGCGCTGCCCGCGTTGCCCTGCACCACGCTCACGCTGCCGCCCTGCAGCTTGGCATCGGCCTCGGGCACCACCTTGTACAGCCCTGCGGATTCGACCACCGTGAAGCCCTGCAAACGCAGTGCCGCCAGGAACTGCTGGAAGGCCCCGGCGGGCGTCACGGGCCGCTCGGTGACCAGATTCAGCTGGCCACGCACGCGGGGGTCTACCACCACATTGCGCCCGGTGATGGTGGCCATGGTGCGGGCCACGGCCTCGATCTCGGCATTGGCAAAGTTGAGGGTGACCGGCTCGCCCGCGCGGACGCTGCCCGTGCTGGTATTGACGGCAGTCTGAGCACCAATATGGCCAGTCGCGCACGTCAATAAAGCGCTTGCAGCTATTGATTTTATAGCAAACGTCAGGCGTGGTGAAAACAGAAGAGTCATAGGTTCAACCCACGGTGATGATGGAGCGCGCGCCACTGCGCCGTCCGATGATGTTCAACAAATTCGACAGCGCGGCCTCGCGCTCGGGGGTGGCGGCGCTGGCCTCGCCCGCAAAGCGCAGGCGGTTGCCCACCCACTGGCCGGTGCCGCTGAGCAGCAATTGGCCCTCCAGCGTGGTCAGCGTGATGCCTGGCACCTCGCCGCCTTGCAGGGCCAGCCGGTAACTGCCGATCGGCCGCAGGGTGCTCAGCCGGGTGGACATGCCGCGCGCATCCAGCTGCGCCTGGCCTGCCAGCGCCATGCGGCCAGCAGCCCAGGTGGCCGTCAGTCCGGTGGTTTGCAGCACCAGTTGCCCCTGCGGCTGCAGCGTGTTCCAGGGCGTGCCCAGGCCCGACAGCAGTGCCGCGGGCCACTGGCTCTGGCCGTCGGACACTGCGACGCTGGCGCCGCCCCAGCGCGGCTGCACCGCCACCTGCAGCGGCTGCGGCGTGCAGCAGGCAGCCTGCAGGTGGGCGCGCAGGCCGGTCCAGCCCGGGCGCAGTTGCCATTGCATGCGGCCGGGCAGGGCGGCCTGGTCCTGGCTGGCTGCGCCGCCCGTCAGCACCAGCTGGGCCGAGCCCGACCATACGGTGCCGCGCGGCTGCAGCAACTGCACCTGCCCGCCCGTGGCGCGGGCCACCTGGCCCGTGAGCCAGGCTGCGGGCGCAAAGGCCACGATGGCCGGGATGCCGCCCAGCGCCGCGCCCGCGACGGCCCAGGCCCATGCCGTGCGCGGCATGCCGGTCGATGGGGGGCGGTTGCGGGTACTGCGTGCCACGGATGGAGGGTGCCGGTAATAGGTGTTGAAAAAGAGGGGCAGGTGGGGTGAATCGGATGGCCGTTTTGCGTTCAGCGACCGGCCGGCAAGGCCAGCACCAGCGTGCCATCCCAGCGCGGGGCCCCGGTGGGTGCTGCACCCGGCGATGCGGCACCGGCCGCGCCTGCAGCCGCCGGTGACGCGGCTGCGGTGCTGCGCACCAGCCGTGCCTCGACGGGCGAGGCATGCGCGTTGCTGCGCGCCTGCGCCAGCCACGGGGCCAGTCCATCCGCAGGGGCGCCCTTGAGGACCACCGTCACACGGTCGCCCACCACGTTGAGCTGGCCCGTTGTGCCCAGGCGCTGCGTGAGCGCCGCACGCAGCGTGCCCACCGAATCCGCCGGGCTGCTGCGCGGTGCCGACTGCAACTGCTGCGCCTCGGCCTGCAAGGCCTGCATGCGCTGCACCTGGGCGTCCAGCGCCGCATGGCGTGCGGGGGCGGCGCGCAGCGTGGCTAGGGCGGGGGCCAGGGCCAGCCACCACAACAAAGCCAGCGCGACGACGGCGACAGCGGCCAGCACCAGGTTGCGTTCGCGCGGGGCCAGGGCCTCCCAGCGGGCCTGCAGGCTGGCATTGGGTGCGAAAGCCTGGGTGCTCTGCGTCATGGGTTCGCCTCCGTGCGAAGCAAAAGGCTGCCGTCTTCGGGCCGTGCCTGGTACCCCGCCGCTTGCAGCCGCGCCAGCAGGGCGGCCACTTCGTCAGGGTTCATGTCCAGGCCGCGCAGCCGCAGCTCACCTGGGGTGTATTCGATGCCCGTTGGCAGGCGGCCATCGGGCAGGGCTGCCCCGGCGGCGGCCAGCATGGGCTCCAGATCGCGAGCCGACACGCTGCCGGCGGCCTGTCGCAGCAAGGCCAGTTCGCGTTCCATCTGCACCGGGGCATCGACCACCACCTTCACCTGTGGGAAGGTCTGCGTCAACATGCCGCGCACGCTGGCCTGCTTGGCAGCCAGCGATTGCCGCTCCTGCCAGGCCCAGGCATTGAGCCCGACCACCTGGGCCGCCACCAGCACGGCGGCGCCCCATCGGGCCGCCCGCCACTGGGGTGCGTTGAGCAGGGCGCTGACGGTGGTGCCGACCTTGCGCAGGGCGCGTGTGCGCCCGCTGCTGGCCAGGTCGAACTGCGCCAGGTCCCAGTCGCCGCGGGCCGCATCCAGCGCGCGCTGGCTGGCGGTGTGCAGCGCCACGCGCTGGCCCAGCGTGCGTTCGGCCAGCGCCGCCACGGCGGGCTCGGCGCGCAGAACCGGCGGGGGCGGCTGCCCATGGGTGTCCGGCGCGCCGCCGTCCAGAGCACCCAGGCGCACCAGCGTGAGGGCCATGGGCGTCAGCGGCATCACCGTCACGCCCAGTTCAGCCCCCTGGCCGGTGACGACCAGGTACGCATCTTCAGGGGTGCCCAGGGCGCACAGTTCAGCCCCCCCGCTCTGGGTGGGGCCAGGCGCAAATTCAGGCACCACGCGGCTGACGCGGCGGCCCGCGGCCTCCAGCGCCTGCAGGTGTTCGCGCAGCCAGGCCCGGTCACAGACGGCCACCCACACGGGGCCGTCGCCTGCGGGCTCGGGTTGCACGGCAAAGTGCAGTTGCGCGGCATCATCGAGCACGCGGTCTTCGAGCAGACCTTCCAGAGCCAGACGCAGGCGCGGCGTCTGGTGCCCTGGGCCGGTGGGGAGTCCGGGCGGCAGCCGCACGCGCTGCCACGACAGTGCACGCGCGGACACCACGGCCACCACCTCGCCGCCGGGGCGGGTGGGCTCGGGCAGCAGGGCGGCGGGAGCGCTGTCGTGACGGATGGCAACATGGCCATTAGCCGTCAGCGTGTAGCTGTAGGTGGTCGACGGCCCGGGCAGGGTCGGCGGCAGAAAAAGTATGAGGGTGCTCATGAACGCGTGTAGCGAAACATTTTAGGGGGATGTTCCTGTCGTGCCGCGTCAGCGCAGCGGGGCGGTGGGGGCGCTGGGCGCAGCGCGGTCAAAAGCGCCGCGCTCGCGCCACACCGTGGTCACATCCATGCCGACCCGGTGGACCAGGGAGCGCTCGTCCACCATGACATCACCGAGCCGCAGTCGTCCGCGCACCTCAAAATAGGTCGAGGCAACGGTGTGGGCCGAATCATCGAGCTTCATGGTTGTGCCGAGCTGTTCGCGCATGTCGGCGATGGATCGGAAATGACGGGATTCGCGCATCTGCACGATGCGCTGGGCGCTGGCCACATCAAGCCCGTCGATGGCGGCCAACAGCACATCAATGCCTGCGGTGTTCAGGTTCACCGGGGTGGCGCTGGGCAGCAGCGTCACATGGGGCGCCAGCACATCCACGGTGGCCTGCGGCAGCCCCAGCCACACCAGTTGCGAAACACGGGCGGGTATCAGCGGCGCAGCGCCGCCGTCATCACCGGCGGTGGCCTGCGCCTGGCGCAGCGATTCGACCAGCGCAGCGAGCTGCTGCGAAGGCAGGCTCAGCCGATCAAAAAGGCGGTTGAACTGCAGCAGCGGCAGCGGCTGCACCTGCCCGCCCTGGACCAGGTTGGTGATGTTCAGTCGCCCCTGCATGTCCGTGATCTGCCCTGACAGGAATGCTTCGGTGGTGTCGGTGCTGGCATCGTCCACCTGCGACACGTTGCGGTCTGCCGCAAGGAATGTGGACAGCCGCGCTTCCTGCAGTGGCACTGCCCAGGGCTCGGCCAGGTGGTCGGCACCGCCTGCCCGCCCGTCTTCGCGCAGGATCAGGCGCGACCAATCGAGCGCACCGATCAGGATCCATGCCGACTGCACGCGCCCGCGCTCGGCGGTCTCGACCTCGACCGCGCGCCACTGCTGCCACATGGCCGAAGCCGCAAACGTGGCCACCAGCGTCACGGTGAGCATGGCGGCCAGCAGCGCGGCTCCGCGCTGGGGCATCGCCTGGGGCATCCCCTGGGGCGTCACGTTGGACGAAACCGTGGTCACGACCGGCCTCCACCCAGCGATGGCTTGACCCAGTCCCGCGTGAGCTGACCGGCCAGGGCCTGGCCTGCGGGCAGCGTGATCTGCAGCCGGATGCCGTCGGGCACGGCGGCCGAGCCACCGGGCGGCTGCGCCCCCGCGCTCGACATCGGGTTGGACCACGCTCCGCCACGGTAGTAAAAAATCTGCCAGTTCTCCAGGGGTAGCAGCGCGGTTTCCTGACGCCGTTGCGCGTCGCCAGGGGTGCGCGCCCACTGCTCAGCCTGTTGCCAGGCCGCTTGCCACGCGCCCCGCGTGCGCACGGGTTGCGACTGCCAGCGCAGCCAGGTGCCGGCGCTGCCCCGGCCCGCGCGGCGCGTCCAGGCTACCACCAGCGCGCCTTCGTCCGGCTCGGCACTGCTGCGGCGCGTGATGCGCAGCACCTGCCCGTCCCAGTCCAGCGGCGTGGTGTTGGGGATGGACATCGCCGCGTCCAGGTCCGCGCCCCACTGGCCCAGCGCGGACTGCAGCACCAGCATTTCGTCGGCCCGCTGGCGCGTGGACTCCTGCGCGCGCACCATGCCATCCAGCCCCCGCCAGCTCAGGATGGCCAGGAGCGCCATCACACCGATGGCCACCAGCAGCTCCATCAGCGTGAAGCCGCGTGCGCCGCGCTGGTACCCCTGCATGGTGCGCAAAGGGCGCGTGCATGGTGCGCGGAGCGCCACAGGTGAATGGCCCATGGCTAATACCGCCCAATGATCGAAGAAATACGCAGGATGGAGTTGTCTCCATCCAGCACCTGGGCATCGATGCGCCGAAAGCTCGGGTTGGGCGTGGGGCGCACGATCACCGCGACCGTCAGCGTCCGACCCGCCTGTTCGCAGGTTTGCACGCTGTCGCCCACGCTGGGCATCTGCGCCGACAGGCGCGCGCGAATCAGCTCGTTTTCGGCGCATAGCTGGGCCAGCACGATGTCGGACTGCCGCAGCGCGTTGCGCGTGAGCGCAGTGGTGGCCTGCAAACCCGCCATCAGCGCGATGGCCACAATGGCCAGTGCCACCAGCACCTCCACCAGCGTGAAGCCGCCCGAGGCCCGCCGGGGTGACCGCCTGGGCGATGCGAGGCGACCGATGCAAGGCAGGCTCACTGCGCGGTCTCCACAAAGAAAGGGCGCACGCCATCGGTGGCCACGCGCAGCACGCGCTCAGGGTATTGCTGGTGGGTGATCAACACCTGTTGCGGGCCAATCAGGGGCTCGGGCCCCAGCGTCAGCGCAGGCTGGCCCTGCACCACAGTGCCTGCGTCCAGCCAGCGGGTGGGCAGGGCTGCCTGCGCACTGGGCGGCAATCCTTCAAAACGAAAGCCCTGGGGTGTGGCGCGCCAGCGCACCGGCACGCTTGCCCCGCGCGATTGCGCCCGGGCGGATTCCAGCAGCGCCGTCAGGCGGGCCGCCTCGCGCTCCAGCAACGTGCTGCCGCTGTCGCGCATGGCCAGCCCGACACCTGCGGTGGCCAGGGCCATGATGCTGATGACGACCAGCAGCTCGAGCAGTGTGAATCCGCGTGAGCGGTGGGTGGTCATGAGCCTAGGAGCCTGTCGGACTTGTAAATCGTCGGCTGCAAATCGACCGCAGCGGTCCATTGTTCACCGCCTTTTTGCCCCATAGCTCGGCTATGGGGCTGCAAATTCGGCAAAAACTGTCCTCGCTGGGGCCGATTTTCGCTTTCGACGCTCCAAGTCCGACAGGCTCCTAGCCCGGATATTTCACCAGGTCGCGCTTTGATGTGCCTAGACGCCCGATGCGTGCACAGTTTCTTGGGTTCGAGTGACAAGTCCCATTCGGCCCGAGCGCTACACCCCCGATTGAGCCGTGCTGCAGCACGCTGGCGGCGTTGCTCCTTCTTGCGGGCACGCGCCCGCAGCGTCCTCGCGCCTTGCCAGCGCACCGCATCACAGCCCACTCGGGCGCGTCCCTGGTGAAATATGCGGGCTAGCCGGGGCCGGTGGCAGCAGCCACTGCGTCTGCGCGAGGCGGGCGGCCGCAGCGCCGGGCCGCCCCAAGCAAGGCCCGGCCCCCTACAGGGAGCGACACGCAGTGCGCGACCGTGGGGGCCATGTCTCACTGCCAGCTGCCGATGTCGGCATCCTTGCTCTCGCCGCCAGACTGTCCGTCTGCGCCGAACGACATGACGTCCACCTCGCCCTTGATGCCGGGGTTGAGGTACTGATAAGGGCGGCCCCAAGGGTCGTTGGGGAGCTTTTCGAGGTAGAGCTTCCAGTTGTTGGGCACAGGGCCCGCAGTGGGCTTGGCAACCAGCGACTGCAGGCCCTGCTCGCCGGTGGGGTAGCGCTGGTTGTCCAGCCGATACAGCTTGAGCGCCTGCATGATGTTGGTGATGTCGGTGCGGGCGGCAGTCACGCGGGCATCATCGGCGCGGTCAAGCACGTTGGGCACGATCAGCGCTGCCAGAACGCCAATGATGACCAGCACCACCATGAGCTCGATCAGGGTGAAGCCCCGGGCCAGGCCGCGGCGGCTGGAGCGCAAGAGGACAGGGAGGGAAAGGTTCACTGCGGGCAGTCTCTCGAGTGGTCGGATCGGCTCAATCATAATCCGCGCATGGTGATCAACACACTGAGCAAGCCTTGGGGCATGCGCCTTGCGACTTTGGTCCTGTGGGCCGCTGCGGGCGCGAGCGTGGCGTATTGGGGGCTTCGCCTGTCGGCTTCCGGCCCCGTCGTCCTGGCGCCCCCGCCCGTGGCCAGCGCGGTCGCGCCAGACGCCCAGGCGCTGGCCCGGCTTCTGGGCGCAGTTCCTTTGGCGGCAAGTGCAGCACCGGTGGCACCGGTGGTGTCGATGGCCAGTCGGTTTACGTTGATCGGGGTGCTCTCCGGGCGCAGCAGTGGCGGGGGGGCCGCCCTGATTGCGGTGGACGGCCAGCCCGCCAAGCCTTACCGGGTGGGCGCTGCGGTGGAGCCGGGGCTGGTGTTGCAGGCCCTGGGGCCGCGCCGGGCAGAGCTGGGCCCCGCCATGGGCGCACCGGCCACGCTGACGCTCGATATGCCGTTCAAGAAATAGCCCGCGCTGGGCGTTTGCTACGATTTAAATAGCATTCAGTGCCCTTCCAGCGGGCGGCGCATGGGTATTGGGGCATTATCCTAAAAACGGCAGTTGGATGCATTTGCCAGCGCTGCTGTTGGGGTGCCAGGCAAGGCGCGACGACGCGGCAGGCTCGTGCCTGCAAGGAGAAGCAACACCGCATGGCGCTCCAAAAGCGGTGCTGGCAAGTGCATAGCGCTGTCACCCCAAA
>NZ_JBKDRI010000011.1:0-8816 GCF_046341535.1 Acidovorax sp. | reverse complement strand
GCGAGGATGCGCTGGTGCGGATTGGGATAGGCCACAAGGCGCTTTTTGCAGCCAATAGCCTGGCTATTGGCAAGAAAAGCAACACCGTGGACTGCCCGAGCCCGCGCCAGCGCAGACCGCAGGGAGTTATGCAGAGGTTCCCTTGCCCAGGGATTTACTCGCACGCGCAGTCCGGTAGCATGATCCCATGCTTGCCGCTAAACCCTATCTACAAAGTGTTTGCATCCGCCCAGATGCAGACGTGGACTATGACAGCTACCCATACAACGTACCTGCGATCCGCGATTTGGGGCTGCTGAGGTTTCACCCGGACGTAACCTTCTTCGTGGGTGAGAACGGCTCCGGGAAATCAACGTTACTCGAGGGGATAGCGCTGGCTCTGGGTTACAGCCCAGAGGGTGGGACGCGCAACTTCAAGCTGGCAAGTGCAGATTCAGAATCATCGTTGCACGAAGTGCTGCGGTTAGCGCGGAGCTACCGCGCGCCGCAAGATGGCTATTTTTTGCGGGCAGAGAGTTTTTTCAACGTGGCCACCTACATGGATGAGGTTGGTTACCTGGAGAGCTACGGAGGAAAATCGCTACATGCGCGGTCGCATGGAGAGGCATTTATGGCGCTGCTGACGCACAAGTTCAAAGGCAAGGGGTTGTACTTGCTGGACGAACCCGAGGCGGCCCTATCACCCAACCGCCAACTCGCTGCGCTATTTGCGATCCACCAGCTGGTGGAAGATAAATCGCAATTCATCATTGCCACGCACTCTCCCATCCTGCTGTCCTACCCAAACGCGAGGATCATTCTGTTTGATGGCACCGGCCTGTCCGAAGTAGCCTTTGAGGACACTGAGCACTACGCAGTGACCCACGACTTTCTCAACAACTATCCTCAGCGGCTGAAGCGTTTGCTGGCGGACGAGGAGGATGCATAGCGCAGTTCGGACGATGGACGTTCACGTAGTTCTTCGCCGCCTGTTAGATGATTTGGCGATTAAATAAAAAGAATTAAGTCGTTTGGGTTTTAAAGCGCGGCTCGCAGAATGCCAGCCCTGTGACCCCAAATGCCTCCATCATCATCGTTCCCGGCTGGCGCGACTCAGGCCCCGGCCACTGGCAGAGCCTGTGGGCCGAGCGTCTGCCCCACGCGCACCGCGTGGTGCAGGACGACTGGATCACGCCCACGCGCTCGGCCTGGGTCAAGCAGTTGGAGAAGACCGTGCTGGCCGCGCCGCACCCCGTGGTGATCGTGGCGCACAGCCTGGGCTGCATCGCCACCACACACATGGGTGCCGAGGCGGCAGACCGCGTGTGCGGCGCGCTGCTGGTGGCACCGGCCGACCCCGAGCGCCGCGCCATCCTGAGCGACTTTGCGCCGGTACCCTACGCAGCGCTGCCCTACCGCAGCATCGTGGTGGCCAGCAGCAATGACCCGTTTTGCCCCATCCGGCTGGCTGGCGCCTATGCGCGGGCCTGGGGCAGCGAGTTTGTGCGCATGCAAAACGCAGGGCACATCAACATCGATTCGGGGCATGGCGAATGGCCCCTGGGTTGGGCGCTGCTGCAGTCGCTGGAGGGCGGGCCTGCAGCCCACCCGCTGCCAGCCAGCTCCGCCCATCCCCATGGATCGATACCTTGATTGCTATTAAATTAATAGCTATCAGACCATGATGGTCGTGCGTAAGTGCCTGTTTTTGATATGTCCACTGCGACCATGCCCCGCTAAAGGCACTCGTCCGTCATTCCATATGCCTTTCGTTGATTATTTAACAAAAATATATTCTTTTGAGTTTTAAGAGCCTCTCCGCACAATCCGGCTTCTCCAGCAGCTTTTCGGGCGACACCACCATGACTTCTCTGAAACTCAAGACCCTCCTGGCCTCCCTGGCCCTGGCCGCGAGCGGCGTGGCTGCCGCGCAAAACGCGCTGCTCAACGTGTCGTATGACGTGGCACGCGAGTTCTACAAGGACTACAACGCCGCCTTTGCCGCGCACTACAAGAAGACCACCGGCCAGGATGTGAAGATTGACCAGTCGCACGCCGGCTCCAGCGCCCAGGCACGCGCCGTGAACGATGGTCTGGCTGCCGATGTGGTCACCATGAACACCACCACCGACGTGCAGTTTCTGGCCGACAACGGCGTGGTCGCCAAGGACTGGACCAAGAAGTTCCCGCACGACGCTGCGCCCACCACCTCGACCATGCTGTTCCTGGTGCGCAACGGTAACCCCAAGGCCATCAAAGACTGGGAAGACCTGGTGAAGCCCGGAATCCAGGTGATCGTGGTCAACCCCAAGACGGGTGGTAATGGCCGCTATGCCTACCTGGCCGCCTGGGGCGCCATCCGTGAAAAGGGCGGCACCGAAGCGCAGGCTGCCGAGTTTGTTGCCAAGCTCTACAAGAACGTGCCCGTGCTGGCCAAGGGTGGCCGCGATGCCACGGCCACCTTCCTGCAGCGCAACCAGGGGGATGTGCTGATCACGTTTGAATCAGAAGTGGTGTCCATCGACCGTGAATTTGGCGCTGGCAAGGTCGATTCGGTCTATCCGTCGGTCAGCATCATTGCCGAGAACCCCGTGGCCGTGGTCGAACGCACCGTGGCCAAGAAGGGCACGGCGCAGCTGGCCAAGGCCTACCTGGACTACCTGTATTCCGACGAAGCCCAGGAAATCGCCGCCAAGCACGCCATCCGCCCGCGTTCGGAAGCCGTGCTCAAGAAGTACGCAGAGACCTTCAAGCCCATCAAGCAGTTCACGGTGGCCAAGTATTTCGGATCGCTGACCGAAGCTCAAAAAGTTCACTTCAACGACGGCGGGCAGTTCGACAAGATCTACTCCAAGTAATTCCGAACCCCCCGCTGAGCCGCTGCGCGGCTTCCCCCCGCTCTCGCATCGCTGCGCGAAGCGGGCAGGGGGACGCCACCCGTGCACGCAAGGAAAACGTCGCTGCGCTCTGGTGGCGGCCCTTGCCCGGTGGCACTCGCATTGGTGCACGCCAGTTTTTGCCGTCGCTTGCAATAGATAGAGCTTTATGAACAACAACAACGGCGGCCGCAGAGGCGCCAAGCGCGTTTTGCCCGGTTTCGGGCTCACGCTGGGCTACACGCTCTTTTACTTGAGCATCATCGTGCTGATTCCGCTGTCGGCACTGCTCTTTAAGACCTTCACGCTGACCTGGGAGCAGTTCTGGGCGGCAGTGAGCGCGCCGCGGGTGATGGCCTCGTACCGGCTGACGTTCGGCGCGTCGTTCATTGCGGCGCTGGTCAACCTGTTCTTCGGGCTGCTGATTGCCTGGGTGCTGGTGCGCTACAAGTTTTCGGGCAAGAAGATCGTGGATGCGCTGGTGGACCTGCCGTTTGCGCTGCCCACTGCTGTGGCCGGCATCTCGCTCACGGCGCTGCTGGCCAGCAATGGGTGGATCGGCCAGATCCTGGAGCCCATGGGCATCCAGTTGGCCTTCAAGCCGGGGGGCATTGTGATTGCGCTCATCTTCATCGGCCTGCCCTTTGTGGTGCGAACCGTGCAGCCCGTGCTGGAAGACGCCGAAAAAGAACTGGAAGAGGCCGCCACCTGCCTGGGTGCCACCCGCCTGCAAACCTTTACCAAGGTGATCCTGCCCTCCATCACGCCCGCGCTGCTCACCGGCTTTGCCATGGCCTTTGCGCGCGCGGTGGGGGAGTATGGCTCGGTCATCTTCATCGCTGGCAACATGCCCATGGTTTCTGAAATCACGCCACTCATCATCATCGGCAAGCTGGAGCAATACGACTTTGCGGGCGCCACGGCGGTGGCGGTGGTCATGCTGGTGATTTCGTTCATCCTGCTGCTCATCATCAATGCGCTGCAAGCCTGGCAGCGCCGTACAGCATGAAACACCCCCTGAGTCGCTTCGCGCCTTCCCCCTCTCGTGTCGGAGGGGGACGCACCCAGTGGCCTGGCCAAGCCAGTTCCACCGGTGCACTGGCCTGTGCCGCGCCTGTTTCCAGCGCAACCCGCTATGGAAGGTCTACATGAATACACGTACCGCTAGCCGCGCTCGCGCGGGCACGACGGAGGCTCCGTGGGTGCGCTACACGCTGATCACGCTGGCGCTGGCCTTCATGCTGCTGTTTTTGGTGCTGCCGCTGGCTGCGGTGTTCACCGAGGCGCTGCGCAAGGGGCTCGATGCCTACATTGCCGGGCTGCGCGACCCGGACGCGTGGTCGGCCATCAAGCTCACGCTGCTGACCGCCATCATCGCCGTGCCTCTGAACCTGGTGTTCGGTGTGGCGGCGGCCTGGTGCATTGCCAAGTACGAGTTCCGTGGCAAGGCATTTTTGACCACGCTGGTGGACCTGCCGTTTTCGGTGTCACCGGTGGTGGCGGGCCTGGTGTATGTGCTGATGTTTGGCGCCAATGGCTGGTTCGGCCCGTGGCTCATGGCCAATGACATCAAGATCATCTTTGCCGTGCCCGGCATTGTCCTGGCCACGATGTTCGTGACCTTTCCGTTCATCGCCCGCGAACTGATCCCGCTGATGCAGGCGCAGGGCAACGATGAAGAGCAGGCCGCCATTGTGCTGGGCGCCACCGGCTGGCAGACCTTTTGGCGTGTGACGCTGCCCAATATCAAGTGGGGTCTGCTGTATGGGGTGATCCTGTGCAACGCGCGGGCCATGGGTGAATTCGGCGCGGTGTCGGTGGTCTCGGGCCACATCCGTGGGCAGACCAACACCATCCCGCTGCATGTGGAAATCCTCTACAACGAATACCAGTCGGTGGCGGCGTTTGCTGCGGCCTCCCTGCTGGCCTTGCTGGCCCTGGTCACGCTGGTGATCAAGACCATTGCCGAACACCGCAACGAGCAGGCCATGAAGGCCGCTGCCGAATTGCCACCCGAGCGGCCCGCGCCAGCGCCTGGGCCCATGCCTGTTGCACGCTGAAGGAAGACCCCCATCATGAGCATTGAAATCCGTAACGTCAGCAAGCAGTTTGGTGATTTCCAGGCCCTGCGCGATGTCAGCCTCGATATCGCCTCGGGCGAACTCATTGCGCTGCTGGGCCCCTCGGGCTGCGGCAAGACCACGCTGCTGCGCATCATTGCCGGCCTGGAAACGCCCGACGTGGGCAGCATCCATTTCAGTGGCGAGGACACCACCGACGTGCATGTGCGCGATCGCAACGTGGGCTTTGTGTTCCAGCACTACGCGCTGTTTCGCCACATGACCGTGTTCGAGAACGTGGCTTTCGGTCTGCGCGTCAAGCCCCGTGGCGAGCGCCCGAGCGAAGCGCAGATCAAGCAAAAGGTGACCGACCTGCTCAAGCTCGTGCAGCTTGACTGGCTGGCCGAGCGCTACCCCTCGCAGCTCTCGGGCGGGCAGCGCCAGCGCATTGCCCTGGCCCGCGCCCTGGCGGTGGAGCCCAAGGTGCTGCTGCTCGACGAGCCGTTTGGCGCGCTGGACGCCAAGGTGCGCAAGGAACTGCGCCGCTGGCTGCGCCGCCTGCATGACGAGCTGCATGTCACCAGCATCTTCGTCACGCACGACCAGGAAGAAGCGCTGGAGGTGGCCGACCGCGTGGTCGTCATCAACCAGGGCAAGATCGAACAAACCGGCTCGCCCCAGCAGGTATGGGACCACCCGGCCAGCCCGTTTGTGTATGGCTTTCTGGGTGACGTGAACCTGTTCCACGGCCGCGCCCACGAAGGCCTGGTGCACCTGGAAGGTGTGCAGATCGACGCGCCCGAGCACGCAGCAGCGCAGGACACCAAGGCCTTTGCCTATGTGCGTCCGCACGACCTGGATGTGCAGCGATACTCGCCTGGCGCGGGCATCGACGCCGATGGCCGTCCACGCGGTATCGTGGCGCAGCTCAGCCGCGCCATCGTGGTTGGCCCCATTGCCCGCCTGGAACTTATTCCATCCGACGATCACCAACCAGCGGACAATGCATCCGCAGAGAACCTGATCGAGGCGCAGATTCCTGCGCAGCAGTTCAATGAGATGGGTTTCAAAGAAGGCGAAACGCTGGTGGTCACACCGCGCCGCGCCCGCGTTTTTCTGGATCACGCCGCCGGGATTTGACTCCCCCTGAGCCGCTTCGCGTCTTCCCCCTGAGGGGGATGCACCCGGTGGACTGGCGGAGCCAGATCCACGGGTGCACTGGCATGGGCCGCGCCCGTGTCGGCGGCGGGACCGTTTGCGATGGCAACTGGATGAGGGATTGGAATGATGGTGTTGAACTGGATCAATCAGGCCCCGCGCCGCGTGCTGGCACTGATCAGCGCCGCTTGCGTGGCCATGCTGGTGTTTGGCATGTATCTGCAGCATGTGGTGGGCCTGGAGCCGTGCCCGATGTGCATCGTGCAACGATATGCTCTTATTTGTGTAGCAATGTTTTCATGCCTGGCGTGCGTAAGCGGCCAAAAAAAATGGTGGATGAGCTGGAGTGCACTGGCGCTGGTCGCGTCGGGCTTTGGCGCCTTCGTGGCGGCGCGCCAGAGCTGGCTGCAGTGGTACCCGCCCGAGGTGGCCACCTGCGGCCGCGACTTCTACGGCATGATCGAAAACTACCCCATCAGCCGTGCCATCCCCATGATCTTCCGCGGCTCGGGCGACTGCGCGGCCATTGACTGGACCTTCCTGGGCGGCTCGATCGCCAACTGGTCGTTCGTGTACTTTGTGGGTTTTGCGGTGGTGCTGCTGGCGCTGCTGGTGCGTGGTGTGAAGGCAAGAGCGGGTCGCTTCGCGGCCGTATGACTTGCGTTTTTGGCGCATCTGCCCTGCCATCCTGAAAGCCGTCTTTCGGCGGTTGGTTGGGGCGCGCGTCGCCACCTGTTCAGCGATGACGGGCGTCTGGGAAAGCCACTCCGTCAGTTCCTTCCTCCCACGCGGGCCATTTGTCCATCACGCTGGCAAACAGGGCGCCTTCCTGCCATCGGTCCAGCCATGTCTGAACCTGTACCCACGGCTGCGCCTGCCACCAGGCAGTATCGATCGCTGCAAACTGGCGTACAAAGGGCGCAATCGCCATATCAGCCAGCGCGGCATGGTCGCCAAACAGAAAGGGCTGGTCGGTCAGACGCGCTTGCAGGCTGTACAACCACTGCATCGCCTCGGCACGCGCGATGGCCGGGTCTGCGTCGGGAAACCGGTTCGGATATTTGCAGCGGTCCAGTGCCTGTTTGAAGGGGCCGTCGCATGATTCAATCAACGCCAGCATATCGGCAAGGCTGCCATGGCTGGGCGCAAGCCAGCCACCCGGGTCGTTGCGTGCCAGCGCCCAGAGCATGATGTCCAGGCTTTGATCCAGCACCCGGCTGTCGCTCAGCACCAGCACGGGCACGGTGCCCTTGGGTGAGGCCTGCAACAGTGCCGCCGGCTTGTTTCGCAACACGACCTCGCGCAGCTCGCAGGCCTGGCCGCTCACCGCCAAGGCCAGGCGCGCGCGCATGGCGTACGGGCATCGGCGAAAGGAATACAGCACAGGCAGGGCAGGGGTGCCGGTGTGCGCGCTGATCATGCAGTGTCAGCCCCGGTCATGGATTCATCAGCGCCCGGGGCATGTGCAGGGCTGCCCGGCTGGCGTGCGCCGATATGCGCCTTGCCGCGGCGCGCGGCCAGTTGCATCTGCCGCTCGCGCTCGGCCAGGGCGCGCTCCTGTTCGGGCGTGCGGGTGCCGTGGCAATACGGGCAGCTCACGCCGGGCACGTAGTGCGGTGATTGCAGTTCGGCTTCGCCCAGCGGCATGCGGCACGAGCGGCACAGCTGGTGGTGGCCCGGCGTCAGGCCATGGCCGACCGAGACGCGCTCGTCAAACACAAAGCAGTCGCCGTGCCACAGGCTGTCTTGCTCGGGCACGGTTTCCAGGTATTTGAGGATGCCGCCCTCCAGGTGATAGACGTCGTCGAAGCCCTGCGACCGCAGCAGCGCGGTGGATTTCTCGCAGCGGATGCCGCCGGTGCAGAACATGGCCACACGCGGCTTGCCAGCCAGCACGCCGCCGGGCTCGCTTTCGCGGGCGACCCAGGCCGGGAACTCTGCAAACGTGCGTGTGTGCGGGTTCACGGCACGTTCAAAGCTGCCGATGCCCACCTCGTAGTCGTTGCGGGTGTCGACCACAATCACATCGGGATCGGAAATCAGCGCGTTCCAATCTGTCGGCTTGACATAGGTGCCAGCGTTGCGCGCAGGGTTCAGGCCGGGCACCCCCAGCGTGACGATTTCGCGTTTGAGGCGCACCCGCATCCGATAAAACGGCATGCGCTCGGCGTAGGCCTCTTTGTGCTGAAGGCGGGCGAACCGCGCATCGCCGTGCAGCCACGCCAGCACGGCGCGCACACCGGCCTCTTCGCCTGCAATGGTGCCGTTGATGCCCTCGGGTGCCAGCAGCAGCATGCCGCGCACACCGTGGGCGTCGCACACTTCTTGCAGGGGCGCGCGCAGCGCTGCGCAGTCGGGCAGGTCCACAAACTGGTACAGCGCAACAGTGAGAAAACGGGGGGTGACGGGGTCCACAGCGGGATGCGGCGCAGTCTTCGAAACGGCCGATGATACCGACCGGTAGGGAGTGACGGCGACGGTGCCCCAGAGAGCGCTATGGCTACGGGACTGCCTTGGTGGTTGCACTGGTTTGGATGCTGGCGTAGATCAACGCTACGCGCGCTGTTCTCCGAAGTTCGACACCTCGCCCCCCTTTTTGACCTTTTTTGAGGGTTGGTGGCGTTATGAATCAACGACTTGCATCTAATTTTCAAAAATTTTTGTAGTGGCAATCTTGTAATTGTTTTGTATTGGCAATCATTTGCTAATGCACTACACTCCAGGTCACCATGTTCGTCAAGCT
>NZ_JBKDRI010000010.1:0-42166 GCF_046341535.1 Acidovorax sp. | reverse complement strand
GCACAGACACGCCCAAACCGCGTTGGGCCGCCCGCCGGGCGGGGAAAGCGGGGGGCTTGGCAGGGCATGATGAGCGTATATCTGGGGTGCCGGTCGGGTTTGTTGCGTTGAAATGGCCGGACTGGGGGTGAATATCGGGGGTTCTGCCCGGTTTCTGTGCGATTACGGAACCCGGGGGATTGGGGTCACGGATTCAGGGTTATGTATGGTGGCCCTGTTTGGATGTAGTCTCTGTCCATGCCTGCTGACCTCACCATCACTGCGGCGGTGTCACCCGCCGCCGGGCCGTCTGTGCCCGCTGCTGAACCCGCGCCTGCCAGCCCGCTGCCACATTCGGCCCTGGCCGTGCGGCGCGTGGCCATTGATACCTGGCGCGAAAACGTGGCGTACCTGCACCGTGACTGCGCGGTGTACCGGGCCGAAGGGTTTCAGGCCTTGTCCAAGATCGAGGTGCAGGCCAATGGCCATCGCATCCTGGCCACGCTGAATGTGGTGGATGACCTGGCCATTGTGGGTTGCGACGAGCTCGGCCTGTCAGAAGACGCTTTTGCCCAGCTGGGAGTGGAGAGCGGCCACACCGTGTCGGTGGCGCAGGCGGAACCGCCGGAGTCGATGGGGGCGCTGTTTCGCAAGCTGGCCAGCGAGCGCCTGACGCGCGAGGATTTTGGCGCCATCGTGCGCGATATTGCCGACCACCGCTATTCCAAGATCGAGCTCACGGCCTTTGTGGTGGCCTGCCACCGCAACGAGCTGGACCGCGAGGAGGTGTTCTTTTTGACCGACGCGATGGTGGCCACGGGCCGCAGGCTTGACTGGCACGAGCCGTTGGTGGTGGACAAGCATTGCATTGGTGGCATACCCGGCAACCGCACGACCATGCTGGTGGTGCCCATCGTGGCGGCGCACGGCATGCTGTGCCCCAAGACCTCGTCGCGCGCCATTACCTCGCCCGCAGGCACGGCCGACACCATGGAGGTGCTGGCGCAGGTGGAGCTGCCGTTTGACAAGCTGGGCGGCATTGTGCGCGACCATCGGGCTTGCCTGGCCTGGGGGGGCACAGCCAATCTGTCGCCCGCCGATGATGTGCTGATCTCGGTGGAGCGCCCGCTGGCCATTGATTCGGCGGGGCAGATGGTGGCGTCCATCCTGTCCAAGAAGGTGGCGGCTGGCGCGACCCACCTGGTGCTCGACATTCCCATCGGGCCCACGGCCAAGGTGCGGTCGATGCCCGATGCCCAGCGCCTGCGCCGCATGTTTGAATATGTGGCGCGGCGCATGGGCCTGTCGCTGGATGTGGTGATCACCGATGGCCGTCAGCCTGTGGGCAATGGTGTGGGCCCGGTGCTGGAGGCGCGCGACGTGATGCGCGTGCTGCAAAACGATCCGCGCGCGCCCGACGATCTGCGCCAAAAGGCGCTGCGGCTGGCGGGGCGGCTGATTGAGTGCGACCCGGATGTGCGCGGCGGCGATGGGTATGCGATTGCGCGCGACATTCTCGATTCAGGCCGGGCGCTTGCCCGCATGAACGCCATCATCGAGGCCCAGGGCAGTAAGGGGTTTGACCACAACCATCCGGCGCTGGGTGCGCTCACGCTGGACGTGGTGGTACCCGCCGCAGGCGTGGTGGCCGGTATCGACAACTACCAGATCGCCCGCGTAGCGCGGCTGGCGGGTGCGCCCAAGGTACAGGGCGCGGGTGTGGATGTGCTGTGCAAGCTGGGCAACTCGGTGGACAAGGGGCAAGTGCTTTACCGCGTGCATGCCAGCTACCCGGCCGACCTGGAGTTTGCCCGCCAGGCCTGCCTGCGCGACACCGGCTATCGGCTGGGTACGGCGGCCGATGTGCCCAGTGTGTTTGTTGAATTCTGACCCCCGCGTTGCCGCCGCCCGCCCATGAGCCCCGCCGCAACCCCCATGCCCGATGCCTGCCTGCTGCATTTTGCAGACGAGCAGGCGCAGGCCACGCGCCTGGCCCAGGCCGCTGGTCTGCCCTTGCGGGCGATTGAGCGCCACCGGTTTCCGGATGGCGAACTGCGCCTGCGGCTGCCTGTGGATGCTGCGGGCGCACTGCCGCCGGGAGGCGTGCTGCTGCGCAGCCTGCACCAGCCCAATGAAAAGCTGGTGGAGCTGCTGCTGGCCGCCCGCACGGCACGCGGCCTGGGGGTGCGCCACCTCACGCTGGTGGCCCCCTATCTGGGCTACATGCGGCAGGACATGGCGTTTGAACCCGGCCAGGTGGTCAGTCAGCGGGTGGTGGGTGACTTTTTGGCGAGCCTGTTCGATGCGGTGATCACGGTCGATCCACATCTGCACCGCGTCTCGCGTCTGGCGCAGGCGGTGCCGGTGCGGCAGGCGGTGGCACTGAGCGGGGCCGGGCCGCTGGCAGACCTGATTGCCCAGCGCCGCCCAGGGGCCTTGCTGGTCGGGCCCGACGGCGAATCGGCCCAGTGGATTGCCCAGGCCGCCGCGCGCCACGGTTTTGACCATGCCGTGTGCACCAAGCTGCGGCGCGGCGACCGTGACGTGGCGATCGAGCTGCCTGCACTGAATGCACGCGGCCGCGCTGTGGTGCTGCTGGACGACATGGCCAGCACCGGCCGCACGCTGGCGCTGGCAGCACGTTTGCTGCGCGACGCCGGCGCGGCGTCGGTGGACGTGGCTGTGACGCATGCCCTGTTCGCGGGCGATGCGCTGCAGGCGCTGCACGACGCTGGGGTGGGCGAGGTCTGGAGCACCGACTGCATCCCCCACGCCAGCAACGCCGTGCCCATGGCGCCAGCGTTGGGCCAAGCGATTCGGGGCGTGCTGCAAGCCATCGGCTGACCAGCCCCCCGGGCTGCGACAATCGCCGGTCGGCCAGGCAGGCCCACGCCGCTGCCACACCCCACCCGTCGCCCCTGACGCGACCCAACGACGCTTACACCATGCTGCTCGACGTGACCGATTCCCAACTTGTCCTGGTGGACTACCAGGAGCGCCTGATACCCGCCATGTTTGAAGGCCCCGCCGTGCTGGCCAACGCCCGCCGCCTGGCCGAGATCGCGCGCAGGCTCGACGTGCCCGTGTGGGGCACCGAGCAAAACCCTTCACGCCTGGGCGCTAACGACCCCGCGCTGCGCGCCCTGTGCCACAAAACGCTGGCCAAGATGCACTTCAGCGCCGCCGAAGAAGGCCTGGGCGAATGGCTGCGCCCACCGGCCAAGCCGCAGGGTGGCAATGCGCGCAGCCTGCCCAAGCACCTGCAAAAGCCAGCCGCCCAGCCGCCCGGGCGCGGCACCATCGTCATTGCGGGCTGCGAAGCCCATGTGTGCCTGCTGCAAACGGCGCTGGACCTGATCGAGGATGAGTTTGAAGTGTGGGTCGTGACCGACGCCTGCAGCTCGCGCACCGAGCGCAACCGCGACGCCGCCTTTGACCGGCTGGCCGGTGCGGGTGCCGAACTGGTGACCACCGAGATGGTGGCCTTTGAATGGCTGGGCAGTTGCGAGCACCCGGCCTTCAAGGATGTGCTGGGGCTGATCAAGTAGCACGCCACCGAAATGTTTATATTGAGTCGGCACCTTTGAACTTGAACCAGCCGTTCGGGCTGAGCCTGTCGAAGCCTTGCGCAGAGCTTCGAACCGCATCAACGCATTCAAGTTGGTTGATGCCGACTCAATAAATAAGCCGGTTACGCCCGCTGCAAGGGCGTTGTTTGCTATTATGTTGATAGCATCTGATGGCGCTGAAGGGCCACACGCGGCCGTTGCGGCGTTGCCCTGAATCTGCACGCGGCTCAGTTGAGCCAGGGCTTGATCCAGGTGATTGCCAGCCCCAGGCACGCGCAAGCGCCGATCAGCGGGAGTGCCGACACTTTGTAACGGAACAGGGCCAGCATGGCTGCCAAAGCGATGGCGGCCGAAAGCCCGTCGAACCGGCCCTGCAAGCCCTCGGGCCACAGCAGGTGGTAGGCAAAGAACAGCGCAAGGTTCAGGATGACGCCCACCACCGCCGCCGTGATAGCCGACAGCGGTGCGGTAAAGCCCAGCTTGCCGTGCGTGCTTTCCACCAGCGGGCCGCCGGCGAGGATGAACACAAACGACGGCAAAAACGTGACCAGGGTCACCACCACGGCCGCTGCTGCCGCCCCGGCAAAGGGCGCTGCAGCGCCCGATACCTGCTGCAGCCAGCCGCCCACAAAGCCGACGAAGGCCACCACCATGATGAGCGGGCCGGGCGTTGTCTCGCCCAAGGCCAGTCCATCCATCATCTGCGGGCCGCTCAGCCACTGGTAGTGCTCCACCGCACCCTGATAGACATAGGGCAGAACCGCGTAGGCTCCGCCAAAGGTCACCAAGGCGGCCTTGGAAAAAAACCAGCCCATCTGGGTGAGGGTGCCTTGCAAGCCCTGGGTGAACACCAGGGTTGCCATGATCACGCCCCACAGGCCCAGGCCCACGGCCACAACCTTGGCCAAGTGGCGGCCCGAAAGCCGGGCATGGGCGGGGGTTGGCGTGTGGTCATCGATGAGGGCGGGGCCAAAGCCTCTGGCGGCCTGCGCGTGCCCACCCCCCAGCGAAAACACGGCAGGCCAGCGCCGCGCGCCCACAACGCCGATGAGCCCGGCCGCCATGACGATGGCAGGAAACGGCGTGTCCAACGCAAAAATCGCAATGAAAGAAGCCGCTGCGATCGCCCACATCCAGCGGTTTTTAAGCGCCCGCGTGCCGATGCGATGGGCCGCGTGCAGCACCAGGCCCGTGACGGCTGGCTTGATGCCATAGAAGATGCCTGCAACGACGGGCACATTGCCAAAGCGCAGGTAGATCCATGACAGCCCGATCATGATGAACAGCGACGGCAGCACAAACAAGGCCCCCGCCACGATGCCGCCCCAGGTGCGATGCATGAGCCAGCCAATGTAGGTGGCCAGCTGCTGCGCCTCGGGGCCGGGCAGCAGCATGCAGTAGTTCAGGGCGTGCAAAAAGCGGTTTTCGCTGATCCAGCGGCGTCGCTCCACCAGTTCGGCATGCATGAGCGCAATCTGCCCAGCCGGCCCGCCAAAACTGATGAAGCCGAGCTTGAGCCAAAACACAAAGGCTTCACCCAACGGCACGGCAGTCGGAGGCTTGGTGGGCGTGGGGTCGGCGGACTGGGCGGTGTCGGTGGTCATGTTGTGGGCGGCGCAGCGTGCTGCCAGTGCTTTGGGGGATGCCAAAGTTGCGGCCGCACGGCTGAAGTCTATGACCGAGCAGGCGCGTGCGATGTGTCGAGGGGATGACATTGTCCCTTCGTCCGAACTTGCCTCGATGCGGGCCGAGTTACTGGCGTGCGGTGTTCCAGGCTGGAGGCCCGCCAGACAGGGAAATGGTTGACTGCCGATGACGAAAAAAGTCAGTTTTCAGCAAGTCTGTTATGAATAATTATGAATTCAAAACCTGCCACGGGGCAGGGGAGATGCCGAGGAGACACACCATGAGCGCGCCCAGAAGCTACGCCGACTTTTATCGCCGTTCGATTGACGAGCGCGATGCCTTCTGGCGTGAACAGGCCGGGTTGATTGACTGGAAACAGGCTCCACAGCAGATCTGTGACTACACCAACCCGCCGTTTGCGCGGTGGTTTGTGGGCGGCACCACCAACCTGTGCCACAACGCGGTAGACCGCCACCTGGCCAGCCGGGCGGGGCAGACGGCGCTGATCGCCATTTCGACCGAGACCGACTCCGAGCGCACCTACAGCTTTGCCGAGCTGCACACCGAGGTGCAACGCATGGCAGCCACCTTGCAGGCGCTGGGCGTGAAAAAGGGCGACCGCGTTCTCATCTACATGCCCATGATTGCCGAGGCCGCGTTTGCCATGCTGGCCTGCGTGCGCATTGGTGCGCTGCATTCGGTGGTGTTTGGCGGCTTTGCGGCAGGCTCGCTGGCCTCGCGCATTGAAGACGCCGAGCCCGTGGCCGTGGTCAGTGCCGACGCCGGTTCGCGCGGCGGCAAGGTCGTGCCCTACAAGCCGCTGCTGGACGAAGCGATTGCGCTGTCCAGGCACAAGCCCCGGGCCGTGCTGATGGTCAACCGCGGGCTGGCCCCCATGCACCTGCAGCCCGGCCGCGACCATGACTGGGCGGCGCTGCGCGAGCAGCACATCAATGCCGTGGTGCCCTGCGAATGGCTGGAATCCACGCACCCCAGCTACACCCTGTACACCAGCGGCACGACCGGCAAGCCCAAAGGTGTGCAGCGCGACACCGGGGGCTACGCAGTGGCGCTGGCCGCCAGCATGAAGCACATCTTCAACGCGAAGGCGGGCGATGAGGTTTTCACCGCCGGGCCGCCCCAAGGTGAAAACGCGGCCCCCTCGGGGGGCAACGACCCGCGCGGGCGGCGGAGTGTGGGGGTCTTTTTTGCCACCAGCGACATCGGCTGGGTGGTGGGGCACAGCTACATCATCTACGGCCCGCTCATCGCGGGCATGGCCACCATCATGTACGAGGGGCTGCCCACCCGGCCGGATGCGGGTGTGTGGTGGAGCATCGTGGAGAAGTACCAGGTCACGCACATGTTCTCGGCCCCCACGGCGGTGCGCGTGCTCAAAAAGCAGGACCCGGCCTACCTGAGCAAATACAACGTCAGCAGCCTCCAGGCCCTGTGGCTGGCAGGCGAGCCGCTGGACGAACCCACGGCCCAGTGGATCAGCAGCGCGCTGCGGGTGCCGATCATCGACAACTACTGGCAGACCGAAACCGGCTGGCCCATCCTGACCTTGGCCAATGGGGTGGAGCAACAGACCACGCGCTTTGGCAGCCCGGGCAAGGCCATGTATGGCTACGACGTGAAACTGCTGGACGAGACCACCGGCGAGGAACTGACCGGCGCCCACCAAAAAGGCGTGGTCGCCATCGAAGGCCCACTGCCCCCCGGCTGCATGCAGACCGTGTGGCGCGACGACGCACGCTTTGTGAACACCTACTGGAAGAGCATTCCGGGCCGATTGATTTACAGCACCTTCGACTGGGGCATCCGCGATGCCGACGGCTACCACTTCATCCTGGGCCGCACCGACGACGTGATCAACGTGGCCGGGCACCGCCTGGGCACCCGCGAAATCGAGGAGAGCATTGCCTCGCATCCCAACATTGCCGAGGTGGCGGTGGTCGGCGTGGCCGACAGCCTCAAGGGCCAGGTGGCGATGGCGTTTGCCGTGGCCAGGGACGCCTCGGGCCTCACGGACAACGCCGCCCGCCTCAAGCTCGAAGGCGAGGTGATGAAGCAGGTGGACAGCCAGCTGGGCGCAGTGGCCCGGCCATCGCGGGTGTACTTTGTGACGGTGCTGCCCAAAACGCGCAGCGGCAAGCTGCTGCGCCGTGCGCTGCAGGCCGTGGCCGAGCGTCGCGATCCAGGCGATCTGACCACCATGGAAGACCCGGCTGCGCTGCAGCAGGTCAAGGACCTGGTGGGCTAAGGCGCGGCAGGCCAATGCCTGCCCGCGCACGTCAGCGACCCCGCAGCAGCGTCAGGCCGACAGCCGGGCTGCTCCCCTGCTGCGGCGGTCCCACAGCGCCACGGCAATGTGGATCCCCGCGCCCAGCGCGATCAGCACGGCAGCGCCCAGGCCCCACACGGTCCAGGTCACGGCGGTCACGCCCGAGGCCACCGAGGGCCCTGCCTGCAAAAACGCGCTCAGCCAGGTCCAGGTTTCTGTGAGGCCTACGATCAGCCCCTGGATGGCCCCGATGGGCAAAAATTGCATCAGCCACGCGGGCACGGGGATGGATGAGACATCCCCCGCCGGGCCAGTGAGCGACGGTGCCGTGGTCAAGGCCCAGACCACCACCCCATGAAACGCCCAGGCGGCCAGCGACCACAGCCCGAGCAGCAGGGTGACAAGCGTCCAGTTGGCGATGTAAAGCATGTGTGGGTTCCTTTTGCAGTGCGGTGGCAGACCCCGCAATCCTGGCGTGTTAAAGCTTCGGAAAAAACAACGTTTAAACGAAGTTTCACATCGATAAAGAAGAAGTTTATGCGGCCGACCCCAGCCGCAGCTGTCGCCGAGGTCGGGCTTCTGAAAAACCTGCTGTTATCTTGATGGCGACCCCACTAGGCTGGAGCTTTGTTCAAAATAGGAGACATGCCATGAAAGTGATTTTTCGAACCCGCGATCCCCAGGGCAACGGTATGCGCAACGAGGTCGAGCGCCGCGTTCGCTTTGTGTTTCGCCGCTTGGGCTGGCAGGTGCCCCGCGCCGAGGTTCATCTGTCGGACCTGAACGGCCCGCGCGGCGGCCGCGACAAGCGCTGTCAACTGGAGGTCAAAACGCAAGCGCGTGGCCTGGTCGTGGTGTCGTCGGTGGCCCGGGACTGGCGCGCCGCACTGGATGCTGCGCTTGCCCGCGCGATTCGGTCAGTGGTTCGCCGGATCAAGCGCGTTGCACCTGCCAGGACACCGCGCGCTGCGAGCCCAGTGCCACAAGCCCACTATTGAGTCGGCATCAACCAACTTGAATGCGTTGATGCGGTTCGAAGCTCTGCGCAAGGCTTCGACAGGCTCAGCCCGAACGGCCGGTTCAAGTTCAAAGGTGCCGACTCAATAGGAGCCTGTCGGACTTGGAAATCGTCGGCTGCAAATCGACCGCAGCGGTCCATTTTTAACCGCCTTTTTGCCCCATAGCTCGGCTATGGGGCTGCAAATTCGGCAAAAACTGTCCTCGCTCTCGCCGATTTTCGCTTTCGACGCTCCAAGCCCGACAGGGTCCTAGGATCAAAAAAAATAGCGTCAGGGTCAAGCTGGGCAGGCGTAACCGTGGATTTTTATACCTGATCGGTCCGTGGACGCCGCCAGCTTGCTGGTGGCTCCCAGCGGTCGATCCACTGCACGAAGTTCTGCAGGGGCATGGGGCGGGCAATACAGTAGCCCTGGGCGTGCTGGCAGCCAAGCTGCAGCAGCATTTGTCCCTGGTCGGTGGTTTCAACACCCTCAGCAATCACCCGATAGCCTAGTGATCGTGCCAGCCCGAGCACACCCTGCACGATGGCCAGGTCGCCCGGGTCGCTCATCATGCCGTGTACGAAGCTCCGGTCGATCTTGAGCGTGTCCAGGGGCAAGCGCCGAAGGTAGGTCAGTGAGGAGTAGCCTGTGCCAAAGTCGTCCAGCGACACGGTGACCCCGATGGCCCGCAGGTCGGTCAACGTGTTGGCCACCGAGGCCAGGTCGTACAGGGCGGCGCTTTCGGTGATCTCGATCTCCAGCAGGCTCGCAGAGAGCTTGGGCCTGCGGTGCAGGCGGTCGGCAACCCACTGTGCAAAGCCCGGTCGCTGCAGGTGCTGCGCGGAGATGTTGATGCTCAGCGCAAGCGCTTTGCCCTGCGATTGCAACTGCTCCAGGGTGTCCAGCGCGGTCTCAAGCACCCACTCGCCAAAGCTGATTTCCAGCTCGGTGCCCTCCAGCAGCGGCAAGAACTCGCCCGGCGGCACCATGCCGCGCACGGGGTGTATCCACCGCGACAGCGCTTCTGCGCCCACCACGGTGCCGGTTCGCATTTCGACCTTGGGCTGCAGGTAGAGCGTGAACTGGGCATCGGCCAACGCATCGCGCAATTGGCGGACTTGCTCGCGCCGAATCTGCACAGCACGCTCCTGCGCGGCATCAAACTGGTGGTAGCGGTTGCGCCCCGCCTGCTTGGCGGCGTACATGGCCTGGTCGGCATGGCGCAGCAGCGCGTCGGCGTCAGCGTCATCGGTCGGAAAGATGGTGTAGCCGATGCTGGCAGTGACCATGACCCGCTCGGTGTCCAGTGTGTAAAAAGCCGAAATGCTCTCCATGACGCGGCGGAGCATGGCTTCGCAGTCGTCCACCGAGCGAAGGTCGGGCATCAGGATGACGAACTCGTCGCCGCCCAGGCGGGCCACGCAGTCCCGGGGGCGAAGCGAGTTGGTCAGGCGCTCCGCCACCACCACAAGCAGCCGATCGCCCATGCTGTGGCCCAGGCGGTCATTCACGGGCTTGAATCCGTCCAGATCAAGGTAGGCGACACCCAGCTGGCTGCCGGTCTTGCGCGTGTGGGCCATGCTCTCTTGCAACCTTCGCGCAAGCAGCACCCGGTTGGGCAGCCCGGTCAGGGCGTCATACAGGGCCATCCGCTGCAACAGCACTTCCTGCTCATGCTGGGGCGTCACGTCAATCGCCACGCCCAGCATACGGCGCGGGGCACCATCAGCGGCGAACCCGACGACCTTGCCGAGGTTACGGACCCAGCGGATGTCGTGGCCGTCACCCTGGTCGATGCGACATGTGGCATCAAACGGCGTGGAGGGGTGCTCCCGGTGCCGCAAAAGCTCGTTTTCGATTCGCTCGGTGTCGTCGACGGCCAGTGCATCTTTCCAGTGCACTGCAGCGGGCGCGTCTGGCCCGTCGGGCAGGTTGTACATGGCACGCCAGCGGCTATCGCCGGTCACGGTTCCCAGATGCAGGTCCCAGTCCCAAAGCCCCAGCGATGCCGCCGAAATGGTCAGGGACAACAACTCTTCACGCTCGCGCACCCGTTCTTCGTGGCGCTTGCGGTCGGTGATGTCATAAACCGAAAACAGCCAGCATGGCTCACCGTCCAACTCGGTGGCGCGCATTGACTGCAGCACGGTGCGTGGCGGGCCGCCTCGTACATTCACTTGCAGCTCGGTGCTGACCGGCAACCCATTGTGGTCGATGTTGTCCAGCAGGCGCTGACGCTCCTGTGGCGTGCACAGGCCCAGCTCAATCGCAGTGCGCCCCATGGCCTCGTCGCGTGCAATGCCCGCCATCTCGACCCATGCCGGGTTAACGTCCACATACCGGCCCGTGTCGCGGTTCGTCAGCCCCATGGGAAAGGGCATGAGCTGGAAGATTCGCGAGAAACGCTCTTCCGATAACCGCAGACGCTGTTCGGCGCGCTTGCTCTCGTCGATGTCCTGGGTCACGCCGCGCATGCGCAGAGCGCGGCCTTCCTCGATCACGGGCTCGCCCCGGGCCCGCACCCACACCAGACGACCATCCGCATGGATGACCTCCATCTCCATCGTCCACTCGGAGCCGGACCGGATGCTTTTTCGGAGTACCTTGCGCAGCGGCTCCCTGTAAGGCGGAGCCACATAGCGGTCGATGTAGTCGGGGGCGGGAGGGGTGCCATGGGGCAAGCCAAGGATGTCCAGACACACGTCAGACCAATACACCAGCCCCTTTCCGTGCTCTTCTTCCCACACCCCGAGCCGGGCCAAACGCTCGGCCTGTTGAAGCTGGCTGTTGAGCGCGCGCAATTCCTCGGCACTTCGGTGCGCCTCGGTCATGTCGTGAAACACGAAGACGAAGCAACTTTCTGCTCCGATCATCACCGAGCGCGCCGACATCAGCCCGGGGATGCGCTGACCCTTGCTCTGGGCCATCATGGGCAGGCGGTCCACCTGGCCGTCGCGGCGAAACACTTCCAGCAGCCGGGCGCGCTCCTCGTCAGACGCCCAGATACGCAGCTCTGTCGAGGTGCGGCCCACGATCTGCTCACGGGGCAGGCCCAGCAGTTCGCACAGGGCAGGGTTGACGTCCACATAGCACCCGTCCGAAATGCGCGATATGCCGGCCGGGTCTGGCAGGGTTTGGTAGAAGGTGGTGTATTTGGCCTCCGAAGAGCGCAATGCGTCCTCGACCTCGCGATGCGCGGTGACATCCACATCCATACCCACCAGACGCACCGGACGGCCCCGTGCATCCCGGCGTGCCACCGTACCGCGAGACATGATCCAGCGCCATCGGCCCTCCAGATCCTGCGCTCGGAACTGCGCCTCGTAAGACTCTTCCAGGCCATTCATCGTGCGCGCAAGCGTCTCGGCATTGCGCTGGATATCCGCGGGGTGGCGGCGCGCGTACCATCGCTGCCAGAGGTCGGGCGCATCGGCATCGGCCGCCGTGATGCCAAAGGCTTGGTAAAACAGCCCGTGGCAGTCAAAGCGCTGCTCATCCACATCCCATTCCCAACGGCCGCCACCCACCGCGTCCATGGCCAGCTGCAAATGTTTTTCGCGCTGCAGCAGGGCCTGCTGCGCGCTGCTGCGCGCCAGCTCGGCCCGGGCCTTGCTGGCAAGCAGCAGACGGCCTGCGCCCATGATGAGCAAGCCCGCGCCGTGGTGCCAGGGGATTGACACATCCCACCCAGCGCGGTCACCCGACAGGCTGTGGATGAGCACGATGAGCATGGCCACCACCAACGGCAGGCTGACGGCCAGCCCCGCCAGCACCAGCCATGAGGCTGCGCGCGTGCGCCAGCGCTCGGCCAGCCATCGCCAGGCCAGCGCGAGCAAGCCCGTGCCGCCCAACACGGCAGCCGCGGCGGGTGTGGCGTCTGGCGCCAGGTAGGCCACCGGCATCAGGGCGATGACGCCCGCTACGGCCGAAGGCAGGGCACCGAAGTACAGCCCCAGAAAGGCCACCACCGTGGGGTAGGCCAGCAACCCCAGCCCGGGCGCGTTCCAGTGCGGGGCCATGAACGTCAACACCGAGGCCACGCCCCCCGTGAAACCCAGCACCCAGCGGGTGCGACGCGAGGGATGCAACGATTCCGAGGGGGGTAATGACTCCAGCACCAGCAGGAGAATCAGGACGGTGCCCGCGATCAGGCCGTCATTACTCACCGCAAGCTCCATGTGGCCGCCTGACCAGGCCCCGGTACCACGCATCGCAGACCTGGCCATGCCATCTCGGGGGGCGGGCAGGGCCGCGCAGAGGTCCGGTCAGGGGCAGTCGAAAAAATCGCATAGTTCAAAATTATCGATGCTCCCGCGCCCAACCGACAGGCCTGCCGGTGCTGATAAGCCCTGTTGACAGCGGCGCGCCGCGCACCGTGGGGCCGAGCAGGCCACAACGCGCCCCCGCGCGCCACTGCGCCGCTATCAGGCCGACATGCCCCACGGGGCACACCCATCCACCGATCCGCTGACTCCAAAGTGCTGTGAAGTGCTGTGAAGTGCTGTGGCCGTGCGCGTCGGGGCGTCAGGCGCATGCCTGTGCCAACGGACGGCCACCACGAGCCGAATCAACGGGGGCAACGAGCGGCGGCACTGCGCCCTCCAGCGCCAGCAGCGCGGCTTTGCGCTCGAGCCCGGCGGCGTAGCCCGTGAGGCTGCCGTTGGCGCCCACGATGCGGTGGCAGGGCACCACGATGCTCAAGGGGTTGCGCCCCACCGCCGCTCCCACGGCGCGCACGGCCTGCGACCGGCCCAGTTGGCGGCCCAGCGCGCCATAGCTGGTGGTCGTGCCGCGTCCCACCGTCAGCAATGCGTGCCAAACCTCCTGCTGAAACACGGTGCCGCTGGACAGATCCAGAGGCAAGTCAAACGCAGCGCGCTCGCCGCTGAGGTATTCGGCAAGCTGCCTGGACGCCGCCCACAGCACCGGATGCGCGGACGCCTCGGGCCAGGCCGCCGGGCCGTGAAGCCGCTGCACGGGCTCGTGGCGCTGACCCTCAAACCAAAGACCGGCCAGGCCCACGGGGGATGCCGCCAGACGCACCGGCCCCAGCCGGGTGGCAACAGCAAGCTGAACCATGGATGCAGGGTAGGGCATGGCGGATGAAAAAATTCAATAAAAAACGCCAGTTGCGCTTTATTGGTATGGCTTTGTTGCTATCAAATTTGATGCATGCATGCGGCCGCTGCAGGCTGGGAATGGGGCACGGGCCCCGCGCCCTGGGCGCTCGTCGGCGGTGCAATCGCCACTTTGGCGCGTGCGATGGCCGAAGTTCCGGCGATCATCGTAGATAAAAGCCTTCGCGGCAAACACCAGTGGGTTCCGCACCCCGTGTCTGCGGGCGCTGCGCCATGGCCGAGTGATCTGCGGGCGGGCCGCAAGGGGCGTGCGCCCACCGCCCGGCCACCACCTGCCCACCTACAATTCGCGCACTGTCTTGCTCCGCATCTCCCGCTGAAAGGCCTTCCCCAGTGCAGCTTGCTCCCGCGATTTTCAAAGCCTACGACATCCGTGGCATGGTGCCGTCAACCCTCCATGAAGCCGTGGCCGTCGGGCTGGGCCGGGCTTTTGGCACCGCTGCCCAGGCCCAGGGCCAGACCGTGGTGGCAGTGGGGCGCGATGGGCGCTTGTCGGGGCCGTCGATGGCGGCGGGGCTCATCCGGGGCCTGGTCGAGGCGGGCATCGAGGTGATCGACGTGGGCATGGTGACGACGCCGATGCTGTACTTTGCCGCCAGCACGCTGTGCCAGTCTGGCATCCAGGTCACCGGCAGCCACAACCCGAAGGACTACAACGGCTTCAAGATGGTGCTGGCCGGGCGTGCCATCTACGGCGAGGACATCCAGGCCCTGCGGCGCACCATGGAGCAGGAGAGCTGGCAGTTGCGGCCCGGCGGCTCGGTGCGCAGCGTGGATGTGCTGGGCGACTACACGGCCCGCATCGTGGGCGATGTGAAGCTGGCGCGGCCCATGAAGATCGTGGTGGATTGCGGCAACGGCATTGCCGGTGCATCGGCCCCCGGCATTTTCCGCGCGCTGGGCTGCGAGGTGATCGAGCTGTTTTCCGAGGTGGACGGCAACTTCCCCCACCACCACCCCGACCCCAGCAAGCCCGAGAACCTGCGCGACCTGATCGCTGCCCTGCAGGCCGGTGATGCCGAGCTTGGCCTGGCCTTTGACGGCGACGGCGACCGCCTGGGCATCGTCACCCGCGATGGCTCCAACATCTTCCCCGACCGGCAGATGATGCTGTTCGCGCAGGACGTGCTCACCCGCGTGCCCGGCGGCGAGATCATCTTCGACGTGAAGTGCACCCAGCGCCTGGCCCCCGCCATCGCGGCGGCGGGCGGTGTGCCAGTGATGTTCAAAACCGGCCATTCGCTCATCAAGGCGCGCATGAAGCAGACCAACTCGCCACTGGGCGGCGAAATGAGCGGCCACATCTTCTTCAAAGAGCGCTGGTTTGGCTTTGACGATGGCACCTACGCGGGCTGCCGCCTGCTGGAAATCCTGAGCCGCCACGCCGACCCGGGCAGCGTGCTCAACGCGCTGCCCACCAGCCATTCGACCCCCGAGCTGAATGTGGCCTGCGAGGAGGGCGAACCGCACCGCCTGACGGCCGAGCTGCAGGCACTGGCGGCCGATACCTTTGCGGCCCCTGCCGTGATCAGCACCATCGACGGCCTGCGCGTGGACTGGCCCGACGGCTTTGGCCTGATCCGTGCCAGCAACACCACCCCCGTACTGGTGCTGCGCTTTGAAGGCCACACGGCCGAGGCGCTGGCGCGCATCGAATCGGCCATGCTGGCGCTGCTGCATCGAGTCAAGCCCGATGCGCACGTTGGCGCGGCCAGCCACTGAGCGCGGGGCGCGCTTGACCTTGGCCTACAGCACGCCCCTGCGCATTGCAGCGGCGCAGTCGACATCCATCGCGGGGGATGCCATGGGCAATGCCCATGCACACCTCGCGTTCATTCACCGTGCGGCCAGCAGCGGCGTTCAGCTGCTCGTGTTTCCGGAGCTTTCCCTGACCGGGTATGAGCCCGCGCTGCATGCGCGCAGCGTGCTGGAGCCCGGCCACCCGGCGCTGGTGTTGCTGGGCCAGGCCGCAGCCGATGCCGGCATGAGCGTGGTGGTAGGTGCGCCTGCGCTGCCCTGCCAGCCTGGCGCACTGCCCGCCATCGGCGCATGGTTGCTGTCTCCGGATGGCAGCACCACGTTGTACCGTAAGCGCCATCTGCACCCGGGCGAGGACACTTTTGCCAGCGCGGGTGACGCGGATGCGTCCATTCACAGGATTGCCGGCGAGCCTGTGGCGCTGGCCGTGTGTGCCGACGCCACCCGCCCGACCCATGCCATGGCCGCGCACAGTGCCGGTGCGCACCTCTACGCCACCGGCGCTCTCATCAGCGCCCGCGGCATCGACGAAGAATCGGCGCAATTGCAGGGCTATGCTGCCACGCACTGCTTTGCTGTGCTGCTGGCTAACCACGCTGGCGCCTCGGGTGGCTATGTGAGCGCGGGGCGCAGTGCGGTGTGGCAGCCCGGCGGCGCGTGTGTGGTGGCTGCCGAAGGCGCTGGTGACTGTGTGGTGATGGCACAGCGCGACGCGGCAGGCTGCTGGACGGGTGAAGTGATCCGCTGGGGCGACGGCGCATGAACCTGGCCCGCGCCGTCTATTCAGTGGCCATGTGGTGCGCGCAGCCCTTTTTGCGGCGCAAGCTTCGCCGCCGCGCGCTGGCCGAGCCGGGCTACGCCCGCGACGTGCCTGAGCGTTTTGGCCACTACGCGCCGCCCATGGACGGCCTGCTGGGCCACAGCACCACCGGGCCCATGGGGCACTTTGTGTGGGTGCATGCGGTGTCGCTGGGCGAAACCCGCGCCGGTGCCATCCTGCTGGCCGAGCTGCGCCGGCAGTTGCCGGGCATGCGCCTGTTGCTGACGCACGGCACGGCCACCGGCAGGGCTGAGGGCGAAAAGCTGCTGCAGCCGGGCGATGTGCAGGTCTGGCAGCCGTGGGACACACCCGGCGCGGTGCGCCGGTTCCTGTGCAAGTTCCGGCCCGCCATCGGGGTGCTGATGGAAACCGAGGTCTGGCCCAACATGGTGGCGGGCTGCCGGGCGGCAGGCGTTCCGCTGGTGCTGGCCAATGCCCGCCTCAACGAGCGATCCTTGCGCAAGGCGCAACGCGTGGCCCCGCTGGCACGGCCTGCCTTTGGAGGGCTTGCGGCTGCCTGGGCGCAAACCGAAGACGACGCCCGGCGACTGCGCGCGCTGGGCACACCGGTGGGCGGCGTGTTTGGCAACCTGAAGTTCGACGTGGTGCCCGACGCCGCCCAGCTGGCGCGGGGCCGCGCCTGGCGCGCCGGGGCAGGGCGCCCGGTGGTCCTGCTGGCCAGCAGCCGCGAGGGCGAGGAAGCCCTGTGGCTGGATGTTTTGGGGCAAAAGTCGCCTCAAGCCCAGCTATCAGTTGCCCCTGATGCTATTGAAAACGTAGCAAATGATCCGCCATCTGCTGGCGCGGTGCAGTGGCTCATCGTTCCGCGTCATCCGCAGCGGTTTGACGAAGTTCACCAGCTGATCGCCAGCGCAGGCCTCACAGTGTCGCGCCGCAGCAGCTGGAGCGCTGAAGGGCCCACGCAGGCCGACGTGTGGCTGGGCGATTCGTTGGGTGAAATGGCGCAGTACTACGGCCTGGCGCATGTAGCGATGCTCGGGGGCAGCTTTGCACCGCTGGGCGGGCAGAACCTGATCGAAGCCGCCGCCTGCGGCTGCCCGGTCGTGATGGGGCCGCACACCTTCAACTTTGCAGAGGCGGCCGAACTGGCCGCCAGCGCCGGTGCTGCAGAGCGTGTGGCCGACATGCCCGCGGGCGTGGCTGCGGCACAGGCGCTGGCCAGTGACGCTACCGCACGGGCCGATGCCAGCGAACGGTCCACCGCGTTTGCCGCTGCCCACCGGGGCGCTGCGCTGGCGACGGCCCGTGCCATCGTGGACACGCTGGACCGTGTTGCGGACGCGGCCAAGGCCCCACGCACGGCCGGTTGATCTGGCTGGCGTGTCGCGGGTCATGGCGCCGCTGGCGCTGTGTAATGTTCGGCTCGGCACACTGAGGCCTCGCGTTGCATGACAGCCCGCCATCTCGTGCGCGCCGACCGCGCCAAGATCCCTGTGGACGTGCTACTTGACCAGCAGCGCGTTGATCGCCTCGATGTCCTGCTGGCTCAACGTGCCGGCAGCCTGGCGCAGGCGCAGCGTGCCCAGCAGCACGTTATAGCGCGCCTGGGCCAGGTCGCGTTTGGTTTGGAAGAGCTGGCTCTGCGCGTTGAGAACATCGATATTGATGCGCACGCCCACCTGGTAGCCCAGGCGGTTGGCGTCCAGCGCGCTCTGGCTGGAGGCCTCTGCGGCTTCCAGCGCCTGCACCTGGCCCTTGCCAGACTGCACCCCAAAGAACGCGGCGCGGGTGGACTGCGCCACGCTGCGGCGCGCGGTTTCCAGGTCGGCCGCAGCTTTTTCTTCCAGCGCCAGGGTTTCGCGGATGCGGTTTTGCACCGCGAACCCGGCAAACAGCGGCAGGCTGAAGGCCACGCCCACGCTGGCGCTGTTGGTGCGGCTGCCAATACCCGGTGCCTGCACGGTGCCGTGCATGTTGCGCGTGACGTTGTAGCCGGCCTGCAGGTCCAGGGTGGGCCGGTGGCCAGTCTCGGCCTTTTGGGTTTCCAGCCGGGCGATGTCGAGCGCGATCTGGGCCTGGCGCACGCCGGGCTGCTGATCGCGCGCCGTGTCCACCCAGGCCGTCACATCGTCGGGCTGCACTGCGGGCAGCGGCACCGGCAGGGCGAGGGGACGGGGCTTGGTACCCGCCACGCCCACCAGTTGGTCCAGCGCCAGGCGCTTGACGCGCAGGTCGTTCTCGGCAGCAATCTCTTGTGCCACCACCAGGTCGAAACGGGCCTGCGCCTCGCGAGAATCGGTCACCGTGGTGGTGCCCACTTCAAAATTGCGTTTGGCCGCTGCCAACTGCTCCGACACGGCGGCCTTTTGCGCCAGCACGAAGGTCAGCGTGTCCTGCGCGGCCAGGACGTCAAAGTAGGCCTGGCTCACGCGGACCAGCAGGTCTTGCGTGGTGGCCTCCAGCTGGGCCTGCGCCACGTCCACACCGCGTTGGCCCTGCTGGTACGTGATGCCGTTGGCCGGGCGGTACAGGGGCTGCGAGGCGTTGACCCCTGCGGTCTGTGTGGTGCCGGTGTTTTCAACCTGGGGGCGTGAGAGCTCGACGTTGCTGCGGCTGAGCCCCGCCGTGAGCGCCGCGCTGGGCAGCAGACCGGCGCGGGCCTGGTCGGCCTTGCGGGCTGCTGCGTCCAACTGCGCGCGGGCCGACTGCCAGGCGGTATCGTAGGTGCGCGCTGATTCCACCATCTCCAGCAGGCTCTGCGCCTGCACCGGGGCGCTCAGCGCGGCGCCCAGCGCCAGGGAAAAAACGGTCAGCGAAAAGGGCCGTGGCAATGTCATGGAAGTCCTTCGGAGGGGCTGCAGGTCGGATGGGTTGAGCGAGCAGGACAGGCGCCTGTGGCACGCGGGCTGGGGGCTGGCCACCGCGGTCAGTAACGAGGAATCGCCGGATCGCTTTCGAGCGACCAGGCATCGATGCCGCCGGTGATGTTGGCCACCTGTTCAAACCCGTTGTGCGCCAGGAACGTCGCCACGCGCAAGCTGCGTGCGCCGTGGTGGCACAGGCAGGCAACAGGGCGGGCGGGATCCAGTTCGGTCAGGCGTGATTGCAGCTCGCCCATGGGGATGCTCACCAGGTCAAAACCTTGCGCGGTGACGCTGGCGGTCTGCAGCTCCCAGGGCTCTCGCACGTCCAGCACCACGGCGCGGGCACTTTGCGGCGCAGCCGCAGCAAACCAGTCAGACAGCTGGGCGGGACGGACGTGATCGATCATGCAGGGCTCCGTGGCAGGGGTCAGAACGTGAAGCCCGATGGCTCCGGGAAGTGCAGGAGGCGGGGGGCGATGGTGTCCCAGGGCGACGTTGTTTCCACGCAGTTGCCGGTGCGGCGGGTCAGGGTGAAACGCATGACCGGTTCACTGCCCACGATGGCGCCCAGGCGGCCACCATCGCGCAACAGGGCCAGCAACGATGCAGGCACTTCGGCCACCGAGCCGCTGAGCACGATCACATCAAAGGGGCCGTCTGCAATGGTGTCGCGGGCACCGTCGCCCTGGCGCACCTCGACGTTCTGGATGCCTGCGTTGCGCAGGTTGTCGCGCGCCATGCTCACCAGGGCAGGGTTGATTTCCAGCGACACCACCCGCTGTGCGCGGTGTGCCAGCAAGGCGGCCATGTAGCCTGAACCCGCACCGATTTCGAGCACGCGGTCGGTCGGCTGCACTTTCAAATCCTGCAACATGCGGGCTTCCATGCGCGGCTGCAGCATGCTCTGGCCCAGGCGCACGGCTTCTTCGGCATCGCCTGCCACCAGCGGGATCTCGATGTCCATGAACGCCATGCTGCGGTAGGCGGCGGGCACGAAGTCCTCACGGCGCACCACGGCCAGCAGGTCCAGCACATCGCCATCCAGCACGTTCCAGGGCCGGATTTGCTGCTCGATCATGTTGTAGCGGGCCTGGGCGATCGGGTCGCTGATGTTGGCAGAGGTGTTTAAAGGCATGTTCATGGGATTTCTCCGTGGGGACGGGGGTCGGGACGATCAGGACAAACCTTCAATTTTAGGCGTCTCTTGGGCAGGCGCCGCAGGGCTCAGGCGCTGCCGCGCCCAGCGGGCCAGATCGTCCATGTAGCAGTACACCACCGGCACCACGACCAGGGTGAGCAGCGAGGATGTGATGACGCCGCCGATGACCGCCTGGCCCATGGGCGCGCGCTGCTCGGACCCCTCCGACAGCGCAAACGCCAGTGGCACCATGCCGAAGATCATGGCCAGCGTGGTCATGAGGATTGGGCGCAGCCGCACGCGGGCGGCCAGCAGCAGGGCCTCGGCGCGCGGCAGGCCGGGCACGGTACGGCCCGTGTCGTCCACATGCTCGTCGCGGGCGCGAATGGCAAAGTCCACCAGCAAGATGGCGTTTTTGGTGACCAGGCCCATCAGCATCACCACGCCGATGATCGAGAACATCGACAGGGTGGAGCGAAACATCATCAGCGCCAGCACCACGCCGATCAGCGTCAGCGGCAGCGATGTCATCAGCGCCAGCGGCTGCAGGAAGCTCTTGAACTGGCTGGCCAGGATCATGTAGATGAAGATGATGGCCATGGCCAGCGCCGAGATGGCGTAGCCAAACGACTCGGCCATGTTCTTGGTGGAGCCGCCAAACTGGTAGCGGTAGCCGGGCGGAAAGGGTACGGTATCGAGGGCCTTGCGGATATCGGCCGACACCTCGCCCGCAGAGCGCCGGGCCACGTTGGCGTTCACGGCCACCTCGCGGGTGAGGTCGCGGCGGTTGATCTGGTTAGCGCCGGTGGTTTCCGTCACGCGGGCCACCTGGTTGAGCTTGACCACCCGTGTGGAGCCGTCGGCACCCGTGAGGGCAAACGGCAGGCGCTCCAAATCCTGCGGCGTGGTGCGGGCCTCGGGGGCCAGGCGCACGTTCACGTCGTAGGTCTGGTCGTCGGGCGCGCGCCAGTTGCCCACGGTGGTGCCAGCGACCAGCGTGCGCAGCGATGCCGCCACGGGTGCCACCGACAGGCCCAGGTCAGACGCCACATCGCGCTGCAACTCCAGCGCAATGACGGGCTTGTCCGGCTTGAGGCTGGTGTCCAGGTCCACCAGGCCCGGGATCGTGCGGATCTTCTCGGTGACGATGCGCGTCAGGCGCTCCAGCTCGTGCAGATCGGGGCCCTGCAGCGAGAACTCCACCTGCTTGTTGCCCCCCACGGCATCCAGCAGGCCCACATGCGTCACGGTGATGCCGGGCACCCGCTGCAGTCGCTCGCGCAACACCTCCGACATCTGGTCCACGCTGCGGCTGCGGTTTTTGCGGTCCACCAGTCGCACATAGATGCTGGCGTACATCTTGCCCTGGGCCGAGCCAGTGTTGATGGTGGCCAGGGTGTAGCGCACCTCGGGCAGTTCGCGCAGGATGCCTTCGACCTGGCGCGCCTTGGCTTCGGTGGCCTCCAGCGAGGAGCCGACCGGCGTGTAGAAATTGACCGTCGTTTCCGAAAAATCGGCCTTGGGCACGAACTCGGTACCCAGCAGCGGCACCATGAAGATGCTCAGCACAAAGATGCCCACGGCAATGAGCAACGTGGCCAGTTTGTGCACCAGCGACCAGCGCAGGATGGACTGGTAGCTTTCGGCCAGGCGGTCGGTGGCGCGGTCAAACCAGCCGGTCACGCGGCCGATGGTCCTGTCGTAGAAGCTCACCGGGTTGCCACGCTGGCCGTGGCCGTGGATGCTCGGGTCATGCCAGACGCTGGAGAGCATGGGGTCGAGCGTGAAGCTCACAAACATCGAGATCAGCACGGCGGCCACGATGGTGATGCCGAACTCGTGAAAGAACTTGCCGATGATCCCGCCCATGAAGCCGATGGGCATGAACACCGCCACGATGGACAGCGTGGTCGCCAGCACGGCCAGCCCGATCTCCTGCGTGCCTTCCATGGCCGCGTTGTAGGCCGACTTGCCCATCTGCACATGGCGCACGATGTTCTCGCGCACCACGATGGCATCATCGATCAGCAGGCCCACGCACAGGCTCAGCGCCATCAGCGTGATCATGTTGATGGTGAAACCGAACATGTTCATGAACAAAAAGGTGCCGACCAGCGAAATAGGCAAGGTCAGCCCGGTGATCACCGTGGACCGCCAGGAGTTCAGGAACAGGAACACGATGAGCACCGTGAGGATGGCGCCTTCGATCAGGGTTTGCCGCACGTTGTTGACCGCCACGCGGATGGGGCGGGAACTGTCGGAAATGGTCTCCAGCCGCACACCGGGCGGCAACTGCCCGCGCAGCTCTTTGACGGCGGCGTTCAGGCCATCGACCACCTCGATGGTGTTTTCGCCCTGCGATTTCTGCACCGACAGCAGCAGCGTGCGTTGGCCGTTGTACAGGGCCAGGCTCTCGGTTTCCTGGGCACCGTCGTTGACGCGGGCCAGTTGCTCCAGGCGCACCGGCGCACCGGCTTTGCGGGTCACGATGATGCGACCAAAATCCTCGGGCCGCTCCATGCGGGCATCGATCTGGACCACGCGCTCTTGCGCCCGCGATCGGATGGCACCCACGGGCAGGTCCTGGTTTTCGCTGCGCACGGCGGCAACCACCTGGTCGGGCGTCACGCCATAGGCTTCCAGCGCCTGCGGATTCAGGTAGATGTTGATCTCGCGCCGGGTCGCGCCCACCAGGTTCACGGCGCCCACACCGCGCACGTTTTCGAGCCGCTTTTTCAGAACCTGCTCGGCCCAGGTGGTCAGCTCGACGGCGCTGCGTGCCGTGCCTGCGGGTTGTTCATCGGGCAGCACCGCCAGCGACCACACGGCACGGCTGGCCGGGTCGAAGCGCAGCACCCGTGGCTCCTTGACCTCAGCGCGCAAAAGCGGGCGCACGGTGGCCACCTTCTCGCGCACATCCTCGGCCGCCTTGCGCCCGTCGATGTGCAGCTGAAACTCGATGATGACCACCGCCGTGCCTTCGTAGCTGCGCGAGGTCAGCGCATTGATCCCGGCGATCGAATTAACGCCTTCCTCGATCTTCTTGGTGACTTCGCTCTCGACGATCTCGGGCGAAGCGCCAGGGTAGTCCACCGTGACCACAACCACCGGGAAGTCGATGTTGGGGAACTGGTCGACTTTGAGGCGCTGGTACGAGAACAGGCCCAGCACCACGATGGCGAGCATCACCATCGTGGCGAACACGGGGTTCTTGAGGCTGACCTGGGTGAACCACATGGAGCGGCTTACCTGGCGGGTTGGGGCGCCGCCGGCGCGGCCGGGGCAACCACGGTCACGGCAGTGCCTTCGCGCAGCAGGCCGACATGTCCGGCCAGCACCTGCTGGTCGCGCTCCAGGCCCTCGACGGCCACCACGGTGTCGTCACCCCATTGGGAGCGAGCGCCCGTGCGCACGGGCACATGCACGATCTGGCCCTGGCGGATGGCCTGCACGTAGGGCGCAGGTTTGTCGGTGCGTACCGCGTTCAGCGGCACCACCAGCGCATCTGCCGAGCCAGTGTGCAGTAACCCCTGCACGAAGAGCCCCTGGCGCAGGGCCGAGCCCGCTGCCACGGTCTGCACCCGCAGATACGCGGGCACGCTGCGATTGGCAGCCTGCGCCGAGGGGCTGATGCGGGCAACGGTGGCTTTCACCGGCGCGCTGAGCCCTTCCACGGTGAGCGTGGCGGTCTGACCGACCTGGGCGCGCACAGAATCGGCTGGTGACAGCAGTGCCTCCAGTTCCATCCTGGAGAGGTCCACCACCTCGATCACACGCGCATCCACGGCGACCCGCTCGCCGGGCTGGGCCAGCCGCTGCGACACCACGCCGCTGATGGGGCTGCGGATCACGGTGTCTTGCAGCGACTTGCGCGCCACATCGGCCGCCGCCAGCGCTGCCTGGTGGTTGGACTGGGCGGACTCCAGGCTGGCCTGCGAAGTCACCAGCGCGGTGGGCGAGATAAAGCCCTGTTCCACCAGCGCCTTGTTGTTGTTGAACTGCCGCAGATTGATGTCCACCTGGGCACGGGCTGCATCGGCCTGCTGCTGGGCCTGGCGCAGCCGCGCCTGCGATTCGGTGGGGTCGATGCGGGCCACGATGTCACCCGCGCGCACCGTGTCGCCTTCGCGCAGCACCAGCCCTTGCAGTTCGCCCGCCACGCGCGCCTTGAGCATGGCCGAGTCCACGGCCCGCAGCGAGCCGGACACCGGCACGTCCAGTGCAATGCGCTGCCCGCGCACGCTGACCACATCGGTAGCGACCAGCTCGAGCGGTGCCTGCGCCCGTTCCAGCGCGGCGGCGGCAACGGCTTTTTGCTGGGCCTGACGCGCAGCCTGCTGCTTCCAAAGGCCCGCGCCTGCAAGCACCACGATGACGGCGGCCACCGCCCAGTATGTCCAGCGTTTCATCGTGTCAGACCGAAGAGTGTGGAGAAACGGTGGGAGAAGGTGAGGGCGCAAGCGTCGCCTCAGGCCGCACGCACAGGCCGTGCAAGATGCCGTCCAGCGCGCTGTCCATATAGTTTTGCGGGGTCAGCCCCATGACCTGGGGACTGCACGCGCCCATGGAGTTTTCCCACAGCATGAGGTAGATCATCGGCACCATCACCAGATAGGTGGCTCCATCAAGCGGCACCTGGCGGAACTCGCCGCGATCCATGCCGCGCTGGAGAATGCGGCGGATCAGCGCCTGGCCCGGAAAGATCACTTCCTGCTGGTAGAACTCCGCGATTTCCGGGAAGTTCTGCGCCTCGCTGAACATCAGCTTGGTGATGCCCGACGCCTTGGTGCAGCCAATACGCTCCCACCAGACCTTGTAGCAATAGCGCAGCACATCGCTGGTGCTGCCCGTCATGGTTTCCAGTTCAGAGTTCCACTCGGTGAACCGACCCACGATGTTCTCGCGCACCACGGCCTTGAACAGCTCTTCCTTGCTGGGGAAATACAAAAACAGCGTGCCCTTGGACACCCCGGCGCGCGCGGCCACCTCATCCACCCGCGTGGCGGCAAAGCCTTTTTCCACGAACAGGTCCAGCGCTGCGTCCAGCAGTTCCCGCGGGCGCGCCTCTTTGCGTCGGCTGCGCTTGGCACTGCCCTCGGGGCTGTGTGGATCGTAGGGAGTAGGTACGGACATTTTAATGACTGACTGGTTAGTAATGTAGCAAGCGGCGCTGGTTCCGTCAACGGATTGTGGGTAAACCGACCGCACCTGAGCGCGCGCGGGCCATCCGCTGGCCATGCCGCGTAACATGTACGCTCCTGGTCAAGGCTGCGGCCTTGGCATCGTCACGCGCCTGCATGGGCGCGGTTTTCGCCTCGTTCGCACTGCCAACATCGTGTGAGCAGGCTCTAGTACGGAGCCCATCATGACCCAGAACCTGCAAACAATCACCCTGGGCGGCGGGTGCTTTTGGTGCACTGAAGCCGTGTTCGACCGCGTTCGTGGCATCACCGACGTGGAAAGTGGCTACACCAACGGCCACACCATCAACCCCAGCTACGAACAGATCTGCCAGGGCGACACAGGCCATGCCGAGGTGGTGCGCCTGACGTTTGATGCACATGCGATCAGCCTCCAGGAGATTCTGGAAATCTTCTTCCACACCCACGACCCGACCACGCTTAACCGCCAGGGTAACGATGTGGGCACGCAGTACCGCAGCGGCGTTTACTTTGACAATGCCGAGCACGGCGAAATCGCCTGCAACATGATCCGCCAGATGTCGCAAGACAAGATCTTTGGCGCGCCCATCACCACCGAGGTCAAGCCGTTGGCCAACTACAGCACCGCAGAGGCCTACCACCAGGATTACTTTGCCAAGCACCCAGGGGCCGGATACTGCGCCTTTGTGGTCGGGCCCAAGGTCGAGAAATTTCGCAAGACGTTTTCTCGGTTTTTGAAAGGCTGAGGTGCGCCGTTGCCTTGTGCACGCCCGACAGGATGTCAGCGCCCGTGCGCGCGTCGCGGCTGCGCTCACCACGGCAGTCGAGGTCGGGTGGGCGCTTGGGGGTAAGCCTGACACCGTCGATGATCAAAATGCCGGTCTATAGCTACACATTTCCTGATGCGGTCAGTCCTAGCTATCTGCCGCTGTATCTCTTGCTGGCGTTTTTTATCTTCGGCTTTACTTTGATAAGAACCCGTGATGGTCGAGGTATGGCCTTAGGGGTGTTCCACCTTTTCGTGGTCCTCACTTTTTTTGCATTGATTTCGCTGTGGTTTTTTTACTATCAGGGCGGCACCCATCGATTTCACACCCTGGAAGCATCGAGCAAAGAAATTCGCCTGTTTTTTTCTCAAGGGGGAGATGCTGTGTTGATACCCCGATCGAATATCGCAGCGCTGACATTTGGTCTTGAAAACCCAGTTCGATCCAACCGAACCTGGTGTTACCTGCAGGTCTCGACCCATTCGGGTCAGCGCTATGTCAGTCAAAACCATCCGGGGCAGGACTGCAAGGCATACCGTCAACAAATCATGCAGGTGTTGGCTCTTTGAATTTACCCTGTATCGCCTGAGTGGTGGCGATGCATTCCCGCAGCAAGTGTGCGGACGATGCAAGCAGGTGTGCGACCACGGTCATAATGCAATCGAATTGCGTTTTTAAGCCTGCCGCCTCCGCTTGCTCCTGCCTGCACCATGCTGCCCGTTGCACCTGATTCCGTTCGGCCTTGGATGCTGCCCTCTGGCATGCGGGCCACCCGCGCCACGCGTGCGCTGGGCGATCTGTATGCATTGCGACCGGACGCGGCGCTGTCGGAGCAAGAGGTGGAGGCAGCCCTGGCCAGTGCCGGCACCCTGGTGAACAGGGTGACGGTGTATCGCCTGCTCGACCGCTTTGCAGCGGCGGGCCTGCTGGTCAAGCAGGTGGATGCCAGCCGCGTGACGCGCTACGCGCTTGCCCCGCAAGGCGTCGATGGCGCCACCCCCCGCTTTGAGTGCGACGACTGCCATCGGCAGTTCCGCCTGTCCGAAGGGGTGGACACGGTGCAGTCTGCGCTCAGCCCGCTGCTGCAGGCTCTGGCCACGGCGGGGCACGAAGGTCTGGCAGTGCAGATTGCGGTACGGGGGCGTTGCGCGGGCTGCGCGCACCCCGTCGAGGGCAGCGCCCCATGATCCGCACGCGGGGCCTGGCCTACACCTACGCCGGAACGGGCGTGGAACTGCGCTTTCCGGACCTGGACCTGCAGCAAGGCGGCACGCTGCTGCTGCGCGGCCGCTCGGGGTCGGGCAAATCGACCTGGCTGGCACTGATGGCCGGGCTGCGGGGGGCCGGCAGCGGCGACCTGTTCGTCGCGGGCACGCAGTTGGGCACGCAGCGGGGCAGCGAGATTGATGCCTGGCGCGCACGCTGCATCGGCTTTCTGCCCCAAAAGCTCTACCTGAGCAGCGCGCTCACCGTGGCCGACAACCTGGGGCTAGTGTATTTTGCTGCCGGGCTGCCGCGCGATGATGCGGCCATTGCCCGGGCGCTGGCGCAGGTGGGCATGGCCGAACTGGCCGGGCGCTGGCCGCAGCAGTTGTCGGGCGGCCAGGCGCAGCGCGTGGCGCTGGCGCGCGCCGTGCTGCTGGCACCCGAGGTGCTGCTGGCCGACGAGCCCACCGCCAGCCTGGACGACGAGGCCGCCGCAGACGCGCTGGCGCTGCTGTGCCAGAGCGCCGCCGCCTGCCATGCCAGCCTGGTCATAGCCACCCATGACCAGCGCGTGGTGCAGGCCCTGCCAGACGCACAGACGCTGGATCTCAATCAAATCATGCCGTTACGCACGCCGGACGGGACTTGTTAGCTATGAAAAACATAGTAAAGCTTGCCCGACTCGCGTGGCGCTACCTGTGGTCGCGGCCGCTGGCGGCAGTGCTGAACCTGCTGGTGCTCACGCTGGGCCTGAGCGCCATCACCCTGGTGCTGCTGGTGTCCACGCAGCTCGACGAGGCCTTTGAGCGCGACCTGGACGGAATCGATCTGGTGGTGGGTGCCAAGGGCAGCCCGCTGCAGCTCATCCTGGCGGGCGTGTTTCACATCGATGCGCCCACGGGCAACATTCCGCTGCGCGAGGTGCAGGCGCTGCAAGCCAACCCCAGCGTGGCGCAAGTGATTCCGCTCAGCCTGGGCGACAGCTACCGCGGCTATCGCATCGTAGGCACCACGCCAGACTACGTGCAGCACTACGCGGCCGCGCTGGCCGAAGGCGCGCTGTGGCAGCAGCCCATGGACGCCGTGCTGGGTGCCACCGTAGCGCGCGGCATCGTGCGGGCAGACCACGCCGGGGCGTCGCTGGTCGGTGCGACCTTTGTGGGCAGCCATGGCCTGGGCGGGGGAGGGCATGCCCATGGCAACCACCCCTACCGCGTGAGCGGTGTCCTCAAGCCCTGCGGCTGCGTGCTGGACCGGCTGATCCTCACCAGCACCGAATCGGTGTGGATGGTGCATGAAACCGAGATGGCCACCGACGCCGAAGACCTGGCCCTGCTCCAACAGGAGCGGGAAGTCACCGTGGCGCTGGTGCGCTACCGTACACCGCTGGCGGCGGTCGCACTGCCGCGGCAGATCAACAGTGGCACCTCCATGCAGGCGGCAGCCCCGGCCATCGAGGTCACGCGCCTGCTGCGCCTGCTGGGCGTGGGGGCCGATGTGCTGCGCGCCTTTGGCGGTGTGCTGCTGGCCGTGGCGGCGCTCAGCGTATTCATTGCGCTGTGGAATGCCGTGCGTGAACGCCGCGCAGACCTGGCCATGCTGCGCATGCTGGGCGCGCCCCCGGGCCGGGTCGCGGGGCTGGTGCTGTGGGAGGCCCTGTGGCTGGCAATCATCGCGTCTGCCCTGGGGCTGCTGCTGGGCCACACGCTGGCCCATGGCCTGGGCTGGGCCTTGCAGGCGCAGGGCCTGCTGCCCGTGACCGGCCTGGTGTGGCTGCCCGCCGAGGCGGGCGTTCCGCTGCTGGCCGGGCTGGTGGCCGCGCTGGCAGCGCTGCTGCCAGCCATGCAGGCCTACCGCACCGATGTGGCCGACCTGCTGGGCCAGACATGACCGTGCAGTGCCCTTCTCCACCTCTGCCCATGCGTGGGCGTCACGGCGTGCCAGCGCTGGCGCGCCGTGCCCCTGTCATCACGATCAACCCTTGAACGAAAGCCAAACCATGAAAAAACATCTTCTAGCATCCCTTGTTGCGGCCCCTTTGCTGCTGGCCGCTGCGCTGGCGCACGCGCAAAACGCCCACTCCGACAAGGAGATTAAGGCCGACATCGAGCGCCATCGGGCCATGGCCGCTGCGCACGAGGCCGCCGCCAAATGCCTCGAATCAGGCAAGGGCCACGATACCTGTCAGAAGGAACTCCAGGCGGCCTGCAAGAATCTGGCCATCGGCAAGTACTGCGGCATGCGCCACGCGCACTGACGACTGACCAGCCACCCAGGCCTGCCACTTCCATCATCGCCCCACCCGAGGACTGCCCATGACAAGCTCGCCCCACGCAGCACCCCCCCACGGCGGCCAGCCATGGCCCAGGCGCCCGCATGGCTTTGCCCGGGCCGGGGCAAGGCAGGCGGCTGGCGCACGCGTGCAAATCACGGCCTTCGCGCTGGCCCTGCTGGCCGGGCTGGCGGGCGCGAGTCAGGCGCAGAGCCCCTCCGGCACCGCCAAGGGCACCCCCCCCGCAACGCCGCCGGTGGTGCTCAGCTCGCCGCTGCCGCCCGGTGCGGGCGGGAGCCCGCCAGCCGGTGTGCCTGCCGGATCGGGGGCGGGGTTTCACAGCCCCAACAGCCCGATTGCGCCACTGCCTGACCGTAACGACGTGGTGCCCTGGTCGGTGCTGACCGACCTGACCAAGAAAACCACCCGGGACAGCATCGTCCCCGTGTTCAACGACGCCCAAAAGGGCCTGGACAAAACGGTGCAGCGCATCCAGGGCTTCATGATGCCGATGAACGCGCGCGCCACCCAAACGCACTTCCTGCTCACCTCGGTGCCGCTGACCTGCTCGTTTTGCATGCCCGGCGGCCCGGAAAGCATGGTCGAGGTCAAGGCCAAAACGCCGGTGCGCTATTCGCTGGAGCCCGTGGTGGTGGAGGGCCGCTTCACGGTGCTCACCAACGACCCATATGGCCTGTTCTACCGCATGGTGGATGCCGTGCCGGTGAAGTAGGGGGCAAAAGAAAAGGCTCTGGTCGCTGAGAAACCGCTCCCCATGGGCTGCGGCGGTCGGCCGCCGGGCGCGCACCGGCCGGATGCAGCTTGCGGGCCACCGCCTGCGCGCAGACGGCGCTGCCCATGCACGCGGCCCGCTTCGGCCAAAATCCAGCATCTTCGCGTTGACTTCAAGCGCGTGCAGTTCTCTGGCCGCAGGCTCAGGGTTTTCGCCATCGGTGTCCGGCAGCGGGCACCCGTCAGGCGCTTGCCCTGCGGGGGCTGCGCGTGCTTTCCTTGCCCTGAACTCGCCCGTTTTCACCTCGCTGCTGCCGGTCATCCTGTTCATCGCCATCGGCTTTCTGGTGGGGCGGCGCGGCTGGATTCGTGCGGAGGCGGTCAAGGACCTGTCCAACCTCGTTTTCATGGTGCTCACGCCCGCGCTGCTGTTTCGCACCATGAGCACGGTGCGCGTCGAGAACCTCGACTTTGGCCCGGTGGGCATCTACTTTGTGGCGTTTGGCCTGGTGTACGCAGCCACGCTGGCGGTGCAGGGCTTTTCCAGCCTGGGCGCGGCGCGGGCGCTGGCCAACACCTTCAGCAACTCGCTGATGATTGGCGTGCCGCTGGTCGCGCTGGTGTTTGGCGATGCCGGACTGGTGACGCTGTTTACGCTGATTTCGGTGCACTCGCTCATGTTGCTGACTGCGGCGACGGTGGTGTTTGAGCTGGCCGCTGCGCGCGAGCATGCGGGCCGATCCGGTGGGCCGCAGCAGGCCTTGTGGCGCACGGTGCTGCAGGCGGTGCGCAATGGCATCCTGCACCCGGTGCTGCTGCCCATCATCGCGGGCCTGCTGCTTGCCCAGACCGGGCTGGCGGTGCCACCGGTGCTGGACAAGCCCTTGCTGCTCCTAGGCCCCATGGCGCTGCTGCTGGTGGGCGTGACGCTGGCATGGACCCGGGTGGGCCGCCAGTTCAGGGCGGCGCTGCGCATTGCGCTGGTCAAGTGCGTGGCGCACCCCATGGTGCTGGCGGCACTGGGATGGGCGCTGGGTTGGTCGGGCTTGCCGCTGGCGGTGATGATCGTGGCGGCATCGCTGCCCGTGGGGGCCAACGTGTTCCTGTTTGCCCAGCGCTATGGCGTGGCCCAAGAGGAGGTGACGGCCAGCGTGGCGGTGTCCACCGCGCTGGGGCTGGTGACCATGCCCTTGGTGATCCTGGCCGTGACGCGGTGGGTGGTGTAGGGGCGGGCGCCTCCGACATCGGAAAACATCGGCCGCTCAGTCAGCACCCCGGGTGGTTTGGCTTAACCAACTTGCCAAAAATAAACCAAGTTGGTTAATATACATCGTGAAAAAGCCAACCCCTCATTGCAAATTGCCCGTCGTCAAAGCCTTGGTGGAGGCTGGCAAGGTACGCACCACGCACGCTGCGCGTGCCGCGCAATGGATTTGGGCCTTGCCTTTTCCGACATGCTGGCGGTGGTGATGGCACTCAGACCAGCAGACTTTTACAAGAGCATGACCACCCACGCCGATCACACGGTATGGCAAGACGTGTACCGCCCCCGCACGCAGGCGGGCGACGTGTACCTGAAACTGACGGTCATGGATGGCTTCCTGATCGTGTCCTTCAAGGAGCTATGACCATGAAATGCCCTGTTTGCGGCGCTGCGGAACTCATCCACGACACCCGTGACCTGTCCTATACCTATAAAGGTGAAACAACCGTCATTGCAGCAGTGACGGGCGATTTCTGCCCAGCCTGCGCTGAGTCGATCCTGGATGCGGCGGAGTCGAACCGAGTCATGCAAGAAATGCGCGTTTTCTCCAAGCAGGTGAATGCGGCCATCGTCGATCCGGGCTTCATTGCAAACGTGCGTAAGAAGCTCGATCTTGACCAGCGCGAAGCCGCAGAAATCTTTGGTGGGGGCATCAATGCCTTCTCGCGCTACGAGAACGACAAAACCAAGCCACCGCTGGCCCTGGTCAAGCTGTTCAAACTGCTGGATCGCCACCCCGATCTGCTCAGCGAGATCAGAGCCGCATGATCTGCCCGAATCTCGCCGTTGCCCGCCTCTGGCGTGTTTGACTTTCCAGAACCTTCTGAACGCGTCGTGCCTGCGCTACATCGCCCTCTCAGAAAGGTGTCTCACAGACCATCGTTTGTTGGAAACCTGAGAGAGCGACTGTGTCCGATGTCTGAAACGACCGGCGCATGCGGCGCGTCCCCGCAGCCGATGTCCGCCCGCGGACGGCGGGCTGCCCGCCGTGGCTATTGCCAGAGGGCTGCCAGGGTTCAGGGCGCCAGGCGTTCGCGCACCCAGTCGCTGCCCTCGGGCCGGTAGCGCAGCCGGTCGTGCAGGCGGCTCTTGCGGCCCTGCCAGAACTCCCACTGGTCGGGCTTCAAGCGATACCCGCCCCAGTGCGGCGGGCGCGGCGGCTGGAGCATGAATTGCGCGCCGTACTTGGCGGCGTTGGCCACCAGCACCCCACGGCCGCTGATGACCTGACTTTGCGGGCTGGCCCAGGCGCCGATGCGCGAATCCAGCGGGCGGCTGTGAAAATACGCGTCGCTTTCCTCGTCGCTGACTTTTTCGACCACGCCCTCGATGCGGACCACCCGTTCCAATTCCACCCAGTGGAACTGCAGCGACGCGTAGGGGTTGCCCGCTAGCTCGCGGCCTTTGCGGCTGTCGTAGTTGGTAAACCAGACAATGCCGCGCGCGTCATAGCCCTTGATGAGCACCACGCGCGTGCTGGGTCGCAGGTTGCTGCCCACGGTGGCCAGCGTCATGGCGTTGGGCTCGGGCACTTCGGCGCTGATGGCTTGCTGGAGCCACTGGTCAAACTGCTGCAGGGGGTCTGCAAGCGAGGCGTCTTCGTTCAGTTCGGCACGCTCGTAGCTTTTGCGAAGGTCGGCAATGGAGGAGTTCATGGGCACCATTGTGCAATGCGCGACTTGCCTGGGCACCGGGCCACGAGACTGCGGAACACAGTGCGTGGAAAGCGACAGACGTAGTCTTGTGGCGGTGGATCGCCTGGCAACCGGGGCCGGGTCAGGCCAGCGTATGCAGCGGGATGTCGTGCGCCGTGGCCAGTGCATCGAGCTGCGCGCGCGTCTGGCCAGCAAGAAACTGCGCGATGGCCTCGTGCGTGGCGGCTGCGCGCAGTACCTGCGGGTCTCCAGTGGCTGGCAAACCGGCCGCGGCGCAGAGCCTGGCGGCAAAGTGCGGCTCCAGCGCCGCCACGGCCACGCGGCCATCGGCGCAGGGATAGATGCGGTAGCCCGCATGGTGGCCGCCGACATCGCCTGCGGGCGTGGTCAGGCCCCAGTCGCGTGGCTGGGCCAGCCAGGCGGCGGCGGCGGCCAGTGCCACGTCCATGCAGACACCTGTGCCCGTGTGCGCGCGCTCGAGCAGCGCCTGCAGCACCGCCTCGCTGGCCATCAGCGCGCCGCCCATGTCGGCATACAGGGTGGGCGGCATGTCGGTGCCGGTCACCAGCCCGGCGTCGGCCAGGTAGGTCAGGTCGTGGCCGGGCTCCTCGGCCCGCTGGCCCGCCGCGCCCACGATGCGCACCAGCGACAGGCGCGGGTATCGCGCGTGCAGGGTGTCCCAGCCCAGCCCGAGCTTGTGAAGCGCTGACGGGCGAAACGAGGTGATGAGCACATCGGTGGCGGCCAGTTCGTCGTGCAACAGGGCCTGGCCTTCGGCGGTTTTGAGGTGGGCATGGATCACGCGCACACCGCCGTGCAGCGTGGCATAGGCCGCAGGGCTGTAGAGGCTCATGGGGTCTGCGCTGGAGTGGCCGGGTGCGGGCGGGGGTTCGAGCTTGGTGCACAGCGCCCCCATGCGTGCGCAGCGCATCAGGGCGGCGGGGCCGGGCAGGTTGAGCGCAAGGCTCAGAATGCGGATCGTGCGCAGGGGTTGGGGCAGGGCGGAGGGCATGGTCAGTGGTGCAATGTGCAGGGCTGCGGGCGTATCTGGAGGTTCTCCGCGACGGTGGCGATGCGGCATTTGATGATTAAAAGACCCGTTTACGCACGCCTTGATTGACTTCAATGCTATCAAATAAGTAGCAATGTGCATCCGGTCATACCGGCACGGTGTAGTTCAGCGTCATGCGCCCGCCGTCCACCGTCACGATCTCGCCGGTGACATAGCTGGCGGCATCGCTGGCCAGCCAGGCCACCACATCGGCGATCTCGGAGGGTTCGCCCAGGCGCTTCATGGGGGTGCGGCTCAGGATCTTTTGTTTCGCCTCGTCGCTGGTCAGCACCGCCCTGGCAGCGAGTTCCGTCGCGATGGTGCCGGGGGCTACCGCATTCACGCGGATATGACGGTCGGCCAGGGCCAGGGCCATCACGCGGGTGAGCTGGTTGATGCCGCCTTTGCTGACGTTGTAGCTCGCGATGTTGGGGATGGCCAGCACGCCATTGACCGAGCTCATGTTGACGATCGATCCGCCGCCCGTGGACACCATCGCACGCGCCACGGCCTGGCCGACCAGAAACGCGCCTTTGAGGTTCACGCGCAGCACGGCGTCAAAGTCAGCTTCCGTCACATCCAGAAAATCTGCCGCGCGAAAAATGCCCGCGTTGTTGACCAGCACGTCGATCCGACCATGCGCCGCAAGTGCCTGGGCCACCATCGCATCGACCTGCGGCTTGTCGCCCACGTCGCAGTGGACATACAGCGCGCCCAGTTCGCCAGCCAGGGCCTGTCCGCGCGCATCGTCCACATCGGCAATGATGAGTTTGGCGTTTTCTGCGGCCAACCGACGCACACAGGCTTCGCCAATACCCTGGGCACCCCCGGTAACGATGCAGACGCGGCCCTGGTGGCCAAAGTGGATGTCGCGGGTAACAGCGGCCTGGGGCTTGGAATCGATGGTCATAGCAAGCAATGGTAGCGGCTGGACCGCAAGCCTTCACAGCATGCGCTCTGCCAAGTTGCCGAGATTGAATTAGATACGATGTATATTATGTTAAGTCTTTAAATGAACAATGGCCCGGAAACCCGGCCGGCCCAACCTTGCTCCGCCGGCTGGCTCACACCGTGTCCGAATGTTCCTCCAGCGTGAGCACCACGGGCTGAGACCACAGCATTGCCAGATCTTGGGCTGTCGCCGGCCGCCCGAACAGATAGCCCTGCAACTCGTCAACACGCAGCTCGCGCAGGATCTGCGCCTGGTCCTGGGTTTCAACGCCCTCGGCCAACACCTGCTTGTTGAGCGCCTTGGCAAGCGCGACGATGGCTGTGGCGACGGCACGGGCTGAGTGTTCTGTGCCAAACGCCTGCACGAACGTCTTGTCAATCTTGAGCGTATCGAACGGCAGCCGACTCAGATACTGCATGGACGAGTAGCCAACGCCGAAGTCATCCAGCGAAATCGAAATCCCGCTGGAGCGCAGCAGTGACAGGCGGGTTGCTGCGGCGTCAATGTTCTGGATGAGCGCTCCTTCTGTGATCTCCAGCTCCAGCGCTCCCGGGCCAACCTCCAGCTCGGTCATCAAGGCCTGAAGCTCACCCGGAAACCCCTCTTGCGCCAGTTGCAGGGGTGACAGGTTGACGGAAATGCTGCGGATAGGCACGCTTGCATCGGCTTGCCAGCGCATGAATTGTGTCAGTGCACGGCGCAAAACCCAGTGTCCCAGCTCGGGGATGAAGCCGCATTCTTCAGCGAGCGGAATGAAAACATCGGGCGAAATCAGGCCCTTTTCGGGGTGCCGCCATCGCAACAGCGCCTCGACCGACCCCATCTGGTGGTTGCGCACATCCACCCTTGGCTGATAGACCACAAACATCTGTTCGCGTTTGAGGGCCTGGCGCAGATCGTCGCGCATGCTCAGTCGATCAGCGAGTTGTGCCGCCAGCGAATACTCAAACTCCACAAACCTGTTGCGCCCTGCGCCCTTTGCGGAGTACATGGCCGTGTCGGCGTGCTTGAGCAAATCATCATGCGTGGCGCCATGCTCCGGAAACAGCGCCAGGCCCAGGCTGGCAGTAACGGCCACCGTATGCCGCGCCACGAAGAACGGGGCCTGTAGCGCGTGCATGATCGACGCGGCATCGGCCTGCAGGTTTGCCGAAGCGTCCCGCGGCAGCAAGAACACGAATTCGTCACCACCCGGGCGCGCCATGGCGAGCGCATGGCCGCCGATGCTGGCGCGCATGCGCCGGGCGACTTCTTCCAGGGCGCGGTCACCGGCATCGTGACCGTAGGCATCGTTGATTTCCTTGAAGCCATCGAGGTCCATGTACACCACCGCGAAGCCGTGCGTCACCACGTCCGCATCGCCCGCAGGAGGGGTGTGTTGCCGCACCAGCCGGTTGATCGTCTCTACCAACCCGAACCGGTTGAGCAGACCCGTGAGGCTGTCCTGGACGGAGCGCCGTTGCAGCTCCTGCTCATGCTCTTGCGCATGCAATGCCACTGCCAGGCGCTGGCGAAACGCGGCGATTTCGCGCCCCGCGCTTTCATCGGGCGCCGGCGGGCGCTCCAGACGCAGCCAGACGCGCTGGGTCTGTGTATTGGCAATGAGCAAATCGTGAAACTCGACGGGTTCGATGCACGTGAGCGCACCGCGGACCTCAGGAGCGCTAGCCTGAACCTCACGCGGTGCCTGCACCTGGCTCTGCTGCAATGATCCATCGGACCCCAGCGCCAGTGCTGTGGGCCGCGCCTCCGAGTGGGGCCATTGCACCACGCACGCATGCCCCACCACGGAGCGCTCGCGCAGATGGGCCAGCATCAAGCCCGCCACTTCGCCAAAGGACCGCTGCTCAATGATTGCCTGATCCATCTGCGCGAGCAGCCTGAACAAATTCAGGTCGCGCCCCACTTCCTCTGTCATGGCGTTGAACGAATCCGCAAGGTCTTTGAATTCGTTGCTGCGGTCTTCAATGACCACCCTTTGGGAGAAATCTCCTTTCAGCACGGCACGGGTGCCCGCTGTCAGGGCGTCCAGCGGGCGCGTGACCCGGCGCAGCACCACCGAGCTGCAAATGATTGCCAGCAACAACGCAATCGCCGACACATTGCCGATCAGCGCGGCGAGGCTCAACGGTAGAAACTGGCCAATGTCGGGTTGCTGGGATGCTGTAACCGTCCAGTTTGCAGCCTGAAAATAGGGCTTGAACAATATCTCTCGCTCAACGCGAATGGATTGCGGCCCTTGCTCTTCCACGCCCTGGCACACCGGACGGGCAAACTGCTCGCCGGACACGCAGACGCGGTGCGTTCCGGACTGGGCGTTTTCCCACAGGTAATCCGACGCGAACCGCGCCCGCACCATGTTGGGCCCGCTGATCCCGGTCAGCTCGACCACCGGAAATCCATCGTCCCCCTGCCCCTCCAGCACGCGCAGGCTGCTCACGCCTCCGGACCCGTCTGCTCCCTCGGGAGCATGCCGGGTTTCGATGAGCGTGAAAAACTGGGCGAGCCGTTCATCGAGTTCGATGACGCTGCCATGCGACGAGCGCGGCTCCTGCACATGAATGAGCAGCAGGCCTTCGGCGGTGCGCAGGCGGTCAAGGAGGTGACGTCCCACCGCTTTGGCCAGATCCCTGCTGGAGTCTGCGGCGGATTCGCGCAACATGTAGTCGCCCAACTGGTAGGCCAGCAGCGACACCACCCCCAGCGGGACCGCAATGAGCACAAAGACAATCGCGAACAGCTTGCGGCCAACACGGCTTTGCAGGATCGCATGTGCCATGTTCAGCCGCATTTAATAGTCCTTGGCTACGCCGATGAAACCGCCATTGTTGGCGCGAATGATGTCGTCCCGGCTGTGGTTGGCAGTCAACGGCGTTTGACTTTTTTTATCGGGGCCGTGGCTGTAGAGGTCGTAGTCGCTGTTGAGCGGATGAAGATTCTTGTCCTTGCGTATCTTGCCGATCTTGGCGCCCTCGATGGGAAGGTACGCATACGGTGTACCCCAGGGGTCGATGCGAGCTTCACCGATCTCGGCCAGACTGCTGGGATACCGGTTATTGACCAGGAAATACCGTTCCAGCGCGATGCTGATTTCCTGAATGTCCCGCTTGGCAGTCAAGATATCCTTTTTTTCGGAACCGAAGCGATGGGTCGGCACGGCCAACGACACGAGCAGCCCGACCAGCGCCACCGCAATCAACATCTCGAGCAGCGTGATCCCGAGCACATACCAGACAGACCGCTGCAGTGGTGGGCTGTTCATCGGTCTTCACTCTCGTGAGTGCCAGCGACAACCAATGCGGAGCGACAAGCACCGATCAGCAGACGCGGCGCGTGGGGCGCGTGCATTTTTTGGCCATAACGTTTTGTTGCAAACGGATCATAAACCCTGGATAGCGATTATCCTAGGAGCCTGTCAGACTTGGAGCGTCGAGAGCGAAAATCGGCCCCAGCGAGGACAGTTTTTGCCGAATTTGCAGCCCCATAGCCGAGCTATGGGGCAAAAAAGGCGGTTAAAAATGGACCGCTGCGGTCGGTTTGCAGCCGACGATTTCCAAGTCCGACAGGCTCCTAGAGAAGCTCTGCAAAACCCTCGCGAGGATGCGCGGGTGCGGATCGGGATAGGCCACAGGGCGCTTTTCTTGCCCGCCGTCACGCTATGGGCAAAATTCGTTGCGGCAGCCCGTTGAAGTGGGGCGGAGAGCGCGTCGCCCATGCCAAAGCCACCCCCTATCGACTCTGGATGCATCTGCGGCGCCTCGGTTGGGCTTGGTGATGGGCGCAGGTCAGTTGCTGACCGAGCGCCCTGCCCCCACCCCATCCATCACCCACATCCCGACCGCCATCGCCAATACGAACACCATGGCCTGGGCCTGGCCGGATGCAGCCGACACGATCGCCGGGCCAGGGCAAAAGCCCGCGATGCCCCAGCCGATTCCAAACGCCAGGCTGCCCAGCACCAACCGGCGATCGATGTCGCGCGCGGTGGGCATGTGCATGGCTCCGCCCAGAAAACTCTGTGTGCGGCGGCGGGCCACTGCAAAGGCAAAGACACCCACGCCGATGGCCCCGCCCATCACGAACGCCAGGGAGGGGTCCCACGGGCCGGCCAGGTCGAGAAAACCGAGCACTTTGCCGGGATCCGTCATGCCCGAGATGATGAGCCCGAGCCCAAACAGCAGCCCGACCACGAATTCAGAGATGCGATGCTTCATGATGATTCTGGGAGAGTGCATGGTCGCATTCAGCGAAGCACATGCCGGACAACAAAGACGGTGGCAAAACCCGCGCCCATGAAGGCGAGGGTCGCTACCAGCGAGCGCGGGGACAGACGCGACAGCCCGCATACCCCGTGGCCGCTGGTGCAACCCGACCCGTAACGGGTGCCAGCGCCCACCAGCAACCCGGCCAGCACCACCATGCCCCACCCGGCATCCACCCGAGCCTGGATCGGGCCCGCGAATACCTGGTAGAGCCAGGGCGCGGCCAGCATGCCCAGCACAAACGCCAGGCGCCAGCCCACATCCCCCGCGCGCGGGCGCAGCAGCCCGCCCACGATGCCGCTGATGCCCAGGATGCGGCCGTTGAACAGTATGAACAGCGCTGAGGCAACGCCCAGCAGCACCCCGCCGCCCAGGGCAGCCCAGGGAGTGAATTGGTTCCAGTCGATCATCATGCGTGGGTTCCCCCGGCGGCTAGGTTGCGCTGCCTGGCGCGTCGCAAAACTGCTCAAACAGCACATTCATCACGGCCAAAGCCTGCGGGCTGGCGATTTGGTAGTAGATGTTTTTGCCGTCGCGGCGGGTGCTGACGAGACCCTCCTCACGCAAGACGGCCAGTTGCTGCGACAAGGTGGGCTGGCTGATGCACACAAGTTCTTCCAGCTCGCCCACCCTTTTTTCGCCCTGCATGAGCTGGCAAAGCAGCAACAGACGGTCGGGGTTGGACAGCACTTTCATCAACCGGCAGGCACGGTCGGCCGACTGACGGATGGTGTTAAGGTCAATGGAGGTCTCGGCAAGCACAGGGCAGCTTTCTTTTTAGACTTGTTCGGCACAGTATATTTACAAACAATCTATTTGTAAATAAACTATTGAAAAATAAACCGACCATAACGGAGCGCGCAGAATGAACCCACTGATTCAGGCCTTTTTCGACGAAGCAACATGGACCGTGAGCTACGTCGTCTACGACGCGCCGGGTGGGCATTGCGCGGTGGTGGACTCGGTGCTCGACTACGATCCCAAGTCGGGGCGCACCCGCACGCGGTCGGCCCAGCGGGTGATTGACTTTGTGCAGAGCCAGGGGCTGACCGTCGCATGGATTCTGGAAACGCATGCCCATGCAGACCACCTGTCGGCCGCGCATTACCTGCGCGACACCTTGGGCGGCCAAATCGCCATTGGGAGGGGTATTACCCAGGTCCAGACCGTCTTCAAGGGCATCTTCCACCTGGAGAGTGACTTTGATACCGACGGTAGCCAGTTTGATCATCTGCTGCGCGACGGCGAGGCGTTCCGCATCGGACAGCTCACGGCACGCGCACTGGCCGTGCCCGGCCATACGCCCGCTTGCATGGCCTATCAGGTGGGAGACGCCGTGTTTGTGGGCGACACCCTTTTCATGCCCGACGTGGGCTCTGCGCGCTGCGACTTCCCCGGTGGCGATGCCCACGCGCTGTACCAGTCCGTGCGCAGGCTGCTGGCCTTGCCGCCCGAGACGCGTCTTTTCATGTGCCACGACTACCCGCCGCCGGGCCGCGCCCCTGCCTGGGAAACCACCGTGGCGGCACAGCGAGCCCACAACATCCATCTGCATGACGGTGTCACCGAAGACACGTTTGTGGGCCTGCGCCAACGGCGCGACGCCACGCTGGAGATGCCGGTGCTGATCCTGCCCTCGGTGCAGGTGAACATTCGCGCAGGCGAGATGCCCCCGCCCGAAAGCAACGGCGTCAGCTATCTGAAAATTCCGATCAACGCGCTGTGAGGCCGGCGTGTAAGCCCCCTGCCTTGCCCTGCCGCCCCATGGACCATCTCGGGCGAGCTTGCCGCCGGTGCCGCAGTGCCCCGGCGCATGCCCCGCTCGCATAAGCCATCAGCCCAGCTTCGCAATCACATCCGCCGGTGCCTGCACCAGCTCGATCAACACGCCCTCGCCCGCAATCGGAAATTCGTCGTTGCTCTTGGGGTGCAGGAACGTGATGTCGTAGCCCGCCGCCCCCTTGCGAATGCCGCCCGGGGCAAAGCGCACACCCCTGGCCATGAGCCACGCCACGGCTGCGGGCAGGTCGTCAATCCACAGGCCGATGTGGTTGAGCGGCGTGGTGTGTACGGCAGGTTTTTTGTGGATATCCAGCGGCTGCATGAGATCCACCTCGACCTTCAACGCGCCCTGGCCCATGGCCAGGATGTCCTCGTCCACGTTCTCGCGTTCGCTCTGGAAGCTGCCGGTCTGCGTGAGCCCCAGCATATCGACCCAGAGGGTCTTCATGCGCTGCTTGTCGGTGCCGCCCAGGGCCACCTGCTGGATGCCCAGCACTTTGAAGGGACGTTGTTCCTGTGCCATAAAATGCTCCTAGATTTGTAGCTATCAGCGCTTTTGCACCGTGCGCAACAGGCCAAAATGATTAAACCTAAAACCGGCAGTTGACCGCTTGTCATCTTGCCGCACACTGCGTGGACTCGGGCATTGCGTTGTTTTCGCCGCCTCACCTTGGGGGTGACAGCGCTATGCACTTGCCAGCACCGCTTTTGAAGCGCCATGCGGCGTTGGCAAATGCATCCAACTGCCGTTTTTAGGTTAAAAAAAAGGGCGCAATGCCCCTAGGAGCCTGTCGGACTTGGAGCGTCGAAAGCGAAAATCGGCGAGAGCGAGGACAGTTTTTGCCGAATTTGCAGCCCCATAGCCGAGCTATGGGGCAAAAAGGCGGTTAAAAATGGACCGCTGCGGTCGATTTGCAGCC
>NZ_JBKDRI010000009.1:0-5267 GCF_046341535.1 Acidovorax sp. | reverse complement strand
CTGGTGCAGTCCGTGCCCGAGCCGGGCCTGGCGCTGCTGACCGGCGGGCGGCGCGATCTGTCGTACGACCTGGACCTGCCCGTGCCCGTGCGCTGGGCACCGCGCGGGTCACGGTCTGCGGTGGATGCACCCGCTGGCTGGACGATCAAGGCACTGAACGATCAGCACGCCTACCTGCGCTTTGACCCCGCCCATGGCACCCCGCCTGCGGTGGGCGACCGCGTGGCGCTGGGCATATCGCACCCCTGCACCACATTCGACAAGTGGCGCTGGCTGGCGGTGGTGGATGACGACTGGGCCGTGACGGGAGCCGTGAGTACCCGGTTTTGATGATCCCAAAAAACGGCAGTTGGATGCATTTGCCAGCGCCGCTTTTGGAGCGCCAGGCAAGGCGCGACGACGCGGCAGGCTCGTGCCTGCAAGGAGGAGCAACACCGCATGGCGCTCCAAAAGCGGTGCTGGCAAGTGCATAGCGCTGTCACCCCCAAGGTGAGGCTGCGAAAACAACGCAAGGCTCGAGTCCATGCGGTGTGCGCCAAGATGACAAGCGGTCAACTGCCGTTGCTAGGCTCAGTCGGCGCTGGCCTGCTCAATCAGCGCTGCCGCAGACAGTTGGATGCGCATGCCCGCAACCAGGCGGTCGAACGCAGCGCGAGCCGCTGGCGAAACGGGCGCTGCCGCCTCGCTCTGGGCCACGATGGTCATGGGGTCCTGGTGCTGACCGTTGACGCGGAACTCAAAGTGCAGATGCGGCCCCGTGGCCCAGCCGGTAGCGCCCACGGCACCAATGGTCTGCCCCTGTTCAACCGATTGCCCCTGGCGCACGTCAATGCGGCTCAAGTGGGCGTACACCGTGACGTGCTGGTTGCGGTGCTTGACGAACACCACATTGCCGTAGCCGCCTTGCACACCGGCGAACTCCACGACACCATCGCCCACGGTACGCACTGCGGTACCCGTGGGCGCGGCAAAGTCCGTACCCAGGTGGGCGCGCCAGGTTTTCAGGATGGGGTGCAGGCGCATCTTGAAGCCGCTGGTCACGCGCGAGAACTCCAGGGGCGAGGCCAGGTAGGCGCGGCGCATGCTTTCGCCGTCGGGCGTGTAGTAGGCACCCCTGGTGGCACCGGGCTCCTGGAACCACACGGCCTGATGGGTCTTGCCGTTGTTGACGAAATCGGCGCTCAGCACGCGGCCGCTGGACAGGGGCTCGCCGTCGGCTTCCAGGGTTTCGTAGACCACCGAAAACCGGTCGCCCTTGCGCAGCGAGCGGCGGAAATCAATGCTGCCCGAGAACAGCTCGGCCACCTGCACGGCCACCGCATCGGGGATGTTGGACGCGTCGGTCGCGGCAAACAGCGAGCTTTGGATGATGCCGCCTGCCAGGCGACTGTTCACGGTCATCCTGGCGGTCTCGATGCGCGTGCTGAACTTGTCGCCTGTGCGTTCGACGGTGAGACGGCGGAAGTTACCGCTGTCATCAGGCACCCAGCGCACGGTCAGGCGGATCAGGCGGTGGTCGTCGGTAGTCTCGGCCGATACCACGCGGCCCGTGCGGCCAAGCATGTTTTGGCGCACGGCGTTGTCGCCCCGCATGAAAGCGGCGGCGGCCGGATCGGCCACGCCCATGCGCTGCAGCAGGGATTCGGGGGTGTCGCTGCTGCGCACCTGTTCGGAGCGGAACAGCGAGAAGCTGGGCATGTCGATTTGGCCCAGCACCAGGTTGTCTGCCAGGGACTCGACCGGGTAGCTCACCATGCGCACCGGCAGATCGCTGGGATCGGGCGCGAACGATGCCACGGCAAACGCGCCGCCGCCGCCCGTGAGCATCACGGCAGCGATGGCGGCCATCAGGCGTTGGGGGTGGCGCTGGATCGTGAGGGAAATCCGGTCAAGCAAAGCCGCGCTGGCGGAGGTCAAGCCGTGAATCAAGGTTCTATCCCCAGGGTGAGCGTGCATCAAAACCGCAGGCCCGAATCGACATCGGGTTGCGGCGCGGTGCACATGCTGTCGGGTTGCAATGGATCGGCCGTGTCGGTGACAGGCCGAAATGACGGGCCCACTAGAATCCGCGTCAAGAAACGTGGGCTGGAGTATAGCGGCGCCTGCGGCATGGACATCCCAAAAAACCCTTATGAATCAATCTGCTGTTACAACGGGCCCGGTCTCTGATGGTGTCGCGCGGGCACTTGAAATCTCGCTGCGCGGGGTCGAGGAGCTGCTGCCGCAGGACGAATGGGTCAAAAAGCTCGCGCGCTCGGAAGCCACCGGCACGCCGCTGCGCATCAAGCTCGGCCTGGACCCCACCGCGCCCGACATCCACATCGGGCACACCGTGGTGCTCAACAAAATGCGGCAATTGCAGGACCTGGGCCACCAGGTGATCTTTCTGATCGGGGATTTCACCAGCCTGATCGGCGACCCCTCCGGCCGCAACAGCACGCGCCCGCCGCTCACGCCCGAACAGATCAAGGCCAACGCAGAAACCTATTACCGCCAGGCCAGCCTGGTGCTGGATCCGGCGCGCACCGAGATCCGCTACAACAGCGAGTGGAGCGAGCCGCTGGGCGCCAGCGGCATGATCCAGCTGGCGGCCAAGTACACCGTGGCCCGCATGATGGAGCGCGACGACTTTCACAAGCGCTTTACCACCGGCCAGTCGATTTCGGTGCATGAGTTTTTGTACCCGCTGATGCAGGGCTACGACTCGGTGGCCCTGAGAAGCGACCTTGAGCTTGGCGGCACCGACCAGAAGTTCAACCTGCTGATGGGCCGCCACCTGCAGCAAGAGCACGGCCAGGAGCCGCAGTGTGTGCTCACCATGCCGCTGCTGGTGGGGCTTGATGGCGTGGACAAGATGTCCAAGTCCAAGAACAACTACATCGGCATTACCGAAGATGCCAACACGATGTTTGCCAAGGTGCTGTCCATCAGCGACACGCTGATGTGGGACTGGTTCACGCTGCTATCGTTCAAGAGCCTGGCCGAGATCGGTGCGCTCAAGGCCGAGGTGGCTGGCGGGCGCAACCCCAAGGATGCCAAGGTGATGCTGGCCAAGGAGATCACCACCCGTTTTCACAGCGCCGCAGCGGCCGATGCGGCCGAGCAGGACTTCACCAACCGCAGTAAAGGTGGCGTGCCCGATGACATCCCCGAGGTGGCGCTGTCAGACGCGCCGCTGGGCATGGGTGCCCTGCTCAAGCAGGCAGGGCTTGCACCATCGACCAGCGAGGCCAGCCGCCTGATTGACGGCGGCGGCGTGCGAGTGGACGGCGTGGTCATCAGCGACCGGGGCCTCAAGCTCAACGCCGGAACCTATGTGGTGCAGGTGGGCAAGCGCAAGTTTGCGCGGGTGACGCTCGGCTGACGTGGCGGATAAGGCCGCTGCATAGCATTCAAAAACCCGTCCGCCGCGCGACCATATTGACAAAGCAGCTACATTTTTAATAGCGATTCCCGAGTGGAGCCTTCGCAGATCAGTCCAGGTTGTCGTTCAGGTCAGGGTCCGGTATGTCGCCGATCGCCTCACGGGTGAGCTGGGCCTGTGCATGCAGCCATTCGCAAAATGCCCTGATCTCGGGCCGCTGCGCGCTGCGCGGCCCCACCATCAGCCAGTAGGCCAGCGGTGAGTCGATGCGGTAGCCCGGCAACACCTCCACCAGATCGCCTGCCGCCAGCGCGTCAGCAATCAGCGGCATGCGGGCCAGCGCCAGGCCCTGCCCGCTGAGGGCGGCCTGCACAATCTGGTGCGCGTAGTTGAAATACAGCCAGCGCTGGGGTTGCAGCGTGGGCAGATCGCAGCGGTCAAACCAGCGTCGCCAGCTCAGGTACTCCAGGTGTTGCGAGCGGTGGGCGTCGCCCGCCTCGATCAGCGTGAAACGGGCCACGTCGGCGGGCGTGCGCAGCGGTGTGCCGCTTTTCAACAGCCAGGGGCTCCCCACCACGGCCAGTTGCTCGCCAAACAGACGCTGCCCGCCCTGCGCTCCGGGGCCGGGCAGGCTGTAGCGCAGCGCAAGGTCCACGTCCGAGGTTTCCAGATCCACCGGCACATCGCTGGCGTCGATGCGGATGTCAACGCCCGGGTGGTCGCGCTGGAACGCCTCCATCCGTGGAATCAGCCACATGGATGCGAAGCTCGCCCACGTGGTGATGGCCACACTGCGCCGCCCTGCGGCCTGGCGCGCCAGGCGCACGGCCGCATCCATGCGTTCCACTGCGGGTGCCACGGCGCGCTGCAGTTGCGCGCCAGCGCTGGTCAGCTCCACCGCGCGGGTGTGGCGCAGAAACAGAGGCACGCCCACTTCGTCCTCCAGCGCCTGGATCTGGCGGCTCACGGCCGACTGGGTCAAGGCCATCTCGTCGGCAGCGGCCCGAAAGTTCAGATGCCGGGCCACGGCCAGAAAGGCGCGCCAGTGCCCCACGGCGACGGGCCGGGTGCGTTGGATGGCGGGGGCATTGGGGTGGCTGGACATGGCGCGGCGGTGGGTGTATTGATGCGGTAGCGGCATCAATAGCGTAGCGCGTTTTCATTGGACGCGAAAGGCTCGCAGCCGGATCATTGAGCTCCATCACAGCCCATTGCGGCAGAAAGGAGTTCCACATGCCAAGCCATGCTGTTACCGCATCGCCAACTTCCGTGAGCCCCACCGGTCCCGCCACCCTGCCGCCGGGGTGCTGGCAGTTGCAGGCGCACCGCGCCCTCTCATTGCGCCCACACTGGCCCGGCGTGCTGGAAATTGCCCAGGGCCGGGCCTGGGTCACGCTGACGGGGACCGCGCAGGCCACGCCCGCAGACCATGTGCTGCACGCCGGAGACCGCCTGAGCCTGTGGCCCGGCCAGCATGCGGTGGTCGAGGCCTGGGGCCTGCCTGGCGCGGCAGATTGCGCCGCAGCGCTGGCCTTTCGCTGGGACTGCGCCGCGCCCGTGGCCTCCCCTGCCGCATCTGCACCTGGGCGCGCCGAGGGCGCTGCTGCCGTGGCGGTGTGCTGGGACCGCGCCGTGGTGCAACCCCTGCGCGATTTGCGACTGGCCCTGCGGCAGGGCGGCCACGCCGTGGTGGGTGCGGCCGCCGATGCCGCGCGCGCAGTGGCACGGCTGGTGCTGGGCCTGGCGCGGTTTGCTGCCTACCGCCTAGTGTGCTGTCCCGCAAATACGTGAGCAAAGTCGATGCAGCTTTTCAAGGATCGAATCGGCGGTGGCAGTCCATGTGAAGGGCTGGCAGTTTGTGTTGTGCGCGGCGACGAAGTGGTCGATGCGCTGCACAAGCTGC
>NZ_JBKDRI010000008.1:0-2160 GCF_046341535.1 Acidovorax sp. | reverse complement strand
ACCACCGCCGCCCAGACCACCGCCAGCCTGATCGGCGCCCCCACCGACATCGGCGCAGGCGCGCGCGGCGCATCGATGGGCCCGGAAGCCCTGCGCGTGGCCGGGCTGCAGCAGGCTTTGGAAAACCACGGCCTGGCCGTGCTGGACCGTGGCAACCTCAGCGGCCCGGCCAACCCCTGGCTGCCGCCGCAGGGGGGCTATCGCCACCTGCCGGAGGTGGTTGCATGGAACCAGCGCGTGTTCAACGCGGTGTACGCCGAGCTGCAACAGGGCCGCTTCCCCATCCTGCTGGGGGGCGACCACTGCCTGAGCCTGGGCAGCGTCGGCGCGGTGGCGCGCCACTGTGCCGACACCGGCCAAAAGCTGCGCGTGCTGTGGCTGGACGCGCATGCCGACTTCAACACCAGCGAACTCACGCCCAGCGGCAACGTGCACGGCATGCCCGTGGCCTGCCTGTGCGGCTTTGGCCCGGCCGAGCTGACCCAACTGGCGGGCATGCCCGGCGGCAGGCCGTCCCTGCGCACCGACCAGATCCGCCAGATTGGCATCCGCAGCGTGGACGCGGGCGAAAAGCGACTGGTGCACCAGCACGGGCTGGAGGTGTTTGACATGCGCTACATCGACGAGGTGGGCATGCGCCAGACGATGGAGCGCGCGCTGGACGGGCTGGACGCCGACACCCATTTGCATGTGAGCTTTGATGTGGACTTTCTCGACCCCGACATCGCCCCCGGCGTAGGCACCACCGTGCCCGGCGGCCCCACCTACCGCGAAGCCCAGTTGTGCATGGAGATGATTGCCGACAGCGGCCGCCTGGCCTCGCTGGACATCATGGAGCTGAACCCCGCCCTGGATGTACGCAACCGAACCGCCGTGCTGGCGGTGGACCTGGTCGAATCGCTGTTTGGCAAGAGCACGCTCATGCGGGCACGGGCGGGCTGACCGGCGCTCTGCGAAACTAATTGCTAGATTTTTAGTAGCAATAAATCCATTCAGCTTTCGCGTAAACGCCCATTTTTACCTCAAACATCCCGCCACGGTCACGCGCGGCACCCCCTTGCATCACCGCACGCCATGACCACCCCCTTTGTGCTGGACCACCGCTGCAAAAGCTACCCGCTCACGGCCGCGCCCTGCCCTGCCGATGCGATTGCCCGCATGGGCTGGAACCTGCTGGCCGACGACCTGGCCTACCCGCTGGCCGTGCTGCGCCACAGCGCCCTGGCGCACAACATCGCCTGGATGCAGGCTTACGCGGCCCGCAAGGGCGTGGCGCTGGCGCCCCATGGCAAGACAAGCCTGTCGCCTGAGCTGTTTGCGCTGCAGCTGGCCGCCGGTGCCTGGGGCCTGACCTTTGCCACCGTGCACCAACTGGCGGTGGGCGTGGAGGCCGGTGCGCGCCGCGCCATCATTGCCAACCAGGTGCTGTGCGATGCCGACCTGGACGGCCTGCACAGCCTGCTGCAGCGCCACCCGGGCCTGCGCGTGTGGTTTTTGGTGGATTCGCTGGCACAGCTGCGCTGCATTGAAGACTGGGCCGCAAGGCGCGGCTGCCACCAGCGCTTTGATGCCCTGCTGGAAATCGGCATCCCCGGCCAGCGCACCGGCTGCCGCACGCTGCAGGAGGCCGTGGCACTGGCGCAGGCCATGGCCTCATCGAGCGCCGTGCGGCTGTGCGGCATCGAGTGCTATGAAGGCGGTGTGGCCCACTGCGACAGCGACCACGATGCCCGCGAAGTGACCGCACTGGTGCGCCGCGTGACCGAGGCGGCCCGCCAGTGCGATGCGCAAGGCCTGTTTGCCGACCGCGAAATCCTGCTGACCGCGGGTGGATCGGCCGTGTTTGACCTGGTGGTGCCGCTGCTGCGCATGCAGGGGCTGTCGCGCCCCGTGCAGGGCGTGCTGCGCTCGGGCTGCTACATCACGCACGACCACGGCAACTACCAGCGGTTTGCGGTGCAGGTGGAGCAGCGCGAGGGGCTTGATGCATCGCTGCGCCCGGCGCTGGAGGTGTGGACCCTGGTGCAGTCCGTGCCCGAGCCGGGCCTGGCGCTGCTGACCGGCGGGCGGCGCGATCTGTCGTACGACCTGGACCTGCCCGTGCCCGTGCGCTGGGCACCGCGCGGGTCACGGTCTGCGGTGGATGCACCCGCTGGCTGG
>NZ_JBKDRI010000007.1:0-14849 GCF_046341535.1 Acidovorax sp. | reverse complement strand
TGCGTATTCCGATGAACGTGACCGCTGATTCCGGTCATCGTGACCGATTCAGGTGTTGCGCGGTTTGATTTTAGGTTTGGGTGGGGTTGAGGGTCATTTTTCCTTTCTCGATGGTTTGTTGAAGATTTTTATCAGGCCCCTGCCAGGGCGCCGGAGGCACCCCCCGATCAGGCATGTACTCATGCTTGATCCTGCCCAGTGGCACCGCTGCTTGAGCACTCGACCTCTTTGCTGGCTGCGCTGGCTGTGGCCCGCAAACCAGTTTTGGCTTTTGTCTGAGTGCCTTTGCGCAGCGACTCTCCGGTGAGCGTGAGCCGGTGATGGTTTTGCATCAACCGGTCCAGCATCGCATCGGCCACCGTGGCGTCGCCTATCCACTCGTGCCAGTGCTCGATGGGCAACTGGCTGGTGATGATCGTTGCCCGCGTGCCCGCACGGTCGTCGATGATCTCCAGCAGATCGGCCCGCGTTTGCGCATCCATGGCCACCATGCCCCAGTCGTCCAGCAGCAGCACGTCGGTGTTCTTGAGCGCATCCAACCAGCGCGTGAAGGTGCCATTGGCGTGCCGGATTCGCAGCTCCTCCCCAAGCCGGGGCACGCGCTGATAACAGGCACTGTGGCCGCGCCTGCAGGCGTGCTGCGCCAACGCACAGGCCAGCCAGGACTTGCCGGCCCCGGTGGGCCCGGTGATCAAGATGGCCTGCCCGGCCTGTACCCACTGCCCCAGGACCAGGCTCATCACCGCACTGCGCTCAATGCCGCGCGTGCTGCGACTGTCCAGGTCTTCAATGGCCGCCTGCGGGTATTTGAGTTTGGCGGCTTTGAGCAGCCGTGCACAGCGCCGGTCTTGTCGGCCGTGCACCTCGCGGTCCACCAGCAGAGCCAGCCGCTCTTCGAAGCTCATGGCGGCCATGCCTCCGGTGCGAAGCTGCTGCTCCAGGGCCTGTGCCATGGTCTCCAGTCTGAGGGTGCGCAGCTGATCCAATGTTGTGTTCATCATCATGGGTGTTGACTTTCGTTGAATTCAAAAGGATTCACAGAGAACGCAGTTGCGCTCATTGGTAATAGCCCGCACCACGCACGTGGGTGTGAGCTGGGCTGCTCCACTCGGGCGCGGTGCTGGCTTGCAGCAGATCGCGCCGGTTCACCAAGATGTCGCGGATATGGCTGTACCTGGAGGTGCCCAAGCTGCAGGCCAACACGCAGGCCGCCTCCAGCCGGGCGTCGCCATAACGCTTGCTCAAACTCAGCAACCCCAGGCAGGCCCGGTAGGCGTGTTCGGGATGCTTTTGTCGCTCCAGCATGCGGCGCACCACGGTGGCGCAGGCCACGCCGATGCGCTCACCCCAGTGAATGAGTCGCTCGGGTGTCCACTGGGCCTGGGCTTGATGCCGATCTGGCAGGTGTTCAGTCACGGTGGTAAAGCCACCCTTGTGGGCACAGCGCATGTGGCTGGCCACACGCTTACCGCGGTGCACCACCTCCACGGCGCTGGCGGTGACGCGCAGATCCAATGCCATGCCCACCAAGGCGTGAGGCACGCTGTAGCGGTGGCCCTCGAACTCGATGTGGCTGTCTATGTGCACCCGTGCGGTTTTGAACACCGCCCATTCCCAGGGCTGCTGTGGCAACGCCATCAGGGCCGGGGCATCAATCTCGGCAAACACGCTGGCGCGGCAGCCGGGCAGCTTCTGGAAGGCGCGCTGGTTGAGGTGTTCCAACAAGGGGGCGATGGCGTCGTTGACCTCGTGGACGGTAGCGAACGAGTGCTTGCGCAGCCGCGCCAATATCCAGCGCTCCACCAGTTGCACGCTGAGCTCAACCTTGGCTTTGTCCTGTGGGTGGTAGGCCCGGGCGGGCAGCACCGAGCAACCATAGTGACGGGCAAAGTCCAGCACACTGTCGTTCAGTTCGGGCTCGTAGCGATTGGCGCTTTTGACCAAAGCGCGCGGGTTGTCGGGCACGATGAGTTGGGGCACGCCACCGAAGAAGCTCAACGCCTGCGCGGTGGCGTGCAACCAGTCGCAGGCCGTCTGGCCGGGGGTGGCCAAGGCCAAGCAGTAGCCTGAGGCGCCCATGGCAGCCACGAAGATGTTGGCGCGCTGGCCGTCGAGCAAAGCCACCGTGGGGCCGGCGTAGTCGATGAACAGCTTCTCGCCGGCACGGTGAATTTGTCGCATCGAGCGTTTGAGCCGCTTGGCAAACTGGCGATAGTTCTCGCAGAACTGCGAGTAGCGCCAGGGTTTGACGGGATGCTCGGGGTTGTACTCGTCGCCCACCTGGGCGCAGTATTCCTCCCACAAGAGTGCAAGCGTCATGCCCTTTCGGCGCAGTGCTTGGTGAATGCGGCCGTAGTCGGCCTGAGCGTAGACGTCGCTGGGCCGGGGTGCCGGCAGCAGCCGTCGCTCCAGGGTGGCTTCGTCCATGGCGGCAATGGCTGGCCAGTCCAGCCCAGCGGCCACCGCCAAGCCCACGTATTTGGTGACCACGCCTTTGGAGATGCCCAGGGCGGCCGCTATTTGTTGGTGAGACTGATTACCTTCGAGTTTGAGACGCAGGGCGTCTTTGAGTTTGCGCATGTTGATCCTTAGGGCGGCCATGAAGCTCCTGCAAAAGCAGCACAGCTTCAGGCCTGCCTGAGTTGATTCATGCGCAACACCCGTTGCGGTGTCGTATACCAACGGGCCGGTCACGTTGACCGGAATCCCTGGTCACGTTGCCGGAATCCCCCGGTCACGATCGCCGGAATGACCGGTCACGTTCCCGGAATCAGCGGTCACGTTGGACCGGAATACGCATAATGGCGCGTATGAATCAACTCGACGCCCTAAAGCAGTTCACTACCGTCGTCGCCGATACCGGCGACTTTAAGCAACTGGCGCAATTTAAGCCCCAAGATGCCACCACTAATCCGTCGCTGATTCTCAAGGCGGTGCAAAAGCCGGAGTATGCGCCGCTGCTGCACGAGACCGTAGGGCGGTTCAAAGATCGCCCCCTCGACGAGATCATCGACCACCTTCTGGTTCGGTTTGGCCGCGAGATACTGGCTACCATTCCTGGCCGCGTCTCAACCGAAGTAGACGCCCGCTTGAGCTTTGACACCAGCGCCACCGTCACCAGAGCCGAGCGCATCATTGAGCTGTACGAAGCCGAAGGCATCCATATCAACCGCGTTCTCATCAAGATTGCCGCTACCTGGGAAGGTATCAAGGCTGCAGAGCAACTGGAGCGCAAGGGCATCCACACCAACCTCACGCTGCTGTTCTCGTTTGCCCAAGCTGTAGCTTGCGGGCAGGCCCGGGTGAAGCTGATCTCGCCTTTTGTCGGCCGCATCTACGACTGGTACAAGAGGCAGGCCGGCTCCAGTTGGGAGGAAGCCGCGCGCTCAGGAGCCACCGATCCCGGCGTGCAGTCGGTCACTACCATCTACAACTACTACAAGCGCTTTGGCATCACCACGGAGGTGATGGGTGCGAGCTTTCGCAACGTGGGTCAGATCACCGCGCTGGCGGGTTGCGACCTGTTGACCATTGCGCCCGAGCTGCTGGCGCAGCTGGCGGCCAGCGACGCACCGCTACATCGGGCGCTGGATGCGGATGCTGCCAAGGCCAAGGACCTACCTGCGGTGAACTATGACGAAGCGGGCTTTCGGTTTGCGTTGAATGAAGACGCGATGGCTACAGAGAAGCTGGCAGAGGGGATCAGGGCGTTTGCAGTGGATGCGATGAAGCTGGAAAAGTTGATTCTGGCGGCTTGACGCTTTTTGTCGCGGCTGATTCTTGGTTAGCACGCCCCTACCGTTTTTTTTTTCGCTGGGTTGCGGGTGATGCAGCCTCTTTTTTTGATCTGTCGGGGTGGGTCTGACGGACTTCACTATCTTTACGCTGGTACGGCTGGTGGGGGGGGGCAGGTCATATTGATGGCGGGCGCAACACGACAAATTTCAGTCTGCGCCCTGCTGGCAGTAAGAAGCGTCAATCGGCGCCTTGGCGGTCACTGCGCGTGCTGCGGAATTCAATGCGCTACGGATTCTTTCGGACATCGGTGGCGAGTCAGTTGACGATGCGGTCGCGCATTTCGGTGGTTGCGCTCAATTGTAGCCGTCTTTGATGTTTTGCCCCAGGGGTATCCGCACAGTTGCTGGAATCAGGCTTGGAATGATCGTAGTCCTCTGCCGTACATCGGGGCGCAGTTTCAGACCAGCTGATTGCGAATCGCGTACACAGTCAGCTCGGCGTTGTTTGATAGTTTCAGCTTTTCGAGGACCCGCGCGCGGTAAACGCTCACCGTTTTCGGGCTTAGCATCAGCTCTTCTGCGATCTCGGAAAGTCGTCTCCCAGAGGCAATTTTCACAAGCGTCTGTAGTTCGCGTTCGGACAAGGTTGCGTGCGGAAGCTCGGGGGCCGGCTGCGCCAGGCTGTCGGCAAGCATCTGTGCCACTTCCGAAGTAAGAAACTTGCGTCCCTGAACCACCGTACGTACTGCTTCCATGAGCAGCATTGGATCCCCAGCCTTGTTTGCGTACCCCTGTGCACCGGCTCTCAAGCAGCGAAGTGCGTACTGATCTTCCGGATACATTGAAACGATCAGTACCTTGATGTGAGGATGAGTTTCTCGAACACTGCCGAGCACCTCAAGCCCGTTGCGGCCGGGCATGTTCAGGTCGAGTAGCAGCACGTCACATTCGGCCGTGCGTAGCAGTTCGCGCAACTCGGCATAGCCAGCCGCTTCTCCGGTCACGCAGATATCTGCCGCTTCGACCAAGGTGTCGCGAATGCCGCGACGCAGTATCGCATGGTCGTCGCATAAAACGACCCGGATCAAGTGCGATCTCCTTTGGGTAGTCCCGTACTGACGCAGGTCAGGGGGACGGAAAGTATGACCGAGGTCCCCTCGCCAGGCCGACTGCTGATGTCGATCCATCCTCCGACGGTGCGGGCTCTTTCCTGTAACCCCTTCAAACCGAACGCCCTGGGTTTTTCCAGCATGCCTTGGTCAATGCCCACACCGTCATCGGAAACTTCCATCGTAAGCACGCCTTCCTGATCCGACAGGTCAATTTCAACCTTGCGCGGCTGCGCGTGCTTGGAGATGTTCGTGAGTGCTTCTTGGGCAGTACGGTAAGCAACAAGCTGAACCGAGGCGGCTGCGGGAATTTCATCGCTGCTGCAGGTGAGCTGTACTGGCGTGCCAGTGCGCTGCTCAAAGCTGGAGGCGAGCCACTGCACTGCCGCGACAAGGCCTTCTTCAAGCACGGGCGGGCGCAAGTTCATCATGATTCGCTGGCTAGCGCCAAGCGCATGTTGAAGCATTTCGGTTGCTGAATCCACATGCCCAAGGGTCCCTGTGTCGGTGCTGTGACGACCTATCCACGCCAGGTCAAAGCGGACTGACGTGAGCGCACCGCCGATGTCATCGTGGATCTCGCGCGCGATAGACGCTCGCTCTCTTTCAATCGACAACTGCAGGTGCTCAGCCAGTTCGGCGAGTCGTCGTTCAGACGTCGCCAGGTCAGCCACGGCCTTTTCTCGTGCAAGCCGTGCCTCCTGCACTTCCAAGGCTCGTTCCACAACGTGAGCCAGGCGAGGCATGTCTTCTTTCAGGAGGTAGTCTGCCATCCCCAAACGGATGGCTTCCACCGCCGCAGCTTCGCCGATTGCACCCGAGAGAAGAACAAACGGTGGATGGTGAGGCTTTTTCGCCACACGAGCCCATGCTTCCAGTGCCGTAAAGCCCGGGAGACGGTAGTCTGCAAGCACTACGTCAAAAACGTTCTGATCGATGTGCCACTGAAATTCATCGAGAGAGTCGACTCGAATCATCGAAAATTGAAGCCCGGCTTTCCCCAGCGCACGCACCGTCAGCGCATGATCGGCATCCGAATCCTCCAGATGCAGAATGTCTAGAGATCGGTCGAATGTTTTATGGACCATAAGGGCGTTATCATAGGATACAAATTGGAACAGACAAGTCGTGTTTTTACGGTTGGGGTAGGAGTGTTGGCGTCGTCCAATGGGGTTGATGGCCGCAGTCTGCACGAGCGTCTGCGCAGGAGGTCTTGAAGCTTATGGTTTGGTTTTTTCGCGTGATTTGCTGCTGATGCTGCTATGGAGAAACGATGCAATCGACGCTAACGACATCCGGTGAGCCTGCCGTCCAGGTGCCCATCATGGTGGCGGCAGAGTTACAGGATTCACTCCTGGTGGTTATGCACGACCTGCACCGCCTCGAAGGTTTGTTGAGCCACGCGACGGACAATCTTCTTGAGCGCTTCGGTGAGGCGAACTCGGTGTTGACGGATGCTTTGATCTCCGACAACCCCGGGTTAGAAGCCGCGCGTGCCGCCTTGCGCAGTGCAGTGACCGAACTCCAGTTCCAAGACATGGCCTCGCAATTGATTTGGCACACCACCAAAATGTTGCAGGGATGTGCGTTCCGGCTCGCATCGGAGGCCATGGGTCAGGACGAGGGGGAGGAGGCAGCCCCCTTCGTCGAGTTGGAGCCAGACAGGCCGAATCCTGTGACACAAAGCGAAATGGATGCGGGTTCGGTCGACCTGTTTTGATCTTTCACACCACCGGTTAACCTTTACTTTCAAGTCAGTTGGAGCTACACATGCAATCAATTCTTGCCGTAGATGATTCACCTTCCATGCGAAAAATGGTGGCTTTTACGCTGACCGGTGCCGGCTACCACGTAGTCGAGGCGGTGGATGGACAAGATGCGCTAGAGAAAGCGGAAACCCACAACATCGATCTCGTTTTGGCCGATCAAAACATGCCGCGTCTCGATGGGATCGGGCTCACGCGAAAGCTTCGGGAGCATCCCAATTTCAAGAACATTCCTATCTTGATCCTCACAACCGAGTCGAGCGATCAGATGAAGCAGGCGGGGCGTACTGCTGGCGCTACCGGATGGCTGGTCAAACCGTTTGATCCCAACCGTTTGATCGAAGTCATCCGGAAAGTGATTCGGTAGAACTTTCTTCTCGCACGACCACACAGGAGCCACCATGGCGGATACCCACCAAGAACCATCGGGCGCGGGCGCTGAATTCGACCTCAGTCAGTTCTTCCAGATTTTTTTCGAGGAGGCTGGGGAGAACTTAGATCTGATGGAGCAAATGTTGCTCGAACTGGACCTGAGCAGCGCAAATGACGAGGAGCTCAACGGGATCTTCCGGTGCGCGCATTCGATCAAGGGTGGCGCGGCAACGTTTGGATTTGCGGATGTTGCTGAATTGACTCACCACATGGAGTCGCTTCTAGATCGTTTGCGCCGGCATGAATTGCAACCTATTCCAGAAATGGTGGATGTCTTGCTGGAGTCCGCTGACGCGTCGCGTAGCCTGCTGGCAAGGCATCAGTCTGGTGGGCAGGGAGAGGCAGTGTCTACCGCCGCACTTGTGAGGCGTATCAGTGACTTGGCTGCAGGATTGGTGCACGCGGCAACACCCGCGCCTGCACCTGCGCCAGTTGTCGATGAGCCGCCCCCAAAAGCGCTAGAGCCATCTGGCAAAGTGCGACAGCTTGAAATCGAGGTGGGGCCGTTGGAGCGTTCAGAGCAGGCTGGTGCTATCAAGGAGCTCTTTCGTGATATCGTCGGCCTCGGAACAGTTAAGGACCTGTCTGCATCGTCTGCAGACTTTCGCCTTTTCGCGGTCGAGACTACGTCGACCAACGAAGACCTGCTGGACCTTTTCGCCTTCCATGTTTCGAAAGATCGTGTGCGGATTCGCGATGCGGTGAGTTCGACAGCCCGGTCGGCTGAAAAGGCGCAGGTGGAAAAAGGGGCGGGCGCCTTCGGGGGCGATGCTACCTTTGGCTTTTTTGATGGAGCGCCTGGTGCGCCTCATGAGCAAAGCACGGTCGTGGCCCCTGCTGCGCAGCCAGTCGCGCAGTCGAAGGCCCCAGCCCCGGCCAAGCCTCCAGCCGAACCGAAGTCTGGGGGGCAGGCGCAAATGGAGTCGACCACCATTCGAGTGGACGTCAAGAAAGTGGATCAGCTCATCAATTTGGTGGGCGAACTGGTCATTACGCAAGCGATGTTGGCGCAAAACAGTAGGGGGCTAGACGCTGGCGTCTACCAGCAATTGCTGGCAGGACTCGCAGACTTGGACCGCAACACCAGAGATCTTCAAGAATCGGTGATGTCGATTCGGATGATTCCCATGTCGATCGTCTTCAGTCGATTCCCGCGGATGCTTCGGGACTTGGCCAACAAACTTGGAAAGAAAGTGGAGTTGGTGACTCTTGGCGAGGCGACAGAACTTGACAAAGGTTTGGTCGAAAAAATCACGGATCCTTTGACGCACTTGGTTCGCAACAGTTGTGATCATGGTATCGAGATGCCGGCGGATCGGCTTGCCAAAGGTAAATCCGAGCAGGGAACCATCACATTGGCTGCTTCCCATCAAGGCGGATCAATTGTGATTGAGGTCAGAGATGACGGAAAAGGTCTCTCGCGCGAAAAGATTCTCAGCAAGGCGCGAGAGCGTGGTCTGGAAGTGACCGACCAGATGAGCGACGCAGATGTTTGGCAACTGATATTTGAACCAGGTTTTTCCACAGCAGAGGAAGTCACTGATGTGTCGGGCCGTGGTGTTGGAATGGATGTAGTCAAACGCAACATCGCTGCCTTGAACGGCACTGTCGAAATCGATTCGGCCGAGGGCTATGGCATGAAGGTCTCGGTGCGCCTACCGCTGACCTTGGCGATCATGGATGGGATGTCTGTGGGCGTCGGCGAAGAGGTCTACATCCTGCCGCTTTCGTCCGTTGTCGAGTCGTTCCAAGTGAATTCAGCTGATGTCAGTACTGTTGCGCAAGGTTCGCAACTGGTCAAAGTCCGTGACGAGTATATGCCCGTCATTGCTTTGGAAAAGATATTTCAGGTTCCTAGATTCGACCTTGACAAATCGAGCAACATTATGGTGGTGGTTGAGGCAGACGGGAGTCGGGTTGCTCTGTTGGTAGACGAGTTACTAGGTCAGCACCAGGTCGTGGTGAAAAATCTGGAAACGAACTATCGCAAAGTTCCGAATGTATCTGGCGCCACTATCCTTGGCGATGGCACCGTCGCCTTGATTCTGGACACTGGCGGTCTTGTTCGCCGTGCGCGTCATTAATGAATCCAAGGTGAAAAAGAACATGTCGCCTTCACGAAAGGAAGCACCATGAATGTAGTTGGCAAGACTTCAGATGCTGTATTGGCAGGGGCTCGTGAATATCTTACCTTCCGACTGGATCAGGAAGAGTACGGGATCGATATTCTGAAAGTTCAAGAGATACGGGGATATGAACCCCCAACGCGAATCGCTAATGCGCCGAATTTTATTAAAGGCGTTGTCAACCTGCGCGGCACGATTGTGCCAATTGTTGATATGCGCTTGAAGTTCAATTGTGCGCAGGCAGACTACAACAGCTTTACCGTTGTGATTATTTTGAATTTGCGGAGTCGCGTTGTGGGTGTTGTGGTCGACTCAGTGAGTGACGTGATGGAGCTGACTCCAGAAAGTATCCGAACTGCTCCTGACATTGAGAGTGCAATCGATAATAGCTGCATCCTCGGCTTGGGTTCTGTTGGTGACCGTATGCTGATTCTGCTGGATATTGAGAAATTGATGTCCGGTGTTGACATGGGATTGGCTTCCGCGAGCGAATAGTGGCCTCTGAGCAATTTTCTGAAAAATGGATGAGTCGATCCAAGCTGTTTCTTTCTAATTGTCGCTGCATCGGATTGACTGACAAGTATTGGACTTTCTTCATGGCCCCGATTCCCAATACCTGCAGGAAAGTAAGTAACGGCCATGGCTGATGTCTTCCAAGCTGCTTCCCAGCAAAATCCAGGCCCCCTTGCGCAGGGGCGGGAGTTTGTGTGGACTAACGAAGATTTCGCAAAAGTACAGTCCTTGATTTATCAGCGTGCCGGTATAAGTCTGCATGACGGTAAGCATGCGATGGTTTACAGCCGTCTCTCTAGGCGGTTGCGGGAGACTGGGCATTCGAGCTTTCACGACTATTTGTCTTGGCTTAGTAGTAACGATGGCCCGGAATGGCAGGAGTTCGTGAATGCGCTGACGACGAACCTCACGGCATTTTTTCGTGAGCAACATCACTTTGAAATCTTCGGATCTCTGTTACGTAGTAACTCGGGTAGCAGTTGGCGGGTCTGGTGCAACGCTGCGTCAACGGGGGAGGAGCCTTATTCGATTGTCATGACTGCTTTTGAGTCGCTTGGTAGTAATGCGGCATTCAGACTTGTGGCAAGTGATATTGATTCTCGAGTGCTTGCTACAGCGGCCAATGGGGTGTACCGTCTTGATAATCTTAAAGGTTTGAGTCCTGAACGCTTGCAGAATTTCTTCCTGAAAGGGAAAGGCGACAATTCGGGTATGGCTCGCGTCAAACCCGAATTGCGCAAAGCCATTGAGTTCATGAGTGTGAATCTCATTCGGGATGACTGGCCATTCAAAGAGCCTTTTGATGTGGTTTTTTGTAGAAACGTGATGATTTATTTTGATGCGCCAACTCAGCGCCGTGTCCTTGAAAAGATTCATGCAGTACTTAAGCCAGGTGGTATGCTTTTCGTTGGCCATGCTGAGAATTTCAGCGAGTCGAAGGACCTGTTTACTTTACGCGGTAAGACGGTTTACGAACGCCGTTAAGCCATGACCCTGATGCTCTCTTATTAGCCGCCATGACCAATATTTCTACCGGATTTCCACCTGCGTCCGGCGCTGGTGGCACTGGCACCAGCGAGCGCCGCAGAGCCCCCCGCATTGCGCCGCTCAGCGCAGACATCTATTCGTATGGTAACGGTCCGGCCCGTGAGTCATCTCTGCCCGAACTTAAGGCGAAGCAGCGCAAGTCTGGTGAGGCGTCGTTCTTCTACCTTGACCACCATTTCCAGCACAACGCAGTCAAAGTGTTACCAGGTGAGTATTTCGTTGCGGATGAGAAAATGGTCATCATGACCGTGCTTGGATCGTGCATCGCTGCCTGCTTATGGGACAGTCGTGCGCGCGTGGGTGGAATGAATCATTTCATGCTCCCTGACGGGGATCTTGCGGACGCGTCTGGCCGATATGGATCGTACGCAATGGAACTTTTGATCAACGAGATGCTGAAGCTTGGAGCCCGTCGCGAGACCATGCAGGCGAAGATTTTTGGTGGTGCTCAAGTGATGGCCAATTTCACCACCATGAACGTGGGCGAGCGCAATACAAACTTTGTGCTCAACTACCTCAATACTGAGCGAATTCCAATTGTTTCTGACGACGTACTGGATATTTACCCGCGGAAAGTTGTCTTTTTCCCCGTGACCGGTAGAGCGATGGTGAAGCGTTTAGCGCATGCTCACCCAGAGACTCTTGTCGACCAGGAACTGCGAGGAAATGCCGCTACAGTCGCTAAGTCTACGTCAGGCGGCTCGGTCGATCTGTTTTGAAGAGGTTTAGTTGATGAGCAGGAAAATCCGCGTGGTAGTCGTGGACGACTCAGCGCTGGTGCGAAGTTTGCTGGCGGAAATCATCAATCGCCAATCTGATATGCAGTGTGTTGGCACCGCGAACGATCCGTTGGTTGCACGGGAGATGATACGTGAGCTCGATCCGAATGTGATTACGCTGGATGTCGAGATGCCGCGTATGGACGGCATCGACTTCCTAGGCAGGCTGATGCGCTTGCGTCCCACTCCTGTAGTCATGATTTCCACGCTCACCGAGCGTGGAGCGGAGGTGACCATGCGAGCGTTGGAGTTGGGGGCGGTCGACTTTGTCGCCAAACCTCGAGTTGGTCTTGCAAATGGGCTCAATGAGTTGGCGTCACAGATCGTTGAAAAAATCCGCGTCGCAGCAGTTGCAAGGGTGCGTCGAGCACCAAGCCGCGAGTCACCCGGGACCGCTCCTGGTGCAGTCCAGGCGCCGGCGGTGCCGACGTCACATGCGCTGCTCGGCAGCGTCTCAACAGAAAAGTTGATCTGCATTGGGGCTTCCACCGGCGGGACGGAAGCCATCAAGGAGGTGTTGATGCAGATGCCTGCCGACTCGCCGGCAATTGTGATTACTCAACACATGCCGCCAGGGTTCACCACTAGCTTCGCCGCTCGGCTCAACGGCCTATGCCAGATTACCGTGAAAGAAGCTGTTAACGGTGAGCGGATCATACCGGGCCATGCTTACATTGCCCCGGGTGGAACGCAGTTTCATGTGACCCGCAGTGGCGCCAATTACGTCGCGGTGGTTGATGATGGTCCCGCCGTCAATCGGCACAAGCCGTCGGTCGAAGTGCTCTTCAAATCAGCAGCAGCGGTTGTAGGACGAAATGCCTTTGGGATTATGTTGACTGGAATGGGTAACGACGGAGCAGCGGCCATGCGAGAGATGAAAGACGCTGGTAGTTATAACTATGTGCAAGACGAAGCTACTTGCGTCGTATTTGGCATGCCGAGAGAGGCTATTGCGCACGGCGCAGCCGACGAGGTTCTTCCTTTGGGTCAGATTGCGCCGGCGTTGATTGCCAGACTTCGGGGCAGCCCCGATCGGGTGCATCACCGCATTTGAGGAGCTTTTTGAACGCTAGTTGTGCTCGCGATTTACTGTTGAGGCGACCGATCTCTCGTTTTCTGGGGTGATAACCTATGAGTCTGAAAGGCTGCTCCAGCGCTCGAGTGCTGTCATCAACTCCTCTTCAATTGCAGCCATACGAACAGTTATCAGTGCTGCCTCACTCGGGTTGTCTCGGAATATGTGTCCATCGGCCAGGGATAGCTGTAGCGTGGCTTGTTCATTTTCGAGCTGCTTGATCTCGGCAGGAAGTCGATCAAGTTCCCGTTGCTCCTTGTAGCTGAGTTTTTTTTTGCACCGCTTGTTCGATGGCACTTCGACTTCGGCTTTCGATGGTGTGGACCCCTGGGATGAACCTAGGGTCGTGTCCTTTAATCTGGGGTGGTAATCAAGCTCGCGGTTGTTGACTGACTGAGTCCGCTTGGACTGCTCAAGCCATTCCAACACTCCACCTTCATATTCATTCCAAAGACCATCGCCTTCAAAGGCGATGGTGCTCGTGACCACGTTGTCGAGAAATATTCGGTCGTGGCTCACAAGAAAGACCGTACCGACGTATGAATCTAGCAACTCCTCAAGCAGTTCCAGGGTGTCGATATCTAGGTCATTCGTTGGTTCGTCTAGAACGAGCACGTTGGCCGGCCGAGCGAAGAGTCGCGCGAGGAAGAGACGGTTTCTCTCGCCACCGGACAATGAGCGCACCGGAGAGTGCGCCCGAGCAGGAGAAAACAAGAAGTCCGAGAGGTAGCTTCTGACCTGCTTTCGCTGATCCCCGATTTCGATCCATTCGCTACCCGGGCTAATAAAGTCCTCCAGAGTTGCGTCTAAGTCGATCCCCTCGCGCATCTGATCGAAATACGCCACCTGAAGGTTGGCCCCTTGTCGGATAGTCCCAGAATCTGGCGCAAGTTGTCCCAGAATCATTTTGAGCAGCGTGCTCTTCCCAGAGCCATTCGGCCCGATGAGGCCAACCTTATCCCCTCGAAGAATCGTCCCCGAGAAGCCGCGGACGATGGTCTTCTCCCCGAATGTCTTGGTCACGGAATCGAGCTGCGCAACAATTTTTCCCTGATAGCCGTTGACCCCGCTGGCGGATACATCCATTCGGACGCTACCAACGACATCGCGCCGAGCTTCTCTGCGGGAGCGAAGCTGGTCAAGCCTTCCTATTCTGCTCTGACTGCGGGTTCGACGCGCCTCTACCCCTTTTCTAGCCCACGCCTCTTCTTGAGCGAGAAGCTTGTCGGCCTTCGCAGCGATCACGGTCTCGTGCGCAAGCTGATCCTCTTTTTGCTGTGAGTACTTAGCAAAGTTGCCAGGATAGGATCTCAGGACTCCGCGATCGAGCTCGACAATCCGTGTGGCGACCCGGTCAAGAAACGCTCTATCATGCGTGATAGTGATAACGCTGCCGCTAAACCCGAGCAATAGCTCTTCCAGCCATCCTATGGACTCCAGATCAAGGTGATTGGTGGGTTCGTCCAGAAGCAAGACGTCGGGCCTTGCAACAAGCGCTTGGGCAAGCGCAACCCGTTTCCTGGTGCCACCGGAGAGATCTCCGACCGTTGCGTCTGCCGCTAGGTGAAGTCGCTCGAGCGTCTCTTCGACGCGTTGCTCCCAATTCCAGGCATCAAAAGCCTCAATCTCGGCTTGCAACGCGTTGAGGTCGAGCCCTTCACTGCCGGAAAGGTATAGGTCTCGGAGCGCCTTCACCCGTTCCAACCCTCGCGATACGGCGTCGAACACTGACTCGGACGAATCAAGCAGGGGCTCCTGGGCGACATGGGCAATGCGCATGTTCTGCTGGATGTGCAGAGCTCCTTCATCGGCTCTTGCTAAACCGCCGAGAATTCTAAGCAGAGTCGACTTTCCGGTTCCGTTGCGACCGATGAGTCCCACGCGCTCTCCGCCCTCTAGGGAAAAACACGCCCGGTCAAGGAGTGAGACATGTCCAAACGCAAGGTGCGCATTGATGAGGGAGATGATTGCCATTACGCATTATCCGCCCGCCGGACTAGCGCTGAAGATTGCGCAGCGCGCCTGGTTGGTGGCCCCGCGACACACTCACGACCAAAAAATGGTGCCACTCTGTTTTGCAAGACTCCATCCAGGCGCGGAGCTATCCGTTCCCTACGTCGTCGACCCTGAAAAACCCCCGAAACCCTCATAAACACTGGCCTTCGGGGTGATTGCGGATACCCAAAACTCCCAGTTTTGTTTTCAATAGAGGCAGTTTTCTGGGAGTTCTGCCGTGCTGTTTACCTGCGCCGCCACCGACGATTT
>NZ_JBKDRI010000006.1:0-5364 GCF_046341535.1 Acidovorax sp. | reverse complement strand
GAAGGCCACGACCAGCATCGCGGCTGGTTTCATAGCTCGCTGCTGCTGGCATCGGCGCTGGAAGGCCGCGCGCCCTACCGCGGCCTGCTGACCCACGGCTTCACCGTGGACAGCCAGGGCCGCAAGATGAGCAAGTCGCTGGGCAACGGCATCGACCCGCAAGAGATCAACAAGAAACTGGGCGCAGAAATCATCCGCCTGTGGGTGGCCGCCAGCGACTACTCGGGCGATATCGCGGGCGACGAGAAGATCCTGGCGCGCGTGGTGGATGCCTACCGCCGCATTCGCAACACGCTGCGCTTTTTGCTCGCCAACGTGAGCGACTTTGATCCGGTCCAAGACGCCGTGCCGTTCGATCAGATGCTGGAGATCGACCGCTACGCCCTGACCCGCGCCACCGAGTTCCAGGCCACCGTGTTGGCGCATTACAAGGTGTATGAGTTCCACCCCGTGGTGGCCAAGCTGCAGTTGTACTGCTCGGAAGACCTTGGCGGCTTTTATCTGGACGTGCTCAAAGACCGCCTCTACACCACAGCGCCCAAGAGCCTGGCCCGCCGCAGCGCACAGACTGCGCTGTACCACATCACCCACGCCATGCTGCGCTGGATGGCACCCTTCCTGTCGTTCACCGCCGAAGAGGCGTGGAAGGTTTTCGGCCAGTCAGAGTCGATCTTTCTGGAAACCTACGGCAACGTAGCGGGTGTCGGTGCCGGTGCCGATGAGGGCCTGCTGGCCAAGTGGTCGCGCATCCGCGAGATCCGCGATGCCGTGAACAAGGAAATCGAGAACCTGCGCGCCGCGGGCCAGGTGGGCTCGTCGCTACAGGCCACCGTGACCCTGACCGCAACTGCCGAAGACCACGCGCTGCTGGCCAGCCTGGGAGATGACCTCAAGTTTGTGTTCATCACATCCGCTATTACATTGATAGCAGGAAATTCAATGGAGATTAGCGTGAAGGCCAGTTCTGATGCCAAATGTGAGCGTTGCTGGCACTACCGCAGTGATGTGGGCCACGATGCAGCGCACCCAACCATCTGTGGCCGCTGCACCAGCAACCTGCTGGGCGACGGCGAAGCGCGGGTGCACGCGTGATGGCGCGCGCATCCGGCTCCGCATCGTTTGGGGGGCGCAGCGGCCCCACCCTGTGGCCCTGGCTGGCGTGGGCGCTGGTCATCCTGGTGGCTGACCAGATCACCAAGACGCTGATCGTTGACCACTACGAGTTGGGCGACTCCACCTTCATCACGAGCTTCTTCAACATCGTGCGCGCGCACAATACGGGCGCTGCGTTTTCGTTGCTGGCAGACGCCGGGGGCTGGCAGCGCTGGCTGTTTACCGGCATTGGCGCTGCGGCAACCATCTTCATCGTCTGGCAGCTCAAGGCGCATCCGGGGCAAAAACTCTTTAGCTTCGCGCTGTCCAGCATTCTCGGCGGGGCCGTGGGCAATGTGGTGGACCGGCTTATGCACGGCTACGTCGTGGACTTCTTGCAGTTCCACTACGCCAACTGGTACTTCCCATCGTTCAACGTGGCGGACTCGGCCATTACTGTGGGAGCCGCGTGCCTGATTCTGGACGAGCTACTGCGGGTTCGTGGCAAACATTGAACCTAAAAACGGCAGTTGACCGCTTGTCATCTTGCCGCACACCGCGTGGCCTCGGGGCTTGCGCTGCTTTCGCAGCCTCACCTTTGGGGTGACAGCGCTATGCACTTGCCAGCACCGCTTGTAGGTTGAACCAGCCCACCCGCGACACCAAGCCAACGGCCCGCTCCCAGCGGGCCGTTTTGCTGTGGCGGCTGACTCTGCGGCTACCCCGTCCACCGGCGGTGCTGTGGAATCAGCAGTATCCTTATTTGCCAGGTTGATGACAGGCCACTTTCAGCGCCATTTGTAGAGCACATGTCGCGCGGGCCGCAGGCACTCGCAAACGCCGTCTGCGCCTGCCTTTTCAGCCCGGCAGTGGCGTGGAGAATGCTCTGCAGACCGCCGTTTCAAAAGAACAAGAAAATACCCCCGATCCATGAAACATCTTCTTAACTTGCTTGCCGCCGTGGCGCTGCTGATCTGGGGGACTCACCTGGTACGAAGAGGCGTCCTGCGGGTGTTTGGGGCCAACCTGCGGCAGCTGATCGCACACAGCGTCAGCAACCGTCTCACGGCCATGATGTCCGGCATTGGCGTCACGGCTCTGGTGCAATCCAGCACGGCCACGGCACTCATCGTCTCGTCCTTCGTGGGCCAGGGGATGGTCAGCCTGCCCGCTGCGCTGGCGGTGATGCTGGGTGCCGACGTGGGCACCAGCGTGATCGCCGTTGTGTTCTCGACAGACCTGTCATGGCTGTCTCCGCTGCTCATCTTAGTGGGTGTGGTGCTGTTCATCTCGCGCAAGGACACCACCGCTGGCCGTGTCGGTCGGGTCCTGATCGGCCTGGGCCTGATGCTGCTGGCCCTGCGCCTGATCACTGAATCCACAACCGTGCTCACCCAGTCACCTGCGGTACGCACCCTTTTGGGCGCGCTGACCAGCGACCTGCTGCTGGAGATACTCACCGGCGCCATGGTGGCGGTGCTGGCCTACTCCAGCCTTGCCACCGTTCTGCTCACGGCAGCGCTGGCTGGCTCGGGCGGGATTCCGCTGGACGTGGCGCTCGGTCTGGTCATCGGCGCCAACCTGGGCAGCGGCATCCTGGCGGTGCTCACCACGCTCAATTCCCCCCTTCTGACCCGCCAGGTCCCGATGGGTAACCTGATCTTCAAGGTCATCGGCGTGGTCATCATGGCGCCCCTGGTGGGCCTGTGGCTGCAGCATGCGCAAGCCTACGTACCCGACGCAGCCACACAGGTCGTGCTGTTTCACCTGGCTTTCAACATCGTCGCCTGCCTGGCCTGCATCGCGCTGACGGGCACGGTGGCCCGCGTGGCCGAGCGGCTGATGCCCGCGCAAAACCAGCAAGATGCCGCCGGCACGCGGCCTAGCCACCTCGATCCTTCCGCACTGGCCACACCCTCGCTGGCCATCTCGTGCGCTGCGCGCGAAGCGCTGCACCTGGCCGATGTGGTCGAGTCGATGCTGATCGGGTTGCACAAGGTGATCCGCACGGACGACCTGCGTCTGGCCGAAGAATTGCGCAAGCTGGACGACAAGGTGGACGGCCTGTATTCGGCCATCAAGTACTACCTGACCAAGATCTCGCGGGAGGCACTGGACGAACGCGAGGGCCGCCGCTGGGCTGACATCATCAGCTTCACCATCAACATGGAACAGATCGGCGACATCATCGAGCGCGTGCTGATCGATATCGAGGACAAGAAGATCAAGAAAGGCCGCCAGTTCTCTGAAGCGGGCATGGAAGAAATCAGCGAGCTGCACGCGCGGCTGCTGGACAACCTTCGCCTGGCCATGAGCGTATTTCTCGACGGTAGCGTGCGCGATGCGCAAAAGCTGCTGGAGGAAAAGGCACGCTTTCGCGACCTGGAGCACGCCTACTCGGTCACCCACCTGGCACGGCTGCAAGACAACACGGTGCAGAGCATCGAGACGAGTTCGTTGCATATCGACCTGATCAGCGAACTCAAGCGCATCAACTCGCTGCTGTGCTCCGTGGCGTATCCGATTCTTGAATCGGCCGGGGCGCTTGCGCCCAACCGGCTCAAGCCGGTGGCAGACCGCAGCTGATGCGGCGTGGCAGGCGGCAAGGCACGGGGCGCCTGGCCAACCATCACGCTCCGAAGAACCCAGCCAGCACCAGCCCGGCCTCCAGCGTGAAGCCCCCCTGCGCCACCCGCCCGCGCACCTCATCGGGGCTCAGCAGCGCAAAACACTCCACCTCGCCGTCCTGGTTGTCCGGGGGCATCCCATCGGGCACCACGGCGCTGAACCAGTCGATGCGCTCGACCATGAATCCGGCACCCTGCCCTTCACTGCTGGGGCGGCTGAACAGCACATGCCCGCCGTGCGTCAGCCCGTGCAGGCGCTCGACGCGCAGCCCAGCCTCCTCCCAGGTCTCGCGCTCCAGGGCCTGTGGCAGGGTATCGGCGGCCGACACCATCCCGCCCATCAGCGTATCCCACTTGCCAGGATCGTTGGGCTTGGTCAGGGCGCGCTTTTGCACCCAGATTCGGCCATCGGTGGCATGGCCGATCAGGTGCACGGCGCGCGTGGTGATGCCCAACACACGCACCGCACCGCGCTCGACCGTGGCGACCACCTCGCCCGCTGGGCTGCATACCGCCAGTTGCTCGTCACGCCACGGACCACACAGCCCCCGCTCACGCAGCGCGCAAGCCAGCGCATTGAGCGCCCGGGTGACCTCGTTTGCAGCCACCTCAAGGTGCCAGCACGGCGCGGCAGTCTCGTGCTTTTTCAACCGCAATGGATGCTGCTGGAGAATGCCTCCAGCGCCCGCTTCGTCAAAAAACCCCTGTGCAACCGAGCCAATCACATGCCCGGCGGCCACCAGCGGGTGCCTCGGCCTAGGCGGGGGTTGCGATGCCTGCTGGCGCGCGGCAGCCACCCACTGCGCGAAGGAAATTGCGCCCGAAGCCCCGTTCACAGCGTGAGGATGGTCGAACCGGTGGTCTTGCGTGCCTCCAGATCGCGGTGGGCCTGCTGCACCTCGGCCAGCGGGTAGCGCTGGTCAATATGGATCTTGACCTGACCGCTGGCCACCACGGCAAACAGATCATCAGCCATGGCCTGCGTGCTCTCCCGTGTCGCGATATGACTGAACAGAGTCTGGCGCGTGACATAGATCGAACCCTTGGTACCCAGCAAACCGGGGGCAAACGCTGCCACCGGACCGGAGGCATTGCCAAAGCTGGCCATCAGACCAAAGGGGCGCAGGCAATCGAGCGATTTATCCCAGGTGTCCTTGCCCACCGAGTCGTACACCACTTTCACGCCCTTGCCACCCGTGATGTCCTTCACACGGGCGGCAAAGTCTTCGGTGCTGTAGTTGATGGCGTGGGCCGCGCCGTTGGCCAGCGCGAGCTGACACTTGGCATCGCTGCCCGCCGTGCCGATGAGCTGCAGGCCCAGGGCCTTGGCCCACTGGCAGGCAATCAAACCAACGCCACCAGCGGCAGCGTGAAACAGCACATGGTCACCAGGCTGCAGGCCTTCCACGGGCAGCGTTTTCTTGAGCAGGTATTGCGCCGTCAGCCCCTTGAGCATCATGGCGGCAGCAGTCTCGAAACTGATGGCATCGGGCAGCTTGCAAACGCACTTGGCGGGCATCACGCGCACCTGGCAATACGCGCCGGGTGGCTGGCTGGCATAGGCCGCGCGGTCGCCCACACGCAGGTGGGTCACGCCCTCACCCACGGCCTCCACAACGCCTGCGCCCTCCATGCCAATGCCAGC
>NZ_JBKDRI010000005.1:0-10381 GCF_046341535.1 Acidovorax sp. | reverse complement strand
CGCAAGCCACACCCCGGAGCGCCCCGCCATGAACCCTCGCCGCCTCACCCCTTGTCTCGTCTCGGCCCTGGCCGCCCTGGTGCTGGCAGGGTGCAGCACGGGCCCGCGCATCGTGGACGGGCGGGTGCAGAGTTTTGCCACACCCGGCGCAGTCACCACCCCCGCCACCTACCGGCTCGAGCGCCTGCCGTCGCAGCAGGGCCCGGCGTTCGATCCGATTGCCGCGCTGGCCGAACAGGCGCTCGCGCGTGCCGGACTGCGGCGCGATGATGCCCAGCCCCAACTTCTGGCGCAGATTGGCGTGCAGGCCGACACGGTGCCCCGGGCAGACCCCTGGGGCTATCCCTACGGGCCCCACGGCGCACTGGGCGGCTTCGGCCCATCGCCCTGGGCCTGGGGCGGCGGCTTGCATGGGCGTGGCTGGGGCGTGGGCGGGCTGTGGGGCATTGGCGCGCCCACGCCGCTGTACCGGCTTGCGGTGAGCCTGGTGCTGCGCAGCGCACGCGACCAAACGGTGGTGTATGAAACCTCGGCGGTGCATGAAGATGTGTGGGTGAAAGACCCCGGGGTGTATGGCGTGCTGTTTGATGCAGCGCTGCAGGGGTTTCCGGCGCCACCGGCCGGCCCGCGGCAGGTGCGTCTGCCACTGGTTTCTCCCGCAACGCCGGGCGTGGTGGTGCCATCGACCAGCGCAGCGCCCGCAGCTCCGAACACTTCGCCGGCACCGGCAGCCCCGCCAACGCGGTAAGCTTGCGTGGTGCCCTGTGCCAGCCGGACGGGCACAATGCGTGGCGGCTGCCTGGGCGGTCGCCCAAGGGTGGCCGCACACCATGGCCTTGCCAGCCCACTTCCGACACGACACTCGACCGCATGGACGCTACCCGCATTGTCGCCATCCGCCACGGAGAAACCGCCTGGAACGTGGACACCCGCATCCAGGGCCATCTGGACATTGCGCTCAATGACACCGGCCGGTGGCAGGCCCGGCAGGTCGCCCAGGCACTGGCCTGCGAGCCGGTGGCCGCGGTCTACACCAGCGACCTGCAACGCGCCCACGCCACAGCCCAGGCCGTGGCCCACAGCACGGGCGCGCCGCTGGTTGCAGACACAGGCCTGCGCGAGCGCAGCTTCGGCCACTTCCAGGGCCGCACGTTTGCCGAGATCGAGACCGAGTTCCCTGAAGACGCCTTGCGCTGGCGCCAGCGCGATCCGCACTACGCGCCAGAGGGCGGCGAGTCGCTGCTGATGCTGCGCGACCGCATCGAGCGCACCGTCACCGCTCTGGCACGCGGGCATGTCGGCGCGCAGATCGTGATGGTCGCGCATGGCGGTGTTCTTGATGTGCTGTACCGCCTGGCCACGCGCCAGGACATCCAGGCACCGCGCACCTGGCAACTGGCCAATGCGGCCATCAATCGTATTTTGTGGACCCCCGACGGCCTGACCCTGATCGGTTGGGCCGATACCCAGCACCTAGACCATGCAGCACATGATGAAACCCATGCCTGACTCTCTTACATCCACCATCGGCCAGCGTGTGGACCTGATCGACACGCCCGCGCTGGTGATTGACCTTGATGCCATGGAGCGCAACATCCAGCGCATGGCTGACTTTGCGCGCAAGCACCGTGTGCTCTGGCGCCCCCACGCCAAGATGCACAAGAGTGCCGAACTGGCGCTGCAAATGCAGCGCGCTGGCGCGCAGGGTGTGTGTGTGCAGAAGGTGTCTGAGGCCGAGGCACTGGCCGCAGGCGGCGTGACCGACATCACCATCACCAACGAAGTGGTGGCCATGCCCAAGCTGCACCGTGCGGCACGCCTGGCAGCCCGGCTGGCCGCCCAGGGTGGGCGCCTGGCGATTGCAGTGGACCACATCGAAGGCGTTGTCCGGCTGGCCGAGGCCATGGCCATGCACGGCAGCGATAGCGGCATCGACGTGCTGGTCGAGATCGACGTAGGCCAGGGCCGGTGCGGCGTGCCACCGGGCGAGGCCGCCGTGGCACTGGCCCAGGCCGTTACCCAGCACAGCCGCCTTCGGTTTGCCGGACTGCAGGCCTACCACGGACGGGCGCAACACATGGTCAGCACCGTGGGGCGCCGCGCAGCCATCGCCGAGGTGGTGTCCGCCGCACAGCTCACGCGCATGCTGATCGAAGACGCCGGCCTGCCCGTGCCCCTGGTCACCGGCTCAGGCACCGGCACCCTGGTGCACGAGGCTGCCAGCGGTGTGTTTGGCGAGGTGCAGGCGGGCTCGTTCCTGTTCATGGATGCCGACTACGCACGCAACGAACGCGAACCCGCCCAGCCGCAGTTTGAACATGCGGCCTTCATCAAGACGCAGGTGATCTCGGCGCACGAGGGCCACGCCGTGTGCGACGCTGGCCACAAAAGCAACGCCATCGATTCGGGCCTGCCCACAGTGGCCCTGCTGCCGCCCGACTACGCCCTGCGCTACGCCAATGGCGGCGACGAGCATGGCCTGCTCTACGCCCAGGGCCCGCAGGCGCTGCTGCCCACGCTGGGCCAGATGCTGTGGCTCATTCCGGGCCATTGCGACCCCACCGTGAACCTGTACGACTTCATGATCGGCGTACGCGGCGGCCTGGCCGAGGGCGTGGTGGAACGCATCATCCGGGTCGATGCCAGAGGCGCGCTGACCTGATCAACGCAAACATTGGGCGGCGTGCGCGCTGTAAACAATGGAGTGAGGAAAATCTTTGGGGAATACGCGCCGGGTATCGGCCAAATAGGTTGTCCCGATGCCGGGCATGGCACGCATCAATTGCAATGCTTGCTCGACCTGACTGACGAAACGCACGCCGAGACCCTGAACACGCTCGTTGTAGAAGCGGGCCTCGAACTCCAACTCTGCTGCTGCCTCCGGGTGAAACTGCAGGGCCTTCACTGGTGTAAACCGGAGCGCACTTTAGCGAACACGCTTTCAGCTGAGAGGGTCGTCACCGACCCCGACTCTACCTCCGCGATGCGCTTGCGAAGCACCGTCTCCCACGCTGCCTCCACTTCAGTGTCATGGGGGTCTAAGCTCGCAAGTAGTCGTGCAGCCAAACGGGCGCGGTCTTCGGGTGGGAGGGACTGCGCTTGATTTGCAAGAGAGCTGTAGAGGTCGATCATGAGGGGGCTCCGGGAGGTGCTGACGTGATCTTAGATTGAAAGACGCGTGCGAGACAGCCCTCGGACATGACAGCTAACGAGGCTGTGCAAAAACCCCAATTCCAGCCACCGGCTGGCGCTGGGTTGCGGTGATGGTGGTGATCATGGCTTGGCCTCTTCCTGATGTCGTCTGCGGTTGATCGGCTCGCTCAATCGGGCCTCTGATCGGGCCTGCAGCGCTCATTCTGGCACCGAACAAGCCCCCCCTCCTGCCCGCTATTTCCTCAGCCCGCACCCGGCCAGTTTCTCGATGTTGTGCACCAGGCAGTAGATGGGGTTGTGCCCGGGCACCAAGATCACGGGAGGCAAGGTTATGAGTGGGAAGACCAAGCGCTGTTCCAACCGCGCGGCCCAGGCGCTGCGTTCGCGCCAGTCGGCGCTGGGGGCGTACTACCGGCGCATGTGTGCGCGCATGGACAAGCCAAAAGCCGTCACGGCCGCTGCCCACAAGCTGGCACGCCTGATCCACGCCATGCTCCGCCACGGGCAGGAATACACCGACCGGGGGCAGGATTACTTCGAGGAGCGCTACCGCCAGCGGGTCCTGCACAACCTCGCGCAGAAGGCCAAAACCATGGGGACGCAGCTCGTCCCCTCTGACAACCTCGCTTGAAAACACCATAAAATCAATCAGTTGTCTGGTGTTTCTTGAGAGGCACCAAGCCCACGCCGGCACCGTTCATTAATGGCTGTCCAAACCGACTCGGGCGGCGGTATCCGTGAGTTGCCCGCTTGAACCCAGTCCTGCACAGAGGATTGCGACTGACAGTGGCATGTCTGGATGTTAAGGACAAACTCGCGCCCGTCCCAGTCGAACTTGACTCGCCGGTGGGCCGTGCCTACAACCAGCGAAAAGCTGCCCATCAGTAGTAGAAGGTAGCGATGCTCTAGAACAGCAGCACCTCGGCTAGACAGGATTTCTTGAAGCTCCCGAATTTGCTCGATGTGGCTTTCCGCGGACGCCGATAGATCTGTCATTGGTGCCTAACGTTCGAGCTAACCGGCGCGCAGCGGCGTGACACGCCTGGGCCAGAATGAAATGAGGCCCAGGCGTGGCACGCCGTTGCGTGTCCGGTTCAGCGAGGGGTTATGCCCCAAACCGTACCTCCGAAGCGGGCATGAGTCGCGCCATGGGACCGAAGCTGCTGATTGATGACAGTGTGTCGTTGTGATGCCGGATGATTTGCGCCGCTGACAAGTGCTCGTTTCCGAGGGTTGAGTGAGCGTCGGCGACAAGCGTAACGGGGTAGCCGAGTGCCAGCGCGCGACGAGTAGTGGTGTCTACGCAGTACTCGGTTTGCAGCCCACAGATGACCAAGTGACCCACGTCATGTTGCTTCAACACTTGCTCAAGGTTGGTGCGCAGGAATGAGTCGGGCGTTGTCTTGCGAACCAAGATATCACTTGGACTCGCTTTGATTCCCAGTGCCAGGTGCCAGCCCTCTGAGCCGTATTGAAGAGGGCCACTCTTGGCTTCGTGTTGAATGAACACTACCGGTGCATTGACGACTCGCGCCTCTGTCGTCAAGGCGTTGACACGCGCAATGAGCTGGTCGACTTCAAAGGCTCTGTACTCGCCCTCGCACAGGCCACGCTGTACGTCGATGACGAGCAGGGCGGATATGGTCGGCATCGGTTGGTTCCTTTGGGGCATAACGTTCGAGCTAACCGGCGCGCAGCGGCGTGACGCGCCTGGGCCAGAATGAAATGAGGCCCAGGCGTGGCATGCCGTTGCGTGTCCGGTTCAGCGAGGTGTTAGGCCCCACTCGTGTTCCTTGGCACTCAGCGCGCTTCAGGTGCAAGGCCAGCCAGTTGCTTGACGAGTTGCTCGTGGAGCGACAGGTCAACGGGCCGATGCTTGACACTCGTAGTGGCTGGGTCACTACCCAAGTAGTTGTTTCCCTTCCAGTTCCGCGCAGGGCGGATGGGTCTGGGGACAAAGCCACCGCCGCAGTTTGGGCACACGTTTGAAAGTACACCTTCGGCACAGTTGCTGCAAAAGGTGCACTCGTAACTGCAGATACGTGCTTGCGTGGAGTAGGGCGGAAGCGCGACATTGCAGTTCTCACACGTTGGTCTGAGCTGGAGCATGGCGTTCAAGTGTCTCCTGTCGTGGTGCTGTCCATTCTGCCGCAATCAGCCGGGAGTTCCGATTCAGATGAACTTCGGCGGCGCTGAGTGCGGTTCCGGTCGGGCTGGAGCGGGTCTAGCTGTGGGGCCTAACGACTGAATTCACCGGCCGCTGAAAGCGGCCCGGTGGAATGATGGGTTGGGCCACGCTGCGACATGATTGGTGGTTTACGCAGAGTCTTCAATGAAGGCTTGCTTATACCGGTCATAGCGCCGGACTTTCTTCTCACCACGAAGGATTGCCTCAGCATCGGCCTCAGAGAGTTGGTACTTGTGATGAAGATAATCTGGGGTCGGTAGTGCAGTGATTTCCAAATCGCCGCCGTGCATTTGTTCGCCCGAGTGATGCTGCCATTCATAAAGCTTCTTGCATCTCTTGCAAACGACCACGGTCCATGCATTCCAAGATTCATGTAACGGATTGGGGCGCTGACCGATGATGGCCATGTCGTCAACGTTGCAGGAGTGTTGAAACATGCGGGGACCTAGTAGTTGAGTGAAGGAAGCAGCCGCGAAACTTGCAAAGGAAGATGCAATTGAGAGGCCCAACGTTTGAGCTGAGCCGCGAGCGCCGGTGTGGCGCTTGGCCCGCTGGACGGATGATGAACAAAGCCGGGAAGCGGGCCAAGTGCCACGCCGGTGGGAGTCGGCTCGAGCGAAGGGTTAGCGAAGTAATCGGCCCGCCCGCGCCGCAAACCGTTCCGAAGAAACACGTGGCGTTGGCCTGCTGAATATGGCAAGGTGGAACGCAGCACCGGCGAAGACCGACATAGCAATGGTGCAAATTGCCCGCGGGTTAGCGTGGTCATGGGCTGCGTCATCGACATTGGTGAGCCTGCGTTTGGCGTTTGACGCCTTGCACAGGCATCCCGTTTGAGAGAGTGATCAAGACGACGTACCCGAGCCGGTGCCACGTTCCACTTCTCATGATGGAGGATGCCATGGCTCAACGCAAGCGGCCCACCACACAGTCGGCCATCTCCCTGACCCACCCCAACGCCGCCGGTATCGACATCGGCAGCGCCGCGCACTTCGTGGCCGTACCGCCAGACCGCGACAACGAGCCCGTGCGCGAGTTCGCCAGCTTCACCGCCGACCTGCACCGCCTGGCCGATTGGCTCGACGCCTGCGGGGTGGACACCGTGGCCATGGAGTCCACCGGGGTCTACTGGATACCCTTGTACGAACTGCTCGAATCGCGCGGCTTCACCGTGATGCTGGTCAACGCCCGCCATGTCAAGAACGTCTCGGGCCGCAAGAGCGATGTGCTGGACTGCCAGTGGCTGCAGCAGCTCATGAGCTTTGGCCTGCTGCGCGGTGCCTTCCGGCCTGCCGAGCAGGTCTGCGTGCTGCGCTCGCTCAGCCGCCAGCGCACCATGCTGCTGCGCAGCCAAGGTCGCTTCGTGCAGCACATGCAAAAGGCCCTGACGCAAATGAACATCCAGCTGGCCAACGTCATCTCCGACGTGGCCGGCGAGACGGGGCAGAAGATCCTGCGCGCCATCGTCGCCGGCGAGCGTGACGGGCAGGTACTGGCCAAACTCAGGAACGCGCGCATCCGCGCCAGCGAGGACGAGATCGCCAAGAGCCTGCAAGGCAGTTGGCGCGCCGAGCACCTCTTTGCCCTGAAGCAGGCCCTGGACGCATTTGACTTCTGTGGCACCCAACTGGCCGAGTGCGACGCGCAGGTTCAGGCGCAGTTGCAGGCCTTGCATGTGCGCGAGGACGAACCGGCCCAAGGCAAGAAGCGCGGGCGCGCCCGCAATGCCCCGAAGTTCGATCTGCGCACCCAGCTCTTTCAGATGTGCGGCGTGGACCTCACCCGCATCGACGGCATCGATGTGACCACCGCGCTGGTGGTGGTCTCCGAGGTCGGCGCGGACATGGGCAAGTTCCCCAGCGACAAGCACTTCGCCTCCTGGCTGGGTTTGTGTCCGGGCACCAAGATCACCGGGGGCAAGGTCATGAGTGGCAAGACCAAACGCTGCGCCAACCGTGCGGCCCAGGCGCTGCGTCTGGCGGCAGCGGCCCTGCGTTCGAGCCAGTCGGCGCTGGGCGCGTACTACCGGCGCATGTGTGCGCGCATGGACAAGCCAAAAGCCGTCACGGCCGCTGCCCACAAGCTGGCACGCCTGATCTACGCCATGCTCCGCCACGGGCAGGAATACACCGACCGGGGGCAGGATTACTTCGAGGAGCGCTACCGCCAGCGGGTCCTGCACAACCTCGCGCACAAGGCCAAAGCCATGGGTTTGCAGCTCGTCCCCTCCGACAACACCGTCTGAAAACACCATAAAAATCAATCAGTTGTCTGGTGTTTCTTGAGACCTCGCCGAGCTAGTTTCGTTTGCAAGCGGGAAGCTTGGATAGTTCCATCCCTAGATTGTCGATGTCAAGGGGTTGCTCTTCCCACTCGTCAATGCGCATAAGCCTTAGATCAATTTGGCCATGGTTTCGGGAGTCGCCAGAAATGTCGACTAGCGTATCTCCCTGTTTGCTTACATACCTAAATCCCTCTTCCGCCTCTTTGACGCACTTAGAGGCGATAGCTTCCGATGTAGGTCGTATCTTGCTTGTAAGTTCGAGACACAACTTCCGTAACATGCCAGTGTGAGTTGACTTCGTGGTCGCGTACTTCACGCTTATCTCTCGAACCTCGTAACGTTGGCTCTGTCGATTCACTGACGGCACCCAAGTCGCCTTTGCGACTAGAAATCGATCGGCGTTTTCGAGATGGAACCACTGCCCAAATGGCTCGTACTTACAGATGCCGGGTATTCTTGGAATGAGTTCCAGCGCCTCGTTCCCCGGGTACACACCAAGCGCCTTGAGTCTGCCCGCCGGGTCCGAGTCTTCCGGTGGCTTGTGTTTTGGGTCGATCCAGCGTGTTGTTCTCAGTTCCGCGACGCCGTCTCCGAGACAAACAGTCTCGATGCATGCTGTAGAGCGGGTGATCTGACTCGGTGCCTCACTCGTTACAAGAAGCATGAATGTGAGGAGAGAAATGGTGCGTGCGCTAAACATCGTCATTGTGAGGTCTAACGCCGAATTCAGCGGCTGCCGAAGGCAGTCCGCTGGAATGCCCTGTTGGGCCTATGGTGCATCATTGAATTTTCCATGGAACTCCTCGACACAACCGCGACAAACTATCGCGGAGGGGCTTTCAATCCAGCCCTCAACTTCGAAGGCGCGCTTTCCGCAGAACGAGCATTTTTCTCCACCGGTCTGCGCGTCGTAGTACGCCAGCGCTTGTTCAACGGTAGTGTCCATATGGACCCACCGTGCAGCGACGCCGGGATAGTTCCTCTCAGCTCGGGCCTTTACGTCTTCAACAGATACGCCACCGTTCGTTCCCAAGACGTTCCACTCTTCATCGCAGTGGAACAGCAATATGCCTAGGTCTTTGCCCAAGTTGGCGCATATAGCCAACCTCGGAACATGCTCAAGCAGTTCTCCATCGACAAATAACAGGCCCGACTTCCGGTACGGAATGTCCTTTACGACGGCGTACGCAAGCACGCGAGCGCTATCAATAACCAGTGGAGCTGCCACGTTGCTCATTCAAAAAGGCCCAACTAAAATTAGATCGCCACATGCTACCCATCTGAGCCGGTCTAAGTCAATCGCGTAGTGCATCATTCGAACAGTCGGTGCATGACAGCAGCAATTTAGACCGCCTAAAATTCTGCCGATGGACGCGCCCTCCGATCCGCCCGCCCCTGCTGCGCCGCAGCCGTCCAAATTGCTGGAGGCTATGCGCCAGCGCATCCGGGTGCTGCACTATTGCATTCGCAGCGAGCAGGCTTGCGTGGATATGAAGACCACCTTGATGCACACCCACGTGTTGAACCACGGCGGGGAGTGAAGAGGGCGCTGGATGCGCTCTGTCGGGCGGTTCTTTGCCCTGCCACCAGCGGCTGGCCGAGCGCTAGTCGCAGTGGGATCAAATCATCCTAAAAACGGCAGTTGACCGCTTGCCATCTTGCCGCGCACCGCACGGGCTCGGGCCTTGGGTTGTTTTTGCAGCCTCACCTTTGGGGTGACAGCGCCATGCACTTGCCAGCGCCGTTTTTTGGATCACTCAGAAAACAGCCCGCCTGCCGCCTGCGGTGGGGCCACGCCCAGGTGCCGGAAGGCTGCCAGTGTGGCGATGCGCCCGCGCGGGGTGCGCTGTAAAAAACCCTGCTGGATCAGGTAGGGCTCGATCACGTCTTCGATGGTGCCGGATTCTTCGCCAATGCTGGCGGCGATGTTGTCCAACCCCACCGGGCCGCCGTCAAAGCGGTGGATCACGGCCTCGAGCAGCTTGCGGTCCATCACATCAAAGCCCTGCGGGTCCACGTCCAGCATGGCCAGCGCCTTGTCAGCGATCACTTTGGTGATGCGGCCATCGCCCTTGACCTCGGCGTAGTCGCGCACGCGGCGCAGCAGCCGGTTGGCAATGCGGGGCGTGCCACGGGAGCGGCGGGCGATTTCGAAGCCGCCTTCGTCGTCCATGGGGGCATTGAGCAGCCCCGCGCTGCGCTTGACGATGCGCGCCAGCTCTTGGGCGGTGTAGAACTCCAGCCGCGCCACGATGCCAAAGCGGTCGCGCAACGGGTTGGTGAGCATGCCCGCGCGCGTGGTGGCGCCCACCAGCGTGAAGGGCTGCAGGTCGAGCTTGATGCTGCGGGCCGCGGGGCCCTCGCCAATCATGATGTCGATCTGGTAGTCCTCCAGCGCCGGGTAGAGGATTTCCTCGACCACGGGCGAGAGGCGGTGGATCTCGTCGATGAAGAGAACGTCGTTTTTGTCCAGGTTGGTCAGCAGCGCCGCCAGGTCCTTGGGCTTTTCCAGCACCGGACCGCTGGTCTGACGCAGGTTCACGCCCAGCTCGGCCGCAATGATGTGGCTGAGCGTGGTCTTGCCCAGGCCGGGCGGGCCAAACAGCAGAACATGGTCCAGCGCCTCGCCACGCTTGCGGGCCGCGCCGATGAAGATCTCCAGTTGCTCACGCGCCTTCGACTGGCCCACGTACTCCTGCAGCAGCTTGGGGCGCAGGGCCCGCTCGATCGCTTCCTCCTGCGGTGAAGCAGGCACG
>NZ_JBKDRI010000004.1:0-10814 GCF_046341535.1 Acidovorax sp. | reverse complement strand
CAACCAACTTGAATGCGTTGATGCGGTTCGAAGCTCTGCGCAAGGCTTCGACAGGCTCAGCCCGAACGGCTGGTTCAAGTTCAAAGGTGCCGACTCAATAACCGCCTTTTTGCCCCATAGCTCGGCTATGGGGCTGCAAATTCGGCAAAAACTGTCCTCGCTGGGGCCGATTTTCGCTTTCGACGCTCCAAGTCCGACAGGCTCCTAGCAAATGCATCCAACTGCCGTTTTTAGGCTGAAATGCTGACATCGGCAGGCAGCCAAAGGGCGGTTTCCTGCTGTGGGCTGGCGTAGCCGGCCCTGCCGCGCACACCAACACCGCGTTGTAGCGGCGACACGGTGGATTGATACACTACCAGGCCGGTTTTGACCGTACACACAAGAACCAGGAAATGCAAAGCCACAGGGCGCAGCATGCCGTGCGCGCAAGTGCCTGGACCAGGCGCTCGAGCCGCCCGTCGCTACCTCGCCCGGCCCTCCCATCCGTTTGTCGCACATCACGCTGTTTACGCTGCTCCCGTCAGGGCAGCAGCGCCAGATTGCAGCGTTGCCATGCGTGGATGCCCCAGGGTTTGTGGCGCCCCAAACACCGATCTGCAAGGACCCTCCATGACCCATTCCCCACCCCAATTTCGCCCGCGCCTGCTGTGGGTGCTGGCGCTGAGCGCTGCCCTTACCGGGTGCGCCACCATGCAAAGCCACGACAAGCTGACCAACGACATGCAAAGCGCTGGACGTAGCGGTGGCATCCCCGCCGCGCTGGCCAGCCTGGAGAGCACCGCCAAGACGCAAGAAGAAAAAACGGCGCTGCTCTACAACCTGGAACGCGGCGAGCTTCTGCGCATGGACCGCCGATACCCCGACAGCACCAGCGCCTTTCTGCTGGCCGACAGCAAGGTCAAGGAATGGGAAGACACCGCCAAGTCCAACCCCAGCAAACTGATGGGCAACGTGGGCGCAGCCCTGGTGAGCGAGCGCCTGAAGGTCTATGAAGGCCAGGACTACGAAAAGGTGTGGTTGACGACCCGTCTGGCGCTCAACCGCATGGCGGTGGGCGACTTTGAAAACGCCCGCGTGGACATCAAGCGCACGCACGAGCGCGAAGCCATCATCGCGGAGTTCCGCGCGAAGGAAACCCTGGCGGCCGAAGACGAAGCCAAGTCCAAAGGCGCCACGTCCAGCGGCAAGGAGCTCAACGGTTACCCGGTCGAGACCCTCAATGATCCCGAAGTGCTGGCGCTCAAGAACGGCTATTCCAACGCCTTGAGCCACTACCTGGCGGGGTTCCTGTACGAAATGCTCAACGAGCCCGGCCTGGCAGCGCCTGGCTACCGCAAGGCGATCGAACTCAAGCCCGGCACCCCGGTGCTCGAAGAAGGCCTGCGCGGCCTGGATAACCGCACCGGCTTCACCTGGAAACGCCGCCAGCGCATGACGGACGTGCTGTTCATTGTCGAAGCGGGTGATGCCCCTGCGCGCAAACCCAAGGCGTTCACGATCCCGGTCCCCACGGGCAGCGGCATGGTCACGGCCAGCATCTCCTACCCTGTGATCGAGCCCTCGCGCGACCCGCTGCTCACCACGCTGTCGGCCGCTGGCACGGAGCTCAAGCTGGAAAAGGTGGTGGACGTGAACGTGATGGCCCGCCGGGCCCTCAAGGACGAAATGCCCGGCATGGTGCTGCGCGGCTTCACCCGCGCCGTGGCCAAGGGCGTGATGCAAAACGAGCTGCAAAAGCGCGGCGGTTTGCTGGGAGGCATCGTGGGCGCGGTGGCATCCGTCGCCACCGAGCAGGCTGACGACCGCATGTGGCGCATGCTGCCTGGCCGCGTGTACGTGGCCCGCGGCTACTTGCCGCCTGGCGAGCACGTCATCACCGTCAACGGCCGCCAGCTGCCGCAACCCATCAAGATCAACGGCCAGTACGCCCTGGTGCCGCTGCGCATGTACGAAAACAGCGTGCTGACCGGCGATGTGGCCATGCTGGGCCAACTGCCCGCCGTGGCCGCAGCGCAGCCTGCGCCTGCCGCACCTGCTGCTGCTGCCGAACCCGCAGCGCGCACCACCTCGTCTAGCCGCGCTGTACCCAAGACCATGGTCAAGCCCGCCGCGACCAAGCCAGCGGCAGCACCTGCTGCCTCCAAGCCCGCGGCCGCCCCTGCTGCGAAAAACTGACCTTGCAGCGCCCCCGTTTCGGAAAAAATGACAGGAGCCTTTGGCATGAAAAAAAACCGATTTGTCTCTGTGGCCGCCGCTGCGACTCCCGCGGTCGCCTGCGCGGCCCTGGTGCTGGCGCTGGCCACCAGCGCTCACGCCCAGCTGCACGACCCTGCCACACCGCTGGCCGTGGCCAGCAAGATTGCGCTGCGCGGCGAAGCCAACAGCATTGCCGTGCGTGAAATGCGCATCGTGCGCAAGAACGATATCTTGGTGGTGCAGGCCGATATGGCCAACATGGGCCGCACCGACCGTACCGTGTTCTACCGCTTCAAGTGGCTGGACAACGTAGGCAACCAGGTGGGCGATGGCGAGTCGTGGAAGCAGATGAGCGTGCTGGGCCTGGGCCAGCAGACCGTCAAGAGCGTGGCCCCGACCAGCGCCGCAGTAGACCTGCGCCTTGAGATGAATGTCGAGCCGCGTTGAGGCGCTGCCATTGCCTGAACAGAAAAGCATCCGTTCACTGAGCGCAGTCGAAGCACCGCGCAAGGCTTCGACAGGCTCAGCCCGAACGGCTCCAGAAATCCGACCGCCTACCCGCAACAGGAGTTGAATCCATGACCCGAAACCCCATCCAGCGCACTGCGCTCATCCTGGCTTTTGCGGCCAGCACCCTGGCCCTGTCGGCCTGCCAGAACCTGTCGTCGCCCACCGTGCGCTTTGACCGCCAGGTCAACTACGGCGATGCCAAGGCCGTCGAACTGGTCACCAATGAATTCGGCTCCACCGACCTGCAGATGATTGCCGAGAAAATGACCGGCGGCCTGCTGGAAACCGGCATTTTCCAGGGCCGCCCCACGGTGACGATTTCCACCGTGAAGAACAAAACCAGCGAGTACATCGACACCACCAACGTGATGAACTCGATCCAGACCTCGCTCGTCAAGTCGGGCAAGGTGCGTTTTGTGCGCTCCATCAACGAGATGCAGGCCGGCGTGGACGAGCTGCAGCGCCAGAACCAGAGCGGGCTGTACAAGCAGGGCACCACCGCCAAGGTCGGTCAGATGACGGCGGCCAAATACAGCATGGAAGGCGAGCTGACCAGCATCGTCAAGCAGAACAACACAACCAAGGATGTGTACTACAAGTTCACACTCAAGCTGTTTGATGTGCAGGAAGGCACGATCGAGTGGCAGGACGAAAAAGAGATTCGCAAAACGAGCAAGCGGTGAAGCAGGACATCCCCCTGAGGCGCTGCGCTCCTTCCCCCTTCTCTCGGCTTCGCCGGGAAGGGGGACGACGCCCTCGCGGCGGGGCGGCCCTTGCTCGGCGTCCCGCGCCTCAGGCGGTGGCAGTTTTTACCGGCATGGGCCACAGCCTGTGCCATTTGATTTTTGAATTCCCGTGATGGAGACGGCATTTGATCTCCCAACAACCGTTCGGGCTGAGCGAAGTCGAAGCCTTGCGCAGCGCTTGGACTTCGCTCAGTGAACGGGCTGGAAAGGTTTGATGCCGTCTCAACAGCTCGAAAGGAGCACACCATGCAACGCAGAACCACATTGCACACGGCCCTGGCCGTGATCGCGGCCACCACGCTGGCCTGGGGCACTACCGCCCATGCACAGCAGCCGGGCGCCGCGCCCCGCATCGCCGTGACCGACCTGGCCTACGCCCAGCGCGTGTCCGAGTACTTCATGGCCGGCACCTACCAGCGCAGCAGCCAGATGAGCGCGCAAGGCAGCCACAGCGGCGGCCACAGCCAAGGCCTGTATGGCGGCAGTGGCTCGTACTCGGGCCAGCAGTCCATGCAGGCATCCGAGCAGGCCAGCGGCACCTTTGTGGCCGGACGCTACAGCTACATCGAGCAGCGCGAGCTGGGCGGCTACACCAACGATATCAAGGGCGCCATCCTGCAGGGCACCTACTTCCGCCTGGTGCAGGGCAAGGGCTTTGATGCCGGCAAGCCCCAGCCTTCCAAGGCCGAGCAGGTGCTCAACCAGGTGCAAGGCGGCAAGATGGCGACCCCGCAGGCGCAGCCGCAAGTCAAGGATGTGGTCACCCGCATCAAAAAAGGCGAGTTCAACGGCGCCGACTACGTGCTGTTTGGCGTGGTCTCCAGCATCGAGTTCACCGATGCGCTCTCGCCCCTGCAAGGCACCACCAGCGCCACGCGCCAGTACGGCTTGCAGCTCCTGGCAGACTTCTCGCTCATCAACACCAAAACGTACGAAATCAAGGCTGCGTTCTCGGCCCAGGGCGAGGGCAACGACACCAAGATTCTGTCGATCCGTGGTGACATCGCCCCCCCCAACCGCGCCAAGGTCATGCGCGAGACCTCACTGTCGCTGGCGCAGGATGTGTACCAGCAGCTTGCCATGCAACTGGGCTACACCGACGCCAACCTGGCGCGTGGCGTGCGCCCGCCCGCGGTGTACCAGCAGGGCGGCCAGCCCATGCCCGCGCCGCAGCCGCAGCAGCCCGAGCAGGTGATCATCCTCAGGTGACCATGGGGCTGTTGCGCAGCGGCGGGTTGCACCGCACGGCCCCGGCTGCCAGTGCAGCGCCCTGCCGCAAGGCCAGCCCCGTGCTGGCCTTTTTTCTGGGCGCGCTGGTGTTCGTGAACGGCTGCAGCGTGACTGAGCCCCGTCCTGCGGCCCCGCAGCCCTTGGCCACCGAACTGCCCGCTGCGTTGGGCGCGTGGCGCGTGGAGCAACTGCCGGGCGAAGCCGGTGCCAGGGTGGCCGTGCTCGCCCGGCCTGAACGCACGGCCCCCGCGCGTTTTCGGGTGATCGTGGTGCCAGGCTCCGGCTGCGCGGGCATGGGCCCGCTGGCCGAGCGCTACTTTGCGGGCTTGCTGCACGCCCAGGTGCTGGTGCTGCACAAGCCCGGCGTGGACCCGTTCGCCCGCACAGCCCCGGGCGACTGCGCGCGCCGGTTTGTCCAGCAAGACCGCCTGTCCACCTGGCTGGCCCACGCCCGCGTTGCCCTGCAGGCCGACGCGCTTGCGCAGCAAAACCGGGGGGCGGCGGCACTGCCTCAGGTGCTCGTCGGCATCTCCGAAGGGGCCGAGCTGCTGCCGGGTCTGGCGCCCCACGTGCCCCGCCTTGCCGGGCTGGTGCTGCTGTCGGCCAGCGGGCTGGACCCACGGGAGTCGGGTGCCTTGCAGGCGCAGCGGCTGGGTGCAACTGCCGACTGGGAGGCCCTGGGTGCGATGGCTGACGGTACGTTGCCCGACAGCACGATCGTGCAGGGCAGGAGCCTCGGCTACTGGCGCGACCTGTGGCGCTGGCCTGTGGCCGAGCCTCTGCTCGATGGGCCCTGGCCCATCGTCCAGGTGTGGGGTAGCGACGATGCACTGGTTCCCGCTGCGGCGTATGAGCGCTTTGCCCAGCTGGCGCACCAGCGCAGGGCAGGGCATGGGCCCACTGCCTGGTGCGCGCGGCGCATCGACGGCGCAGACCATGGGCTTGAGCGCAAAGCCTCGCCCGGGCACGCCGCCATCGATGGCGTGCAGCTCGTCTGGGCATGGCTTGAGCAGTGGGCGCGCGCCCCGCACGCGGGGGTGTGCGCGCCATTGCAGCGGGGTTAGGCACAAGGCTTAAGACGGCACCTTTCGGCAGTAGCAGTACACGAACTTTTGTACTGTTCCGAACGGTGTGTGATGTTCTTCGCGCTGATGCTGGACAAGGGAAAACGGAGAACCGAACTCAGCGTGTAGCTGGTTTGGACCATACCGCATGACTGGCAAGCCACTGCAGTGGAGCGGTCCGTCTTCGGCAAAGGTTGCGACGATGATGTGACCGCCAGGTTTGACGGATCGAAGCACCGTCTGAACATATGCCTCCCGATCTTTTTTGCTCGTTAGGAAGTGAAAGACTGCTCGGTCGTGCCAAACGTCAACGGCGTGCACAGGAAGCTGGACTTGTGTAATGTCTCCTTCGAGCCATCGCACTTCATTGGCTCGTTGGCCAAGGCGTGCCCTGGCTACTGACAGCGCGGCTGCTGACAGATCAAGCACCGAGACTGCGCAATAGCCACTTACCAGAAGATCGTCTACGAGTGTTGAGGCTCCGCCTCCAACATCCATGATTTCCGCTGAGAAAGGAACGCCCGTCCCTCGAATGAGCCGCATCGACTGCTCTGCGTGTTGTTGAAACCAACTGACGGTTTCGGTCTTCTTGGTTGAGTAGACGTGTTCCCAGTGATCTTTAGACTGCATCCTGACTCCTGCGAAGTGTGTAGCGGGTCTAACTTATGAATGGTACTCCCCCGTCCCGAACCCGCCGCAGTGGGGCAAACGGTAACTGGGTGCCATGATGGGAAAGGCGGTTTTCATCAACTCATCCAGAAGGGGAGGTCAGGCCGATTTTGTATGTGTGTATCGATCTCGCCAAGAACGTGTTTGCGCTCCATGGCGTCAATGAGGTGGGCAAGGCCGACTTGGCCTGGTCGGCATCGATAGCCCGGCTGTTGGCAGCAATACGACACGTCTTGCGTCCCATCCCGATCCGCACGACCACCACCTCGCGAGGGTTATGCAGGTTGTCTTACATTGGGTAACTTTCCGGCTGTCGGGAAAAAAGTTCAGGCGTTTCACACAAATGGACTGATCTCTCAATATTTTCCCCTGACTAGCAGATACGATCGAAGGAGCCCGATACGCATCTTGGAGGAGCGCCTTGAAACCACACATCATCAAGCGTAACAATGTCAACGTCCACGGCAGCCAAGGGCCTGTGCTGATGTATGCCCATGGGTTCGGGTGCAACCAAAATATGTGGAGCCGGATCACGCCAGCCTTTGCGGCCACCCATCGCCAGGTGCTGTTTGACTATGTGGGCAGCGGGCAGTCCGAGCTTTCCGCCTTTGATCCGCAGCGGTATGCAACGCTCGCTGGCTATGCACAGGATGTGCTGGATGTCTGCGATGCGCTCGAATTGGAACGTGGTGTGACCTTTGTCGGCCATTCGGTCAGTGGCAGCATCGGTCTGCTGGCCTCCATCGCGCGTCCCCAGTTGTTTGATCGGCTGGTTCTGCTGGGGCCTTCGCCGTGTTTTCTGAATCATCCTCCCGACTATCTGGGCGGGTTTGAGCGCGAGGACCTCGAGGGCTTGCTGGCGCTGATGGAGCAGAACTACATGGGCTGGGCCAACTATCTGGCGCCGGTGGTGGCCGGGAGTTCGGGCGAGCAGGTCGCCGGAGAGCTGTCCAGCAGTTTCTGCTCTACCGACCCGCGGGTGGCGAAGGTGTTTGCGCGTGCCACTTTCTTCGCCGACAACCGTGCCGATCTCGCTCGGGTGACCTGTCCCAGCCTGATCCTGCAGCATCGCAACGATGCACTGGCCCCGATGGGGGTGGGCCAGTTTCTCGCGGACCATCTCGCACAGAGCGTGCTGCGCGTGCTGGACGTCTCGGGGCATTGTGCCCACATGAGCGACCCGGCCCTGGTGATTGAGGCCATGCAGCAGTATTTTGCGGCGACGACCATGACGCATACCGCGTCTGCGCATTAGGCGTTAGCGGCGCTCAGCACTTGACGGCCTGGCTTTTACCCCCTGACTTTCGCGTCCCATGCTCTCCATGAACGAACTCCCCTGTCCCGTCCTCGTCACGGACATGTGCGGGACCATGCTGGCGCTGAACCTGCCTTTGCGCGAGCTGGTGGGGGCGTCGCATGTGGACGTCGAAGCGCAGTCGATGGATGTTCTGTTCCCCCCTGCGAGTCGCATCTTTTTGCAAACCCATGCGTGGCCCACCCTGTTGCGTGACGGGCGGGTCACCGAGATTCACCTGCATCTCATCGACACCCGGGGCCAGCGCATTCCCGTCATGGTCAATGCCCAGCCGGGGGTATGGAATGGCAAGCCTGCGTGCTTCTGGGTGCTGTTCGTCGCGCAAGAGCGCCACCATTTTGAAAATGCCCTGTTGCAGGCCAGGCGCGATGCGGAAGGCTCTGCTGAAGCGTTGGCGCAGAGTCAGCGCTTCATCCGCAACGTGGCCGACACCATTCCGGGGCAGGTGGCTTACTGGGATGCTGAACGACGTTGTCAGTTTGCCAACAAGCATTACCTGGATTCCCTGGGGCAGTCTGAAGATGCGGTGCTGGGCCAGCCAGTGCACCTTGTGGTTTCCCCCGAACTGCTGGCGCAGTCCATCGGGCACATCGATGCGGTGTTGAAAGGCGAGCCCCAGGAGTTCGAGCGCACCTTGTCCTTGCCTGACGGTGCAACGATTCATTCGCTGGTTCAGTACGTGCCGGACGTGGTGGACGGGCAGGTCAAGGGCTTTTTTGTACAAGTCAGTGACATCACCCGGCTCAAGCAAGTGGAGAGCGCGCTCAGGACATCGCAGGCCTTTTTGCAGCGCACGGGAGCCCTGGCAGGTGTGGGCGGCTGGGAGCTGGACCTGCAGACCGACCGGCTGCTCTGGTCTGAAGGCGCTTGCGACGTCCACCGCCAGCCCCCTGGCTTTCAGCCGCGGCGTGAGCAATGGCTGGCGCTGTACTGCGCTGACTCGCGCCGGCGGATAGAGCAGGCCTTGACCGACGCTGTGGAGCGCACAGAGGCGTTTGACATCGAACTGGACCTGCCGCACCCCGACGGCATGGTTCACAGCGTTCGTGCGGTGGGAATGGCCGAGGGCGGGCCGTACGCCAAGGCAAAGCGCCTGGTGGGCGCGTTTCAGGACGTGACCGAGCGCCGCCGCATGACCCGCGAACTGGAAGGGCAGCACGAGCTGCTGCGCGTGACCCTGCAGTCCATCGGCGATGCCGTCATTACCGTGGATGCCGCTGAAACCGTGATGTGGTTGAACGCGGTGGCCGAGCGCATGACGGGCTGGACGGCCGACCAGGCGCGGGGGCAGCCTCTGGCGGAGGTGTTCCAGATCGTCGACGCAGGGACGAGGCAGCGGATGGACAGCCCGGTGGTCGCCTGCCTGGCGCGCCGCGAACCTGTGATCCCGGGCCATCAGGCGATGCTGATATCGCGTGGCGGAGCCGAGTTCGGGATCGAGGACACCGCCGCGCCCATCCGCAATGACCTGGGCGACGTGTTCGGCGCGGTCCTGGTGTTTCGCGATGTGACCGAGCAGATCCGCCTGTCGGGCGAGATGGATTACCGCGCGACCCACGATCTGCTTACCGGTTTGTTCAATCGCGCGGAGTTCGAGTCCCGCCTTCAGGCGCTGTGGGCCCGCGCCCGGCGTGACGGCTCCACCCACGGCCTGCTGTTCATCGACCTGGACCAGTTCAAGCTGGTCAATGACACCTGTGGACACGCGGTGGGAGACCACCTGCTGCAGCAGGTGGGCCGGCTGCTGGCCGACACCGTGCGCACACGGGACACGCTGGCCCGCCTTGGGGGCGATGAGTTCGGCATCCTGCTGGAGGACTGCGACCCCGACCAGGCGCAGCAGGTGGCCCAAAAGATTTGCGACCGCATGAACCTGTTCCGTTTTGAGCACGAGGACAAGCGCTTTCGCATCGGGGTCAGCATCGGCCTGGTGCCCTTGGACTCCCGCTGGAGCAGCACGGCGGCACTGCAGCAGGCAGCGGACACGGCCTGCTATGCGGCCAAGGACGGCGGCCGCAACCGCGTGCATGTGTGGTTTGATGCCGATGCAGCCGTCAGCGCGAGGCAGTTTGAGGTGCAGTGGACCTCGCGCATCGAACACGCGCTGGACACGGATGCTTTTGTGCTGTTTGCCCAGCGCATCGTGGCGCAGCGCAGCGGCACGGCCGGACTGCACGCCGAGGTGCTGTTGCGCATGAAGGCCGAAGATGGTTCTCTGGTGATGCCAGGCGCCTTTTTGCCAGCGGCCGAGCGTTTTCACCTGGCCTCCCGCATTGATCGATGGGTTCTTGAGCATGTGATTCTGTGGCTGCGGGCGCAGCCCTCCATTAGTGAGCTGCAAACGCTGAGCGTCAATCTGTCGGGGCAGTCGGTGGGTGACCGGGCGTTTCATGCCTGGGCTGACGAGCAACTGCAGGCGGCCGGCCCGGCGATTTGCGCCAAGCTGTGCCTGGAGATCACGGAAACCGCGGCGGTCACCAACCTGACGGATGCGGTGGCCTTCATCGAGCGGGTGCGCGCAGCGGGCGTGCGTGTGGCGCTCGACGACTTCGGGGCGGGCGCGTCTTCGTTTGGCTACCTCAAGAATCTGCCGGTGGACTACCTGAAGATCGATGGGCAGTTCATTCGCGATCTGATGACCGACGCGCTGGATGATGTGGCGGTGCGCTGCTTTGTGGACGTGGCCCAGGTGGTGGGGGTGCGCACCGTGGCAGAGTTTGTGGACCAGCCCGCCGTGCTGGCCCGGCTGCAGGTGATGGGCGTCGATTACGCGCAAGGCTACCTGCTGCATCGCCCCGAGCCCCTGTCCGTCCTTTTTCAAACCTGGAGTGGGCTGGGCCAGCCGCCCAAGCACTGACGCTCGCGCCGCTCCTTCGCGCCCCATGCGGACAAAGTTGGCGACAGGGGCTGCGCTGTGGAAGGCGTTGAACAAATCGTGCGGCGGCCTAGTGTGCTGTCCCGCAAATACGTGAGCAAAGTCGATGCAGCTTTTCAAGGATCGAATCGGCGGTGGCAGTCCATGTGAAGGGCTGGCAGTTTGTGTTGTGCGCGGCGACGAAGTGGTCGATGCGCTGCACAAGCTGC
>NZ_JBKDRI010000003.1:0-9802 GCF_046341535.1 Acidovorax sp. | reverse complement strand
CAGATCGAGTTCAGTTTGTTCGGTACAGTTTGGATTCGGCATGGCTCGCTCGTTCATCAAGTTTCTACACCTCGATAAACGCGCACTCAAAGGGCCATGCCGTCATCGTTTTTACGGAGGACGGTGAAATATCCGGGTTAGACGGAACGGGTGGGGGCGCTGGGCTTCGACGAGCTCAGCCTGAACGGGATGAGGTGCGGTGCGCGGCTTCGACAAGCTCAGCCTGAACGGGCGAGGGAGCTCAGCCGGAACGGGTGGGGCGCTGGGCTTCGACGAGCTCAGCCTGAACGGGATGAGGTGCGGTGCGCGGCTTCGACTGGCTCAGCCCGAACGGGCGGGGGAGCTCAGCCCGAACGAGGGCGCGGGCACGGCACGCACGGGCGAGGGCGCAGCCCCCGCCCTGGAGCGCGCTTTCTTCAAATCAAAATCGCAGGCTGCGCTTGTCATTCATGCACTGACAGCTATTAAAATAATAGCAAAACACAGTGCGCTTTCGCGTCACACCCGCACCAGTGCCGCCACCTCTGCGGCCGATGGGGTGCCTTCGGCCAGCAGGCCCTGGACCACACCGGCGCGGTCGGTTTCGGTGCGGTTCTGGCTCATCTTGCACACGCCCTCCCAGCGCTCGACCACCAGCTCGATGCCCACGATGGCGCGCAGCATCTTGTCGATGTAGTCGGGCGGTGCATCGTCGATACGCCAGGGGTCGGGGCGGTGGGCCTCGTGCCGCTCGCTCAGCGTGTGCAGCACGGCGTGCAGGCGCTCAGTGTCGTCAAAGGCGTGCAGGCTGCCGTGGGCATGCGCCGTGGCGTAGTTCCAGGTGGGCACCTGTTTGCCGTCCGCCGCTTTGGACGGGTACCAGGACGGCGACACATACGCCTGCGGGCCGTGGAACACCGCCACGGCCTGCTGGGGCAGCAGCGGCCACAGGGCATTGGCCCGCGCCACGTGGCCCACCAGCGTGCCGTGCGGGCCGCGGGTGGGGTCCAGGTACAGCGGCACATGGTTGGCGTGCAGGGCCCCTGCATGCGCTATCACCAAGGTGGCCAAGGGCTGCGCGCGCACCAGCGCCTGCATGGCGGGTGCATCGGTCATGTGAAACTGGCGGTTCGCGTTGGCCATGTCAGGCTCCTTGCGTTGCGGTTGGGCCCGCTTGCAGCACCGGGGTGCAGTCGATCTGCGTCTTGACCGAGTTGGCCAGAAAGCAGGCCGCGTGCGCCTGGTGGTGCAGGTCAGCCAGCACGGATGCGCTGGGTGCATGGGCTGCATCAAACACCGTGACGGGGTTCAGTTGCACATGGCTCACGATCAGGCGGCCTTGGGCATCTTTGGCCATGGTGCCTACCGCAGCGTCGGTGTAGTGGTCCACCCGCCAGCCTGCGCGGCTGGCCAGGTCCAGAAACCACAGCATGTGGCAGCTTGACAGTGCGGCGATGTAGGCCTCTTCCGGGTCCACTGCAGCAGCATCGGAGTAGGGCAGGGGCACCACATGCGGCGATGACGAAGCGGCCACCGTGGCACCGCCATCAAACTGCCATTGGTGGGATCGGTGGTAGCGCCGGTCCAGAAAATCAGCGGTGCCGCGCTGCCAGGCAACGGTGGCGGTGTGGAAAGAAGCCATGGGCAATATCGGTGGGGTGGATGGGGGGCAGAAAGGCGCGGCGTTGGTGACCACGGCGGTCTGGACGGGCACGCTAGCGCCCGCCGGACCCGGAAGTCGTGGGCTGCCAATCGACCGCGACAGTGCCTTTTTTACCGCCTTTTGCCCCTTAGCTTGGCAGATTCGGCAAAAACCGTCCTCGCCGGGGCCCATTTTCGCTTTCGACGCGCCAAGTCCGGCAGGCTCCTGGCATCAAAATCAGCAAAGCAAAGGGGCCCGTGCGGGCAGTTGGGCGATGCGAGCCGTGCCGATGCCAAGATCCGCGCAGCTGCCCATGTGCTGCGGCAACGGCTGCTGCGCTGAAAGCGGCATGCCCGCGCGGCGGCGGCGTGCAGCACTCGCAAGGCAGCCGCCCTGGCCCGGATAATGGACGCTGCCTCGCCCTCAGCCCCTGCGGCGGCACCGCAACCGCCACCTGCTACCCACCATGTCTGCCGAAGCCGCACCGCCCTCGCTGCGCGTCCTGTCCGTCATCCCCCCGATGACGCAGCTCAACACGCCGTACCCGTCCACTGCGTACCTCACGGGCTTTCTGCGCTCGCGCGGGGTGGATGCGGTGCAGGAAGACCTGGCGCTGGCCCTGGTGCTGCGCCTGCTGTCGCCCGAAGGCCTGCGCGCCGTGGCCGACAAGGTGGATGCGCTGCCCCCCAAAAAGCGCAGCGCCGCCGTACAAAGCTTTGCGGCGCAGAAAGACCGCTACCTCGTCACCATCGGCCCCGCCATCGCGTTTTTGCAGGGGCGCGACAGCACGCTGGCGCACCGCATCGTGGGCCGCCATTACCTGCCCGAAGGCCCGCGCTTTGCCACGCTGGACGTGTATGTGGATGACGAGGGCGGCGACCCGCTGGGCTGGGCCTTTGGCGCTTTAGGCTTGCACGACAAGGCCAAGCACCTGGCCACGCTGTATCTGAACGACCTGGCCGATGTGCTGCGCGATGCGGTGGACGAGCGCTTTGAGTTTGTGCGCTATGCCGAGTCGCTGGCGGGCAGCCAGCCCACGTTTGACCCGCTGGCCAATGCGCTCGCTGCGCCGCCCACGCTGGTGGACGACATGCTGGCCCAGCTCACGCTGGAAGCCATGGAGCGCCACCGGCCCGGCGTGGTGCTGCTGTCGGTGCCGTTCCCGGGCTCGGTGTATGCGGCGTTTCGCATTGCGCAGACCATCAAGGCGCGTTACCCCGGCGTGGCGCTGCTGCTGGGCGGCGGCTTTGTGAACACCGAACTGCGCGAGCTGGCCGACCCGCGCGTGTTTGACTACGTGGACTACGTCACGCTGGACGCGGGCGAACGCCCGCTGCTGGCGCTGCTGGAGCACCTGCGCGGCGAGCGCAGCCGCCAGCGGCTGGTGCGCACGTTTGTGCGGGATGACGCAGGCGCTGTGCAGTACATCAACATGATGGAAGCCGACATCGCCTTTGCCGAGGTGGGCACGCCTACGTGGGACGGCCTGCCGCTGGACCGCTACCTCTCGCTGCTCGACATGCTCAACCCCATGCACCGGCTGTGGAGTGATGGCCGCTGGAACAAGCTCACCGTGGCGCACGGTTGCTACTGGAAGAAGTGCAGCTTTTGCGACGTGAGCCTGGACTACATCAGCCGCTACGAGGGCGCCAGTGCTGGAGTGCTGGCCGACCGCATCGAGCAGATCGTGCGCGAGACGGGCCAGACGGGCTTTCACTTTGTGGACGAGGCCGCGCCGCCCAAGGCCCTGAAGGCACTGGCCACCGAGCTGATCGCGCGCAACACGGGCATCAGCTGGTGGGGCAACGTGCGGTTTGAAAAAACCTTCACCCCCGAGCTGGCCGAGCTGCTGGCCGACAGCGGCTGCATTGCGATCTCTGGCGGGCTCGAAGTCGCGTCGGACCGGCTGCTCACGCTGATGAAAAAAGGCGTGTCGGTGGACCAGGTGGCACGCGTGACCCGGGCGTTTGCCGACGCGGGCATCCTGGTGCATGCGTACCTGATGTACGGGTTTCCCACGCAGACGGTTCAAGACACTGTGGACGCGCTGGAATACGTGCGCCAGCTCTTTGCCAATGGCTGCATCCAAAGCGGGTTCTTCCACCGCTTTGCCTGCACCGTGCATTCACCCGTGGGCAAACACCCTGAGGAATACGGCGTCACGCTCGCGCCGCTGCCCCCGGGCGGCTTTGCCAAAAACGACGTGGCCTTCATCGACCCCACCGGCGTGGACCACGACGCGCTGGGCGGCGCGCTCAAGAAGGCCATCTACAACTACATGCACGGCATCGGCCTTGAAGAAGACGTGCGCAGCTGGTTCCCGTTCAAGGTGCCCAAGACGACGGTGCGGCAGGGGCGGATTGAGCGGGCGCTGCGCGAGCGGGGCTAGGGACCGTCTCCAAAACTCCCTGCGGTCTGCGCTGGCTCGGCCCGCAGCGCCGCCAGGCGAAGAAATCAGGCCAAATCGGGCTGAAGCGCTTTGTTTGTTTGCCCTTAATGCTACGAATTCAATAGCATTTTATCCGTGTGGGCCACGTGCGCCCACCGGCGCTCTACGTTTTTTGCTACTGGTAAGCCCGGTACATGGGCGGGCCCTTGTCGGTGTCTTTCAGCCCGCGCTCCAAGTCCTTGAAAACCTGCTTGCCTTCTTCGGACTGGATGTCGTCCGTCATGGCGGGGGCCTCGTCGCGCTCGTGCGTCAGGCGGGCTTGCGGCCCCGACAGGTCCTCGGGGCCGCTGCCCGGTGTTGGCGGCTGCGTGGTGGTGTCGGTACGCCGCTCGGTACGGGCCCGAACGCGGGCCGACGCGGTCTTGTCCTGATCGCGGTCTTGGGTCTTGTGGGCCAGGGTTGGGCTCATGGGGTGCCTCCATAGAAAGCGCAACGAGGAAGGTGCGGCGCTCACTTCATGCTGGGACGCTTGTCTATCGCAGGCTGTAGGAGGAAGCGCTCAGTCGATACAAGCTCAGCGAGAACGGTTCCATGGGGCGCTGCCGCCTCAACATGACCTACTTGGGTGCTTTTTTGGCCTGCATTTGCTTCGCTGGCTTGACGGCACCGCCTACCTTTGCCGCCTTTGGCAACTCAGGCGCAGCGGGTGTAGACGGGGGCAGATAGTTGGCGCCGGTCACCACCGATTTTCCGGTCTGCGCCTCCAGCTGGTTGCGGGCTTGCCGCGCAATGCGGCCCCCGTTGTGTGCAGCGGCTTTGTTTTCGGCCATGCCGGTGGCCTGCACGCTCTCGGCAATCTGGCGGGTCGATAGCTCGGCCAGGGCAGTAAAGATCAGTTCCGCCTCGCTCATGTGATCGCGCAGGTTATGGCTGGTCAGCCCCTTCTTGGCCTTGTGTTGGGCCACGCTGAGGCCAGCCCATTCCTGGTGAATGATGTTGGTGAGAATGGCGAACTCGCTGCCCGCCTTGATGTCGTGCTCGCTCCAATAATCAGTGAGCTTGTTGCGGGTTTCCTGCCCCGTCATGCGCTGCTGGATCCACTTGTCGCTGCGGCCATGCTGCTGCCAGGTCTGGCGGGCGCGAGCGAGCGACAGGGCGGGGTCGGCCATCTCCTGCATGCGCTGGTAGCCTACCTTGGCGAGCCACAGCTTGATGGGTTCGGCCTTGGGGCTGGGAACAGACTGGACCAAGCGCAGCAAGGTTTCAGCGGTAGCGACGTCGGTGAGGCGCTGCTTGCCATCTGCAGCGGGCATCTTCAACTGGTGACAAGCTGTCACCAGTTGACTGCCTTCATTGCCAAGCCGACGCTTGAGCTGGTTCCAGTACTTGCGGGCGGTCAGGTCGTCGGGCTGTTGCGTCAGCACCTGCACCACGTCAATCACCGAGAACCACCACATCTCGGTGCTCTCGTCGTACACACGGCGGATGGCTTGACCATCGAATTCAGCGGGCAGGATTTTCATGGGAGTTCCACCTTCATGCGCAAGAATAGGCTGTATAAAAAATCAGCTATTCTTGAGCATATCCGCCACCGCTAAACCAGGCAACCACCTCCTTCCTTTGCTACAGGCTGGATAGCCGCCAGCGCGTGCCCTCGAGGGGTCGGGGCCACTTTTCACTCACAAAGTCAGCCCACCACCCATGCCACACTCCCCCCATGTCTTCCAGTGAGTGGGCCCACGCGGCCCTGCAGTCGTTCGATGCGGTGGTGAACGCCACCGAAGGTTTTCGCAGCCGCCCCGGCCAGCGGCTGATGGCCGAGCAGGTGGCGCGCGCGTTCAGCAGCGCCACCTTGGGCAAGGTGGATGAAGAAAGTGGCGAGGCCGCGCCCACGCGGTCCATTGCCGTCATCCAGGCGGGAACGGGGGTGGGCAAGTCGCTGGCCTACTGCGCTCCGGCCATTGCGCTGGCGCTGGCGCGCGGCTCGCGGGTGCTGATCTCCACCGCCACCGTGGCGCTGCAAGAGCAGCTGGTCAACAAAGATTTGCCCGCGCTGGCCGCGCGCATGCCGCAGCCCTTCAAATTTGCGCTGGCCAAGGGGCGGGGGCGCTACGTGTGCAAGCTCAAGCTCGAGCGCCTGGCCGGCACCGGCGAGGCCGGTGACGACGGCGAAGACGACCTGTTTGCCGACGAGGAAGCCGCCGCCCGCGCCAAGCGCCCCCGGCACGAGACCGAGGCGCGCATGCAGTTCTATTCGACCATGTCGCAGACCTTGTCCCAGGGCGCGTGGGATGGCGACCGCGACAGCCTGGAGACACCGCCCGAGCCCGAGGTGTGGAGCCCCGTGGCGGCCGAGGGTGCCTCGTGCACCGGCAAGCACTGCCCGGCCTTCAGCCAGTGCACCTACTACGACAAGCGCAAGGAGCTGGTGGGCGCGCAGGTGATTGTGGCCAACCATGATCTGCTGCTGTCGTCCCTGGGCGCGCGCGTGCTGCCCGAGCTGGACAACTGCCTGCTGGTGCTGGACGAAGCCCACCACCTGCCCGCTACGGCGCTGGACCAGTTTGCGTGCAGCATGGACTTGTCACGCATCACCTGGATCGAGCGGCTGGCCAGCCGGGGCCTGCGCATTGGCGCGCTGCTGGAGGTGGAAGAGATTGCCGATATCTCCAAACATTCGGCCCAGTTGCGGCAGACGTTGCAAGACCTCGCGCGCATCGTGATGGATGTGTATGGCGACCAGCTCAAAAGCCAGCCCAACGCCTGGGGCCCGGCGCGCGTGCGCGTGCCGCGCGGTGAGCTGCCCGAGCTGCTGATTGCGCCCCTGGGCGTGCTGGCCGCCAGCGCCGAGGCCTTTCTCGACGCCCTGCGCGCCATCAGCAAAGCCCTGCGGGCCGAGATGCGCGACAAGCCCGAGGAGGGCAGGCGCCTGTCCACGCTGTACGCGCAAATTGGCATGCTGGCCCCGCGCCTGGAAGGGCTGCATGCCACCGCGCAATTGCTGCTGCAGGATGCGCCCGAGGGCGCCGATCACACCTTTGTCCCGGCGGCCAAGTGGTTCACGCTGGAGACCGATGGCGACTTCATCGTGGTCAAGGCTCACGCCAGCCCCATCCTGCCCGGCACCGCGCTGCGCAACCATCTGTGGAGCGCGGTGCGCGGCGCGGTGCTGACATCGGCCACGCTCACCAGTTGCGGGCACTTTGACTTCTTCATGCGCGAGGTGGGTCTGCATGGCGACGAGGCCGCCACCACGCTGGAGGTGCCCAGCCCCTTCAATTACGCCGCGCAGGGCACGCTGATTGCCGCAGAGACCCGCGCTGACCCCAAGAACGCCGCACAGTTCACCCCCGAGATGGTCGATGCGCTGCTGCACGACATCGCTCGCGTGGAATACGGCGCGCTGGTGCTCTTTACCTCGCGCGAGCAGATGCGCCAGGCCGTGGATGCCCTGCCCACCGCCATGCGCAGCGTGGTGCTGGTGCAAAACGCGCTGCCGCGCACGCAGCTGCTTGCGCGCCACCGCGAGCGGGTGGAGCGCGGCGAGCCTTCGGTCATCTTTGGCATGCAGACGTTTGGCGAGGGGCTGGATTTGCCGGGGCGGCTGTGCGAATCGGTCTTTATCACCAAGCTGCCCTTTGCCCCGCCCGACGACCCGGTGGGCGAGGCGCGTGCCGAGTGGCTGCGCGCCGTGGGCCGCGACCCGTTCAGCGAACTGGTGGTGCCCGCCACCGCCATCCGTCTGGCGCAATGGGTGGGCCGCGCCATCCGCACCGAAGACGACCAGGCCCATGTGTACTGCTACGACAAGCGCCTGACGCGCACCAGCTACGGCCAGCGCCTGCTCAAGGGCCTGCCGCCATTTGCGCTGCAGCAGCGCGTGGCGCGGTAGCACACGGCACGCCTGGCGCAGCGCTACGGGCGGCGCGACTTGCAGCGCGACTGGCTGACGGGGGCTATGGGCCTGCAGTGCAGCTCTACACCACTGCCTGCGATCTGCGCGGGCACGGGCGCGGGCAGTCCACCGCGTTGTTTTCTTGCCCATAGCGCGGCTATGGGCAAGAAAGGTGCTTTGTGGCCTGTCTTGACCGGCGCCAGCGTATCCTCGCGAGGGTGATGTAGAGCTTCCCCAGGGGCGTGCGTGCTGGTTTCAGTTCAAAATCTGGCGCGCCGTATCGTTGAGCGGCATGTCCGTGCCACGCGTGGCACCTGCTGCGGGTGGGCACGCGTGCCAAAGGCAGGCGGCCCTCGCTTGCTTACCACTTGTTTTTAAAAGGCTGTTCCATGCTGATCCTGGTGATTGGACTTGTGCTGTTTCTGGGCGTGCATTCGGTGCGCATCGTGTCGGATCCCTGGCGCAGCCAGATGCTGGCGCGCATGGGCGAAGGCGCTTGGAAGGGGCTGTATTCGCTGGTGTCGGTGGTGGGTCTGGCGCTGATCGTCTGGGGTTACGGCCTGGCACGGCAGCAACCTGTGGTGCTGTGGATGCCGCCCGTGGGCATGCGCCATGCTGCCGCGCTGCTCACGCTGGTGGCCTTTGTGCTGCTGGTGGCCGCCTATGTGCCGCGCAATGGCATCCGCGCGCGGCTGCGCCATCCGATGGTGCTGGGCGTGAAGGTCTGGGCGCTGGCGCACCTGCTGTCCAACGGCTCCGTGGCCGATGTGCTGCTGTTCGGGGGCTTCCTGTTGTGGGCGGTAGCGAGCTTTCGCGCCGCGCGCCAGCGCGACCGCAGGCTGGGCACGACCTATGCACCGGGCACGGCGGCGGCCACGGGCATCACGGTGGTGGTCGGTGTTGCCGCGTGGGCGGCGTTTGCCTTCTGGGCCCATGCCTGGCTGATCGGCGTCGCGCCCTTGGGCCGCTGAATGCGGCCCGCCATCGCCTTCCCTGTTCATTTCGCATTCACATGACCGACACGACCAACCCCTCCACCGCACGCCCCGCATTGCCCGACCACCTGTCGGTCAACCCCCGTAGCCCCCACCACGCGGCCGCCGTGTTCAAGCACGACATCGGCATCCGCCTCAACGGTCAGGATCGTTTCGACGTGCAGGAATACTGCATCAGCGAAGGCTGGGTGAAGGTGCCCGCAGGCAAGACGGTGGACCGCACAGGTCAGCCGGTGCTGATCAGGCTCAAGGGGCAGGTCGAGGCGTTCTACCGCTGATGTCGAGCCCTGCTGCCGCCAGCCAAGGCGTGGTGAGGCACCCGGAGTGGGTCATCCATTGCGACGGCACGGCCTTGCCCAACCCCGGTCGCATGGGGCTGGGGGCCGTGCTGGTGGCCCCTGGGGGTGCCACCACGTCGCTGTCGCGCCAGGCCCCCGGCACAGGCTGCAACAACGAGGCCGAGTTGCGGGCGCTGCTGCTGGCGCTGGACGAAGCCTGCCGACAGGGCGCGCTGTGTCTGGTGATTTCCAGCGACAGCAGCGTGCTGGTGGACCAGATGCGGCCCCACAGCCCCAACGCGCCCGCCCCCAGGCCCATCGCGCGGCTGGCCCCCATGTTTGAAGAGGCCCGCCGCGCCTTGCAGCGGTTTGACACCGTGCGCTGGCAGTGGATTCCGCGCCACCGCAATGGCCAGGCCGACGCACTGGCGCGCGCTGCCGTGGGCCTGGCTCCCAAACCACACAGCCGACCCAGGTCGGCCACTAGGAGCCTGTCGGACTTGGAGCGTCGAAAGCGAAAATCGGCCCCAGCGAGGACAGTTTTTGCCGAATTTGCAGCCCCATAGCCGAGCTATGGGGCAAAAAGGCGGTTAAAAATGGACCGCTGCGGTCGATTTGCAGCCG
>NZ_JBKDRI010000002.1:0-7813 GCF_046341535.1 Acidovorax sp. | reverse complement strand
CTGGGCGCTCAAGCTGCAGTTCCCTGTGTGGCCAAGTTTCATCACAGGTTGAGCAGGAGCACCGACCATGGAATTATTTGACAACCTTGCTCTCGGTTTTGGCGTTGCGTTCACCTTCCAGAACCTGATCTATTGTTTCGTCGGCTGTCTGCTGGGAACATTGATTGGTGTCCTGCCTGGGATCGGCCCCGTGGCCACCATTGCCATGCTGCTGCCGGCTACTTATGCTCTGCCACCCGTAGCCGCGCTCATCATGCTGGCTGGCATCTACTATGGCGCGCAGTACGGTGGTTCCACCACCGCCATTTTGGTCAACCTTCCGGGCGAATCTTCGTCGGTGGTAACCGTGATTGACGGCTACCAGATGGCGCGCAAGGGCCGCGCTGGACCGGCGTTGGCAGCGGCCGGTTTGGGCTCGTTTTTTGCTGGTTGCGTGGGTACGCTGATTCTGGCGGCGTTCGCGCCGCCGCTGACCGAAGTGGCCTTCAAGTTCGGCCCTGCCGAGTATTTCTCGCTGATGGTTTTGGGCCTCATTGGTGCCGTGGTGCTGGCGTCCGGCTCGCTCTTGAAGGCGGTGGCCATGATCGTGCTGGGCCTGCTGCTGGGCCTCGTGGGTACCGATGTGAATTCGGGTGTGGCCCGCTTCAGCTTTGACATTCCTGAACTCACGGACGGTATCGGCTTTGTGACCATTGCCATGGGTGTGTTCGGTTACGGCGAAATTATTGCCAACCTGTCGCGGCCTGACGAAGAGCGCGAGGTGTTCACGGCCAAGGTGGAAGGCCTGTTTCCTACCAAGGACGACTTCAAGCGCATGATTCCTGCCGTGCTGCGCGGCACCTCACTGGGTGCCGCCCTCGGCATCTTGCCCGGCGGCGGCGCGCTGCTGGCGGCCTTTGCGGCCTACACGCTGGAGAAGAAGACCAAGCTCCAGCCTGGCGAAGTCCCCTTCGGTCAGGGCAACATCCGCGGCGTGGCGGCTCCCGAGTCAGCCAACAACGCCGGTTCGCAGACTTCGTTCATTCCACTGCTCACGCTCGGTATTCCGCCGAACGCAGTGATGGCGCTGATGGTGGGCGCGATGACCATCCACAACATCCAGCCTGGTCCTCAGGTGATGACGAGTAACCCCGAACTATTTTGGGGGCTGATCGCTTCGATGTGGATCGGCAACGCCATGCTGATCATTCTGAACCTGCCGCTGATCGGCATCTGGATCAAACTGCTGACTGTGCCCTACCGCTGGCTGTACCCGTCCATCGTGCTGTTCTGCGCGGTGGGTGTGTATTCCACCAACAACAACACCTTTGACATCTGGATGGTGGGTATTTTCGGCCTGATCGGCTACGTCTTTTATAAGCTGGGGACGGAGCCTGCGCCTTTGCTGCTGGGCTTCATCTTGGGTCCGATGATGGAAGAAAACCTGCGCCGTGCCCTGCTGCTGTCGCGCGGCGACTGGAGCGTATTTGTCACGCGTCCCCTATCCGCCGGTCTGTTGGCAGCCGCTGCGCTGTTGCTCGTCATCGTGCTGCTGCCATCGGTGAAGAGCAAGCGCGAAGAAGCCTTCGTCGAAGACTGACCTTGCCCAGCCGGGTACGCCCGGCAAAATTCCCACAACGGCACCTTCGGGTGCCGTTGTTTTTTTGCAGGCATCCTGACGGACGGCGAGCGGTGTCGGTGGACAATCGCGCAAAGAGGTTCGCATGTCTACTCCATTTCACCCCGCGCAGCATCCCCACCGGACCATGTTGCACAACGAAATCCACGCGCGTCCACCCGAGTCGATGACGGCGCCGTTGGCCATTGCACATATCGTGATGATTGCGGATGCAGCGGGCCGTGAGGCCAGCCGCTCCCATGTGGCCGAGTTGCTGCGTAACCATCACCTGGCACTGCCCGATGCCCACACGACCCATTTGCGCATGGACCTGGGTGCCTTCCGCCTGCGCTGGGAGATGCATACCGAGTTTGTCTCTTGGACCTTCATGGCGTCGGCGACCGAGGAGGTCCTTGTCGATCGTGACCCGGTCAGCGCGATCGATGCGGTTCCGCGCGACTGGCTGGCGGCACTGCCGGGCCAGTGTCTTTGCAGCCTGAATTTGTGGGTGCTGCCCACGCAGTCGTTCGGCTCGGACGCGCAGGTCACGCATGTCCTGCATGAGGACACGATGGTCGCCTCCACCGTGGCCGGCGGTTATGGGGAGGTGTATACCGACTTTGCGATCCATCCCGACGGCTTCTCGCGCATGGTACTGCTCGCCGCAGGCATGGCACCGCGCCGATTAGGACGTCTGGTGCAGCGTTTGCTGGAGATCGAAACCTACCGTATGGCCGCATTGCTGGGCCTTCCGGCGGCTCGCGAGGCGGCGAACGTGCTGGCATTTGCGGAACGCGAACTCGCCGAGCTTGCCAACGCCATCCGCACGGCCAACAGGGATGCGGAACCCGCATTGCTGGACCGGCTCACGCGCCTGGCCGGGCAGGTGGAAAGTCAGTATGCCGCCACGCATTCGCGTTTTTCCGCCAGCAGCGCCTACTTTGCGTTGCTGGACAAGCGCATCGAGGACATCGATGAGTCGCGCCTGGCGGGGATGCAGACGATACGTGAATTCATGGATCGGCGGCTCACCCCCGCGCGCAGTACCTGCGAATGGGCTACACGGCGCCAGGACGCGCTGTCGCAGCGGGTTTCGCGCATGAGCAACCTCTTGCGTACGCGGGTGGAAATAGAGCAGCAGCAAAGCAGCCAGGCTCTGCTCAAGACCATGAACCAGCGTCAGGATATGCAGCTGAAAATGCAGTCCACGGTGGAAGGTCTGTCCGTGGCGGCCATCACTTACTACATCGTCGGCCTGGTCAGCTACCTTGCTAAAGGCGCTGAGCCGCTGGGCTGGTCTTTTTCCCCTGAGTCGACGGCTGCTGCTGCCATTCCGCTGGTTGCCGTGGGTGTGTGGTGGTCTATGCGCCGGTTGCACCATCGGGTATTTCGCAAGCATCCGCAGTGAACGTGGCGGGGCCCCTGCCCGTGGAAAGAGTCGCTGACCGTCGACCACGCTGACGTCCAGGCTGGCGGCTGCCACCCCGCGCGGCCGCTGTAGCGGGCACGCGGCCAGGGTGACACACTATGGGGCTTGGTTGGGCATCGGCCAGACGTTGCGGGGTATCCGGGCAGGGACCAGTCCGTAGCGGTCAGCGACTGGTACAGGAGGGCGCGCGAGCCATCTGTCCGTCAGCCTAAAAACGGCAGTTGGATGCATTTGCCAGCGCTGCTGTTGGGGTGCCAGGCAAGGCGCGACGACGCGGCAGGCTCGTGCCTGCAAGGCGGAGCAACACCGCATGGCGCTCCAAAAGCGGTGCTGGCAAGTGCATAGCTCTGTCACCCCAAAGGTGAGGCTGCAAAGACAACCCAAGGCTCGAGTCCATGCAGTGTGCGCCAAGATTACAAGCGGTCAACTGCCGTTTTTAGGGTCAGTCTGACGTGTACCGTTTCCATCCATCGACATCCGTGCTTTTAGCCCCGTTAAACCATGGCCCAAGCCGCTAAACAAGGTCTTGCAACCGGACTGCTGCTTGCGCTTGTGGGCTCCATTGCCTTCAGCGGCAAGGCCATCATCGTCAAGCTTGCCTACCGCTACGGCGTGGACGCCGTGACGCTCATCATGTACCGCATGCTGTTTGCGCTTCCCATCTTTGCCTTCATGGCCTGGTGGGCCAGCCGGGGCAAGCAACCGCTGTCTCGAAAAGACTGGCTCGGCGTGCTGGGCCTGGGGTTCACGGGCTATTACCTCGCCAGCTTTCTGGACTTTGCCGGGCTGGCGTATGTCAGCGCCAGTCTGGAGCGGTTGATCCTGTACCTTAACCCAACCCTGGTGGTGCTGCTGGGCTGGGCCTTGTACGGGCGGGGTATCCGCTGGGCGCAGGCGGGGGGCATGTTTGTGAGTTACTTGGGCGTCCTGTTGGTTTTCGGGCATGAGGCCAGTTTGCAGGGCCCAAACGTAGCACTAGGCTCGCTACTGGTGTTCTTGAGCGCCGTGAGCTATGCCATCTACCTGGTGTATAGCGGTGAAATGGTGCAGCGGCTTGGCTCGCTGCGACTGGTGGGGCTGGCGACCACGGTGGCATGCCTGTTGTGCCTGTTGCAGTTTGTGGTGCTGCGGCCTTTCAGCGCTGCGGTAGTGGCACCCGAGGTGATCTGGCTGTCGGTCATCAATGCCACGCTGTGCACGGCAGCGCCCGTGCTGATGGTGATGATGGCTATAGAACGCATCGGTGCAGGGATGGCCGCGCAGGCGGGCATGGTGGGCCCCTTGTCCACGATCCTCATGGGAATCTGGATTCTGGGCGAGCCCTTTACCGTGTGGGTGGCAGCCGGTACCGCACTCGTGCTTGTCGGCATCTTTGTGTTTACCCGGATGGCTCGTACCGGTGCAGCCGAGTAACGCATAAACGCGTAGCGTCTGGCGATCGACTGGAGATAGCAGTCGCCCAGCGCTCAGCACGCCTGGTCATGTCGTTTCGCGTGTCGCTCGGAGGTGCTGCTGCGGTTGTCGGCTGTGTCTGCGTCCAGCTGGGCAACGCTTGCTTGCGCCATGGTCGACAGGGGAGTCGAGTCAACGCGTGGCGCGCAAGAGCAGCGTCATCTCCTGCGCGCACGCGCCACCTGCGATCGGCGACCCCACCGCCGTTGCCTTGCTGGCGTTAGTGTCAACCCGCATTTATGATTTCAGCGCGCTGCCACCTGGCAGCAACCAAACCGGAGGTGGTGGATGGATTTGGGAATCGCTGGCAAATGGGCTCTGGTGTGTGGTGCAAGCAAGGGGCTGGGATATGGATGCGCGAAAGCCCTCGTGCGCGAAGGTGTCAGTGTGGTGATCAACGCCCGCGATGCTCAGGCCCTTGGGGACGCGGCCCGGCGACTTGGGGCCGACAGGGGCGCGTCGGGAGCAAAGGTGATCGCTGTCGCGGCCGACATCACCACGCGTGAAGGCCGAGACGCCGTACTGGCTGCCCCCGGCGGGCCCGGGCGCGATTTCGACATCCTGGTAACCAACGCAGGCGGTCCGCCCACTGGCGATTTTCGCGACTGGGATCGTGACGCCTGGATCAGGGCAGTGGATGCCAACATGCTCACACCGATTGAACTTATCAAAGCCACGGTGGACGGCATGGCGTTGCGCGGTTTCGGTCGTATAGTCAATATCACCTCCAGCGCTGTCAAGGCGCCGATCGATATCCTGGGCTTGTCCAACGGCGCACGCAGCGGTCTGACCGGTTTTGTAGCGGGTGTCTCGCGCAGCCCGATCGCGGCACGTGGAGTCACCATCAACAATCTGCTGCCGGGCAAGTTCGATACAGACCGGCTGGCATCCACCGTAGCAGCGACTGCCAGCAAGTCCGGGCGGTCCGTCGAGGATGTGCGGAGGGCCCACCAGGCGCAGATCCCCGCAGGTCGCTATGGAACAGCCGAGGAGTTTGGTGCCATCTGCGCGTTCCTGTGCAGCGTGCATGCTGGCTACATGACCGGCCAGAATGTCCTCGCCGACGGTGGCGCCTATCCTGGCACGTTTTAAGCGGACTGCATGATTGCGTGCGCGAATGCTGTAGGCTGCATCGGTTCGATTCGCGGTGCGCGCGACTGGCTCAAATAGTGGTGTTTTTCTGACATTTCCCCCGCATACTGTTCGCAATTGAGCACAATGGTCAGCCGGTCGCGGTTCTACGTACCTCTGCAACTCTGGGCAGGTTTATCCCATGCATTTCTGTTTTGCGGCGTTGCGTTTCCTGCTTCAGGTTGCCTTGTCCGCAGCCATCGTGTTGCTGTCGGTCATGCCCGGACGCTCCCATGCTGCCGCATCGGTCAGTCCAGCAGTACCGGCAGCCCCTGCAGGCGCCCCGGCGTCATTCAAGTTGAGGATCGTGGGCGGTCTTGGTTCCATCAACCAGTACACCCGCCAGGAAGAGCCATTTTGGACGCAGGAACTTGAGCGCCTCAGCGCAGGTCGCTACGACGCCGAAATCGTCCCCTTTGACCGTGCTGGTGTCCCTGGCCTGGAAATGTTGAGGCTGCTGCAGCTGGGCGTTGTGCCATTCGGGACAGCGCTCATGAGCTCTTTTACCGCACAACATCCCGAGTACACCGCGCCGGATCTTGCGGGGCTCAATCCAGATATTGCGACACTCAGGGTGACGCTCGCGGCGTTTCGCCCCTACCTGGAAAAGGCACTGCGTGAGCAGCATGGCATTGAGGTCCTGGCGATCTACGTGTATCCGGCGCAGGTTGTGTTTTGTAAGAAGCCCCTGCAATCCCTGTCTGAACTGGCGGGGCGGCGCACCCGTGTTTCGTCCTCCACCCAGGCGGATTTCGTAGGTGCGCTGGGTGGCGTGCCTGTGCTGACGGGGTTCTCCGAGATGGTTCCACGCCTGACCGCGGGCAGCACGGAGTGCGCGATCACCGGTACCATGTCTGGAAACACCGTCGGGTTGCACCGTCTCACGACGCATGTTCACGCCCTGCCGGTCACCTGGGGCCTGGCGGTATTTGGAGCCAATCGGGCCGCCTGGCAGGCGCTTCCTGTAGATCTTCGGACCCTGCTGCGCAAGGAGCTGCCTCGGTTGGAAGCGGCCATCTGGGAGGAGTCGGAGCGCGAAACCATGGAAGGCATGGCCTGCAACCAGGGGGCCTCCAGCTGCACAGGCGGTCGCAAGGGGAGCATGACTTTGGTACCCGTCTCGCAGAAGGATGAAATCAGGCGTCGGGAAATACTGGAATCGACCATCCTTCCACGCTGGGTGGAGCGCTGCGGCGCGCTGTGCGCCCAGGTATGGAACCAGACCATCGGCCCGGCGCGCGGGCTTGTTGTCAATTCGCCGAAATGAGCACGTCAGCCTTGCCGCTTCGGATTCGGGCTCTCGTCGCGGCGGGGGGTGGGATCTTTGTAATGGCCGTGCTTGCAGTATCGGCCACCCTGGTGTGGAACGGGCGGCAGGTCGCCCTGGCGGATAGCCAAGCGCAGGCTTTCCGCTTTCTCGCGGGCGCCGAAGCAGCGCTCAACCGGTCACTGCTGGAGGTCGATGTACTGTTGGCTGGCATTGACGAACTGCTGGAGCTGTCTTCCAAACGCGCTGGCCAGATCGATGCGCGCTCAGCCAGCCACCGACTGCGCGGTATGGCGCTACAGAACCTGATGGTGCGATATGCCGCCGTGCTGGACGCCGAGGGCAAAAGCCTTGTGTCATCGGATGCTGGCGGAGCCCGGATGGCGTCGAGGCTGCCAGACGGTTTTCTGGATGAGGTGGTGGCGCAACCCATTTCTACGTTGCTGATCAGTGCGCCCATGGTCAGCTTTGCCAGCTCTGAGCGGGTCCTGTACCTTGCGCGGCAGCTCCGCCTGGCCGACCAGTCGGTGGTCGTTGCGATTGCTGAATTGCCCGTGTCGGCCATCAGCGAGGTACTTCTCCAAGGCGCAGAGATCCGCGGTTTGCAAGTGACGCTAGAGCGTGCTGGCGGACAACTGCTTTTGAGCGCACCAGGACGTGATGACTCCGTGCCCGCAGTGCTCTCCCCTCCCCTGGACGAACTGGCGGTGCTGGGGCAGCAGTGGCAGGCGCCCGCGCGTCTGACGGGCGCGCCCGCCCTGGTGGTGTCTCGACCCATCCTTTACCAGGATCTGCGAGTGGCGGTGAGCATCCCGCTGGACGAAGCCCTGCTTCCCTGGCGCAGTCAAAGCAAAGAGGTCGGGCTGACGGCTTTGCTTTTCGTGGTCATGATCATCGTTGCCGGCTGGACTACCCTGCGCTATCTAGAACGGCTGGC
>NZ_JBKDRI010000001.1:0-10707 GCF_046341535.1 Acidovorax sp. | reverse complement strand
CCGAGAGCAAGCCAGCACGCTTGCCGCACTGAACGTCAAGAACCCCAATCCAGACCCCCAATTAAGCCTCTTGTAGTGGCAATTCGCGAACGCGATCTATATAGATCAAGTACTTACAGCGCTTCGTGTCGAACTCGGGTGGGCGGCACCATCGCCCCGGCGCAAATGGAGCACATCGCACGCCACAAGCCGTTTTTGCGCAAGCAGTTCCGGTAGCGTCGCTGAGCCAGGGTCCCGGTCGGCGCACTGCATGGCGGCCGCGCCAGACCGCGGACGTGGGTGAAGGCGGCCGAGTGGTCAGGCGGCGGGCTTGACCCGGTAGGGTTCCTCGAAGTCCAGGAAATCCTTTTCGGCCAGGGCATCGTCGATCCAGGCCTTCACCCCCGGCAGCGCACGCACCCGCTGCACATAGGCCGCAATGTGCGGTGGCAAGGGCAGCGCATAGGTGGCCAGGCGCATGCAGACCGGCGCAAAGTAGGCATCGGCCACGGTGAACTGGCCAAACAGCATGGGGCCGCCATGCTCTTGCAACAGGGCGCTCCACATGTCGATCAGGCGCTGCACATCGGCGCGCACGCCGGGCCTGTCGCGCCAGATCAGGGCGCCGGTATCGGGCAGGCTGGCCTCGATGTTCATGGGGCAGTTGCCGCGCAGGGCGGTGAAGCCGCTGTGCATCTCGGCACAGATGCTGCGAGCGCGGGCACGCGCCTTGCGGTCCGCTGGCCACAGCTGTTTGTCAGGCCAGGTCTCGGCGATGTATTCGGCAATGGCCAGGGTGTCCCACACCACCAGATCACCATCGGCCAGCACCGGCACCTTGCCCGTCGGGTTGACTGTACTGATGGTGCGCTTGAACTCGGAGCCGGCATCAAAGCTGTCAAAGCGCACGCGCACTTCCTCGAACGCAATGCCCGCCTGGCGCAAAAGCACCCAGGGGCGCATGGACCAGGAGGAGTAGTTCTTGTTGCCGATGTGGAGCTTGAGCATGGGGCACCTGTCAACGGGTTCTGAGACGAATCCGCATGCTAGCGGAACGGCGCGCCGCGGGTGATGCCGATGAACGCCCTCATTGATGCAATCGGCACATCAATGCGCCGCGCCCGAGCGCATCACACCGGCCAGACGACCCCGTTGTCGTTCAGGATGGCGTCGAGCGGCAGGTCGAACTCGTCGGGCTCGAATTCATCGAGGTAGCCGTTCGTGAAGCCCAGCCCCACCGTGAACGGCCTGGGCTGCAGTGTGGCCAGCGTGCGGTCGTAAAAACCGCCGCCATAACCGAGCCGGTAGCCACCGGCGGCATAGCCCACGCAGGGCACGAACAGCAGCGTGGGCGTGATCACCTCGGTGTCCTTGGGCTTGGGGATGCTGTAGGCGTCTTCCTCCATGGGGCAGCCGGGATACCATGCATGAAAGGTCAGTGTTTTGTGCAGCTTGTTGACCACCGGCAGGCCGATGCGGCGGCGCTGGGGCTCGTCCAGCAGCTCGCCGTCTTCCTTCCAGCGGTGCAGGGCGGGCAGGGGGTCGAACTCGCCCTTGATGGGCCAGTACGCACCAATGACCGTGTCCGGCCGGTTGATCAGCCAGATGCGCATGACCTGCTGCAGCAGGTCGGACCGTTGTAGGCGGTCGGGCAGGTTCAGACGTTCTTCTACCAACGCGCGCCGAAGGGCTGCTTTGTCCATCAGATAATTCCCCCATGCATTTGCTCAGAGCGATTTTGACACCCCTTGTTGCAGCCACTGTACTGGCTGCTGCCACGCCCCTTGTCATGGCGCAAAACCGTGGCGACGCGACCTTGCTGGAGATGCACCAGGCGTTCCGCAAGGGCGACCGCAAGAAGCTCGAACAGCTCTTGCCAGCGGCCCGGGGTCACGTGCTGGAGCCCTGGGCTGCCTACTGGGAACTGCGCTTGCGCCTGGCCGACGCGTCCCCGCAGGAAATCCAGGGGTTTTTGCAGCGCTACGCCGGCACCTACCAGGAGGACCGCCTGCGCAACGACTGGCTGCTGCTGCTGGGCCAGCGCCGCGACTGGCCACGCTTTGCCGAGCAGCACCCGCAGTACCGCATGTCCGACGACCGTGAGGTGCGCTGCTACGCGCTGCTGATCGACCAGATCAAGGGCACGGCCCCCGCCAATGTGGCCGAGGATGTCCGCAACAGCTGGCACGCCCAGCGCGATGCCGACGACGGCTGCACCCACGCGGCGCGGGAGCTGTATGGCTACAAACGGCTGTCGCCGCTGGACATCTGGCGCAAGGCCCGCCTGGGCGCCGAGGCCAACCGCCCGCGCGCGGTGCGCGCAGCGGTCGAGATTGTGTCGCCCGATGGGCTACCCCAGCTCAAGGACGTGCTGGACTCCCCCACCCGCTACCTGCACTCGCGCGCCACAGCCCGGGGTACGGCGCGCCAGGAACTGGTGACGCTGGCACTGATCCGCCTGGCCACCACCGATGCCGACGGAGCCGCCCAGCAGCTTGACAACAAGTGGAGCGTCCACCTCTCGCCCGAGGAGCGCAACTGGGTCTGGGGCGTGATCGGCAAAAACGCCGCGCAAAAGCTCAGCCCGGCGGCGGCAGGTTACTTTGCCAACGTCACGCGCGACAGCGATCTGAACGACGATCTGCTGGGCTGGAAGGTGCGCGCGGCACTGCGCGCAGGGCAGTGGAAAGTGGTGGGCAAGGCGGTGGATGCCATGAGTCCGCAGGCCCGCCAGGAAAGCACCTGGGCCTACTGGAGGGCCCGCGCGCTGCTGGCCGGCAAGCCCACCGAAGCAGACCGTGCCGAGGCCAGGCAGATTCTCGAAGGCTTTGCGGGAACCCACGGTTTTTACGAGCAACTGGCCCTGGAAGAGCTGGGCCAGCGCATCGCTACCCCCCCCGCGCCCGCCCCGCTCACGGCGGAAGAAAAGGCCGCGGCGCGGGCCAATCCGGGCCTCAACCGCGCGCTGTACGCCATTGTGCTGGGCATCCGCGGCGAGGGCGTGCGCGAGTGGAACTACACCACCAACCTGCACCAAAGCGGCGGCATGCCAGAACGCGAACTGCTGGCGGCAGCCGACTTTGCCTGCGAGCGCGAGGTGTGGGACCGCTGCATCAACACCAGCGAACGCACCAAGAGCGTCATTGACGCGTCGCAGCGCTTTCCCACGCCTTTTCAGCGCAGTGTGGTCGAACGCGCGCAGGCCATCGGGCTTGACCCGGCCTATGTGTACGGCCTCATCCGCCAGGAAAGCCGCTTCATCATGGACGCGCGCTCGCATGTGGGCGCTTCGGGCTTGATGCAGGTAATGCCCGCCACAGCGCGATGGACGGCCAAGAAGATCGGCCTGACCAACTTCACGCCCGACCAGATCAACGACCGCGAAACCAACATCGCCATCGGCACGGCGTACCTCAAGCTGGCGCTGGATGATTTTGCCGGCTCGATGCCGCTGGCAGCCGCCGCCTACAACGCAGGCCCGGGCCGGCCGCGCAACTGGCGCAACGGCCCCGTGCTGGAAGCCGCCATCTGGGCCGAGAACGTGCCCTTTGCCGAAACCCGCGACTACGTCAAGAAGGTGCTGGCCAACACCACCAACTACGCCGCCCTCCTCACGGGGCAGCCGCAGTCGCTCAAGGCCCGCCTGGGCAGGGTGGGGCCGCGCGATGCGTCGGCACCCGAACCCAATCGCGATCTGCCCTGAGTGGGTACGCTATAAAAGTTATAGCTACTTGTGCCCGATGGTCGTGCGCAAGTGGCTGATTTTGGATTCAGCGGGTCAATGGCAGGGGCGACCCGTGGCGATGACAATAGCACAGCCTAAAAACGGCAGTTGGATGCATTTGCCAGCGCTGCTGTTGGGGCGCCAGGCAAGGCGCGACGACGCGGCAGGCTCGTGCCTGCAAGGAGAAGCAACACCGCATGGCGCTCCAAAAGCGGTGCTGGCAAGTGCATAGCGCTGTCACCCCAAAGGTGAGGCTGCAAAAACAGCCCAAGGCTCGAGTCCATGCGGTGTGCGGCAAGATGACAAGCGGTCAACTGCCGTTTTTAGGTTTAAACGCCATCCAAAAAGGATTCGGCCGCATCGCCGCCGGCACCAAAGCAAGCGCTCCATCACCCTCGCGAGGATGCACTGAATGCGGATTGGGAGGGGCCACAGTGCGCTTTTTGCAGCACATCGCCACGCTACCGCCGCGGCCTTGGCCGGAGAGCAACCACGCCGCCGTCGCGAATGCTACTGGCCCTGCGCCGGACGGTTCTCGATACGAACCAGCTCCAGCGGACTGGACGGTACAAGCATCGGCCGGGGTCCACTGGCCGCACCGCATCCACCATCATCGGCATCCCCTTCGGAATGACGCGCCAGTTGCAACACCCCGACCCGATCCACCGACAAAGCAACGTCGTCGCCCAGGCGCAAGTCCAGTTTTTGCAGCCCCTGTGTAGCCTTGAGTACCACCTGGCCCATGTCCGCCGCAATTCGCACGGACTGCATGCTGCCCGCCATGACCTCCAGCGTAGCGTCCCGCCCATGCTGAGCGTGCGCTGCGCAATCGTCCGCCTGCCCTGCGCCCAAAGCCATGGCGCAACGACCGCACCGCGCGGACTGCAGGTCCAGGTGGGCCACCTTGCCGCGCACCTCTACGGACCGGCCCGAGACCGTCAGGCGCTCCACAGGCTCCAGTGCCTCCACCACGGCGTGGGACAGCGAAAGATTGTGGAACTGTGGCGGCAGCGTGATCTCGCGAATCCACATGTCGTCGTCCTCGGAGCGCTTCTGGCCTTGCGTGCGCACCGGAGGCAGCCAGCGCAGCACCAGGATGTCGCCCTCGCGAAATGCCTTGATCGGTAGCTCGGGGCGGGCTTCTGACGAGGCTTGCGCGGGCTTGCGAGAGCCTCCGCGCCGGCCGTCGAAGCGGCTTTCCAGGGTCAGCGCCATCTCGCTGGCGCCGCCGAGTACAACCCGCGTCTGGGGCATATAGCTGTGCGTCTCGCCAGGGTTTCGTTCCACGCGCAGGTGCCTCACCCCCGAGAGTTGCGCTGCGGCAATGGCATAGCGATGCTCCGCCCCCGCAAGGTCCTTGAAGCGATCCAGCCCGCTCAGCGCCAAGAGGCCCCAGAACACCACCCAGATGCCCGTGAAAAGCCAAGGTCCCCACGGGCGCGAGGCGGCTGAGGCTGTGATACGGGACTGCGTCTTTGCCATCACAGCAGTTCCTTATCGCGCAGGTGCAGGTAGGTCTGCCCCCACAGAAGAAGCGGCAACGCCAGCCAGAGCACCGCGTTGATTGCGTGCAGAGCCATGTCGCCCCAGCCCGCGCGGCCATTCCACCAGGCAACCAGCACTTCACCCCGCGCACCGGAGAGGGCCCCAGTCATCACGGTGATGACGAACAGCACCACGCACAGTGCCAGCGTCTTGAGCATGGTCGCCCGGCGAAAGTACAGCGAGCCCGTGACCGCGACGGCCTGCAGCGCCCAGGCCACGATGAAGAAGCCCCATTGCTGCGGAATGCTCAGCAGCGACTCGCGCAGCGGCGTGCGCACCAAGGGCACGAACAGCGCATAGTCCTGCGGGTCCACCGCCCCCGCCTGCTGCCAGCTCGCGCGCAACGCCAGCGCCACGCCCTGCGCAGGCCACGACATCGCCAGAAACAGCAGCGTGTAGCACAACGGGTACACCACCGCGACGACCACCACGCACAGCAGCCATTTCTCCAGCACGGAAGCCGGCCGCATCAGCGTCAGCAGCGCGGATTCACGCCGCGCCATGCCGTCGAAGTACCGCCCCGCGAACACAAAGCCGGTGAGGTACAGCCCCCAGAAGTAATAAGCCGACTGCCCACCGGTCGTGAATACCGTGCCGCGCGAAACGCTCAGAGTAAAGAGCAGCAACACGCCGTAGAGCACGCCAGTCACCGCCAGGTGGCCCAGATACTGCCGCGCGTGCTCTGCCCAGTGGGCCCGGGCCAGGCGCTGGAAGCGGCTCCACGAAAAGCGCGGGCTGCCGGGGGACGCCCGCGGCGCAGACGGCGGGGCGGGTGCGGACGGAGAATTCATGCGTGTTCCTCCCGGTGCGTCAATGCATGGTGCAACGGGGCCAGGGCCTTCAGTACCGTGTCCCGATTCAGGCTGAGCGCCTTGTACAAAAGCTCCAGCTGGACCGAGCTCCCCGACGGTGCGGGTGCGCCCGGTGGCTCGTGGCTGCGCAGCGCCACATAGGCCAGTTGGTGTCCGATGCTCTCCTGGTACAGCAAAGTACCGCCACCGGCTTGCGCGAGGGCTGCGGCGTCATGCGCCACGCCCATGTGCAGCAGGCGCGCGAGGTCGTCCATGCGTGCGGCCAATGCGAGACGGCCCTGATCGATGAACCAGATGTGACTCAGGATGCTCTCCAGGTCGTGCGCCTGGTGGGTGCTGATGAGCACGGCGCGGTGAGCATGTTCGGGGCGCTGCAGCAGCTTGCGGAACTGCGCACGGCCCACGATATCAAGGCCATTGGTGGGCTCGTCCATCAGTAGCAACGGTGTGCCCGTGGCCAGCGCGAAGGCGATGGCGGCCTTTTTCTTTTGCCCCAGGCTCATGGACTCAAAACGCTCCTGCTGCGGCACCTCGAAATGCGCCAGGTACTCGTTCAGCAAGACAGATGAGAAACGCGGGTAGAAGACGCCCTGGGTCGCTGCCAGCGCAGCGCACGTGAGGTTGGGCAGGTGAAACTCTTCCGGCACGATGTAGACGGCCGCAAGCAGGTCTGCCGCCCGTTCGCGCGGGTTGTGCCCCAGCACCTGGATGCGCCCGGCCCAGGGCGTGAGCAGGCCGCACAGCAGCTTGAGCAGCGTGGACTTGCCACTGCCATTGCGCCCGAAAAGCCCGTAGATGCCGGGCTGTTCCACGCGGGCTGCAAAGCCCTGGTACAGCAGGTGGCGGCCATAGCCGAACTGCAGGTCATCGATTGAGATCATCATGCTGAGAACCACCCTTCCTCGACCCGGACAGCGATGCCACGCCACGGTGCGCACTGATTGTCATAAGGGCACAGCCGTGGTCGCCTTCACGCGGTCGAGCACAAAGCTGGTCTTGCAGTCCTGCACGCTGGGGTGCTTGAGCAGGGTGTCCATGATGAAGCGGCTGTAGTGCGCCATGTCGGCCACGACCACGCGCAGCAGATAGTCCATCTCGCCGGTGAGCGATGCACATTCGACCACCTCGGGCCAGGTCTGCACGCTGGCGCGAAACAGGTCCATCGGGTTGCGCTTGTGGCTTTCGGTGTGTTTTTCGAGCCGCACGTTCAGGTAGGCCGTGAGCCCCAGGCCCACCGCCTCGGGCGGCACCAGGGCCACGTAGCGGCTGATGATGCCGGCCTCTTCCAGGCGCTTGACGCGCCGCAGCACAGCGCTGGGCGACAGGCCCACCTGCTCGCCGACCACGTCGTAGGTTTCGCGGCCGTTTTCCTGCAGACGGCGCAGGATGGCCTTGTCCAGCTTGTCGAGTGCGTTGATCGATTGCATGGCGCAGGATCGTACGACGGATCAGCCCGCCGCGCAGCTTTCGCAGCATCCAAGGGGTTGTCCTGAGGGGCCAAAACCAGATCCCGCCCCCGGGGGGGCGCAGCGCCACCGCGATGCGGCAGGTCACATTCAGGATTTCCGGCGCTGCCGCTTCAAGCGCGATCAATTGCGCGCGCGCCTCTTGATTCGCAAAAATCCTGCAAACCAGGCGGGTCAGCACCTTGATTTCGACCAAAACATGAGGCGCTCCGAGCCTACAGTTTCAGGTAGACATTGACCCAACCACAGGACAGACACACCCATGACCGCCGCCCTGCCGCAACAAACCGCCGCCCAGATCGAAGCCTGGGACAACCCCATGGGCCTGATGGGGTTCGAGTTCGTGGAGTTCACCTCGCCCACGCCCGGCGTGCTGGAAAGCGTCTTTGAAAAACTGGGTTTCACGCTGGTGGCCCGCCACCGCTCCAAGGACGTGGTGCTGTACCGCCAAAACGGCATCAACTTCATCATCAACCGGGAGCCCCACAGCCAGGCGGCCTACTTTGGTGCCGAGCATGGCCCCTCGGCCTGCGGCCTGGCGTTTCGGGTCAAGGATGCGCACAAGGCCTACCAGCGCGCCCTGGAGCTGGGCGCACAGCCCATCGACATCCCCACCGGCCCCATGGAACTGCGCCTGCCCGCCATCAAGGGCATTGGCGGCGCGCCGCTGTACTTGATCGACCGCTTTGAAGATGGCAAGTCCATCTACGACATCGACTTTGAATTCATCGAAGGCGTGGACCGCCGCCCCGTGGGCCATGGCCTCAATGAAATCGACCACCTCACGCACAACGTGTATCGCGGCCGCATGGGTTTTTGGGCGGGCTTTTACGAAAAGCTGTTTGGCTTTCGCGAGATCCGCTACTTTGATATCCAGGGCGAATACACGGGCCTCACGTCGAAGGCCATGACGGCACCCGACGGCAAGATCCGCATCCCGCTGAACGAAGAGTCCAAACAGGGCGGCGGGCAGATTGAAGAGTTTTTGATGCAGTTCAACGGCGAGGGCATTCAGCACATCGCGTTGATCTGCGACGACCTGCTCGCCGTGGTGGACAAGCTGGGCATGGCCGGTGTGCCGCTGGCCACTGCCCCCAACGACGTTTACTACGAGATGCTGGACACCCGCCTGCCCGGCCACGGCCAGCCGGTGCCCGAGTTGCAGTCGCGCGGCATCCTGCTGGACGGCACCACCGCCGACGGCACGCCGCGCCTGCTGCTGCAAATCTTCTCAACCCCCATGCTGGGCCCGGTGTTCTTCGAATTCATCCAGCGCAAGGGCGACTACCGCGACGGCTTTGGCGAAGGCAACTTCAAGGCATTGTTTGAGTCGCTCGAGCGCGACCAGATCCGCCGTGGCGTGCTTGAGGACAAGAAGGCCTGAGTGAACAGGAGCGCGCCATGACCGCCGAAACCGCCGTCAAACCCGTGGTGTATGGCGCCAGCGATCGCCCGCCGCGCGGCGACTACAGCCGCGCCAGCGCCAATTACACCTGCAGCCAGAACTATGCGGCCTACACCGCCGCCGACCACGACACCTACCGCCGCCTGTACGAGCGCCAGCGCGCCCTGCTGCCCGGCCTGGCAAGCCAGGCGTTTATCGACGCCCTGCCCTCGCTGGGCGCCAGCGACCGCATCCCACGTTTTGAAGAGGTTAACGAACGGCTGTACAAGGCCACCGGCTGGGAACTGGTGGGCGTGCCGGGTCTGATCCCCGAGGTGCCGTTCTTCACACTGCTGGCCAATCGCCAATTTCCGGTGACGGACTGGATCCGCACGCCCGAGGAGTTCGACTACATCGTCGAGCCGGACATCTTTCACGACCTGTTCGGCCATGTGCCGCTTTTGTTCAACCCGGTGTTTGCCGACTACGTGCAGCGCTACGGCCAGGGCGGCCTGAAGGCCCAGGGCCTGGGCGCCTGCGAGATGCTCAGCCGCCTGTACTGGTACACGATCGAGTTCGGCCTGATCCGCGAGGCGCAGGGGCTGCGGGCCTACGGGGCGGGCATCCTGAGTTCGGCCGGGGAACTGGCCTATTGCGTGCAAAGCCCCGAGCCGCAGCGCATACCGCTGGCACTCGAGCGCACCATGCGCACGCGCTACAAGATCGATACCTACCAGCAGACCTATTTTGTGATCGACAGTTTTGAACAACTGTTTGAGATGACGGCGGTGGACTTCGCGCCGATTTATGAGGCGCTGCAGGGCTTGCCGGACTTTGCGGCAGATGAGCGGGATGCGGCGGCTTTTGCGGCGTGATTCTTTGATCAGATGGGCCCATCGCGCTTGATGGGTAAGCGCTTTTAGCTATTTATTCGATAGCGTTTGTGCGTTTTGGTCTTTGGGGGAGATTTCAGCCGTTCGGGCTGAGCTTGTCGAAGCCTGGGCACTACCCTACCACCGTTCGGGCTGAGCTTGTCGAAGCCGGGGCGCCCCCCCAACCGTTCGGGCTGAGCCCGTCGAAGCCTGGGCGTACCCCCCACCGTTCGGGCTGAGCCTGTCGAAGCCTTGGAACTACCCCACCACCGTTCGGACTGAGCCTGTCGAAGCCCTGCTGGACAGCGGCAACCCGCGTGCCTATGTTGAGCGCCGGAACCGGGATATCGCCCCGGCGGGCGAGTCACTTTCTTTCGCGTCGCCGAAAGAAAGTGACCAAAGAAAGAGCGACCCCACTGTCTGCGTCCCTGCGCTTCGCTTCGGGCAACCTGCGGTGCTCGCGGGAGGGGTACGCTGCGGAACTCGCTGCGCGCCTATGGCGCTTCGCTCAAACAGCCGCACCGAGTCAGTTCACCAAGCGCGTGTGTCCTTCGGCACACGTGCCACCCCGCCCGCTGCGCTCCTCGGCGCATGCAGAGGGGTTGGGGCGCGGACATCCGCTCGGTCCGTTGCTTCGCTCAGCCTGATCTTGCGGGGGGTCGCGCAGCGATGGGCCGTGTGGTTGTTGGCTGCTGGCTCCCCCGCCCGTTCGGGCTGAGCCTGTCGAAGCCGAGGCACTATCCCCGTCCGTTCGGGCTGAGCTCGTCGAAGCCGGGGCGATATCCCGGTTCTTCCTTCAGCACGGAAAGGGGTTGCCACTGTGCAGCCAGGCTTCGACGGGCTCAGCCCGAACGGTTTTTTGGAGGGGCGCGCCCCGGCTTCGACAAGCTCAGCCCGAACGGGTGGGAAGTAGCGCCCCCTCATC